>NZ_JBIBYR010000094.1:0-1032 GCF_043083485.1 Streptomyces sp. NPDC014727 | reverse complement strand
GGTCATTTTTAGAGATAAAATTCCTCTCTAATGCTCACTAGACCTTCATAATCACTTTTTAAAGCGTTGCTTTTTAAATAAGAGTAGTTAAATAAGTAATTTAAATAAAATCGCTAAAATAAGGCTTAAAACAACTCTTGTTAAGTGTCCCAAAATTAATATACCCCTAAATCATTTACTTCTTCGATTGAATAAATGACCTCCCTTCGGTTTAAGTTGGCTTTACATTTAATGACCATCATGTTTATTTTTCACTAACTTCGTTTTATCCTTAGTTCCTGGTGGTTGTTCAAGCCAATTATTCTTTATCATAATGTCGGCTCCCGACTTTGCAAATGTAGCAATTTCAAGGGATAGGCGTTCATAACTAGTTGCTAGATCGTTGCGTTGACTAGCTGCGGCTGCAGTAGCATAGTTACCAGTTCCACTTGCACTTAGTAATGCCATATGGAACATGATTAATTTGTCTGAAAACGTTTGGGTCGTGGAATCAGAAATACCATGATCGGGTGACATGGGTGCTTCAATATCACAACCAAGCAAAGAATCCATAAAAATTTTCATATGTTTTTTGGATATCTCTTTACCAGTTAACAAAAAGTCCTGAACTTCTTTTAATGGCGAAGTCTGTGCAAAAGCAAGGCTAATTTTCATCCCTATATGATTGGTTTGAATATTTAAATATAAGTGAGAAATTTCAATTGCATTTAAAGGACGCTTGTCGCTTAATAGATTAAATCCACCTAAATACTTTTTACTGTCTATGTAATCCGTCTCAGTTGGAACAGGTATATAGGGTGCTCTTAAAAATATCCCTTTATTTAGCATTACTTGTGTGCTTTTATCATATAATTTAGTCGTTTCAGAGATTCCCTCTATAAAATAATCCCTTATATCTTTTCTAATACTCATGCCAAGAGAACCACCATAGGCTAATAATCCAGCTCTTGCCATATGATTGACATAGCTTATACAAAATAAATCTGTAAATAAACTCGGTGCATTCATATTAACATCTGCTTCAGAAAACCC
>NZ_JBIBYR010000093.1:0-1046 GCF_043083485.1 Streptomyces sp. NPDC014727 | reverse complement strand
ATCGAAGGCGGCATCACGGCGGTCAGTTGACACAGACTCAAACTCTGTACATCAGCCCGTACATGCCTCTGCACTACAGCCCGTACGCCGACACCAGATCTCGGCTGAGGGATCTTGAACGGGTGAGGGCCTTTCGAGTTCGGTGTGGATTGCGACGTCTACACCGACCGAAAGGCCCTCGTGCCCCACCGTAATGCACCCCTGACCGAGACCGGACGCCTGCGCCTGGCCCGCTGCGTCGTCGAGGACGGCTGGACCCTGCGCCGGGCCGCCGAACGCTTCCAGGTCTCACCCACGACGGCTCAGCGATGGGTCGGCCGTTACCGCGAACTCGGCGAGGCAGGCATGGCCGACCGCTCCAGCCGGCCACACCGCAGCCCGCGCCGGACCCCGACCCGCACCGAACGCCGGATCATCAAGGTCCGCGTCCTGCGCCGGTGGGGACCGGCCCGCATCGCCTACCTCCTGGGCCTGAACCCGGCCACGGTCCACCGCGTCCTGACCCGCTACCGCCTGGCCCGGCTCACGCACCTGGACCGGGCCACCGGCCGGGTGATCCGCCGCTACGAGCGCGACCGCCCGGGCGAGCTGGTGCACGTCGACATCAAGAAGCTCGGCAACATCCCCGACGGCGGTGGACACAAGACTCTCGGACGCCAGGCGGGCCGCAAGACACGCTCCGGAGCCGGCTACAGCTACCTCCACAACGCCGTCGACGACCACTCCCGCCTCGCCTACAGCGAGATCCTCGCCGACGAGAAGAAGGAGACCGCCGTCGGATTCTGGCAGCGGGCCCACGCGTTCTTCACCCAGAGCGGGATCACCGTCGAACGCGTCCTGACCGACAACGGCGCCTGCTACAAGAGCCACCTCTGGCGCAGCTCCCTTACAGCACAGGGCATTTCGCACAAGCGCACGCGGCCGTACCGGCCTCAGACCAACGGCAAGGTCGAGCGCTTCAAGTGCGCCACGAGGCGCTCTGTCGTATCCCCGGCATAGCTGGGAGGAAATCGAGAGGAGGTTCCTGGGCCTAATGGCTTACCTGG
>NZ_JBIBYR010000092.1:0-1051 GCF_043083485.1 Streptomyces sp. NPDC014727 | reverse complement strand
CGCACCCTTCGAACAACTCGTCGAACTCCTCAACCCCACCCGCACCACCGCCCACCACCCCCTCTTCCAAATCTCCCTCGCCTTCCAAAACAACAGCCTCCCCCACCTCACCCTCGGCAACATCAACACCACCTACCAACCCACCTCAACCGGCACCTCACGATTCGACCTCCTCTTCAACATCGTCGAACCACCAGACGACGAAAACGGCAACACCGGCTACAAAGGAATAGTCGAATACGCCACCGACCTCTTCGACCGCGAAACCATCGAACAGCTCATCACCCGCTATCTCGACCTGCTGAAAACAGCCGTCACCAACCCGGACACCCCACTCCGAACCATCGACGTACTCCTCCCCCACGAACGCCACCAACTCCTCGAAACCTGGAGCCGGCAAACCGAGGCCCTTCGTCACGAAGCGGTCCGGTCACTGGTGGAAAAAGTCCAAGACGCCCGGGTCCACGTGCTGGACGGCGAGTTGCAGCTGGTGCCCATCGGTGTGGTGGGCGACCTGTACGTATCGGGCGTGCCGTCGGATCGGGACCGATCGACCGACGGGCACTTCGAGACGAACCCCTACGGCCCGCCCGGCTCCGGTCTCTACCGCGCCAGTCAGCCGGCCCGGTGGACCCGCGATGGCCGGCTGGAGTTGGTGCAACGCGTCGACGAAAAGGCGGCGGAGCAAGTCGTTCCGGAGTATCGGAAGCCACGCAACATTCAGGAAGAAGTGCTGGCCGGGCTGTTCGCGGAGGTGCTGAACGTCACCGAGGTCGGGATCGACGACAGCTTCTTCGGTCTGGGCGGCCACTCGCTGCTGGCCACCTGGTTACTGTCCCGTATCCGGACCGTACTGAGCGTCGAGGTGCCGATACGCCTGTTCTTCGAGTACCCGACGGTGGCGCAGCTGGCACCACAGCTGGACGGGCGGCCGGTGCAGATTCCGGTCGTGGCGGGGCCTCGCCCGGAACGGCTGCCGTTGTCATTCGCGCAGCGCCGGCTGTGGTTCCTGCACCGCTTCGAGGGCCCCTCAGCGACATACAACGTCCCC
>NZ_JBIBYR010000091.1:0-1086 GCF_043083485.1 Streptomyces sp. NPDC014727 | reverse complement strand
TGTTGTTTTGGAAGGCGAGGGAGATTTGGAAGAGGGGGTGGTGGGCGGTGGTGCGGGTGGGGTTGAGGAGTTCGACGAGTTGTTCGAAGGGTGCGTCTTGGTTGGCGTAGGCGGCGAGTGCTTTTTCGCGGACTTGGGTGAGGATGTCGGTGAAGGTGTCGGTGTTTTGGAGGTTGACGCGTAGGACCCAGGTGTTGACGAAGAATCCGATGAGGTTGTTGAGGGCGTCGTCGGTGCGGCCGGCGATGGGGGAGCCGAGGGGGATGTCGTTGCCGGCTCCGAGTTTGTTGAGGAGGACGGCGAGGGCGGCTTGGGTGATCATTGCGGGGGTGGCGCCGTGTTGGTGGGCGAGGTGTTCGATGGCGTCGCGGGTGTCGGGTTCGATGTGGAGGGGTTGTATGTCGCCGTGGTAGGTGGCGGTGGGGGGTCGGGGTCGGTCGAAGGGAAGTGTGGTTTGTTCGGGGAGGTTGGCGAGTTCGGTGCGCCAGTAGTTGAATTGGTGTGAGAGGAGGGAGTCGGGGTCGTTTTCGGTGCCGAGGATTTCGCGTTGCCAGAGGGTGTAGTCGGCGTATTGGACGGTGAGCGGTTCCCAGTTGGGTTCGTTTCCGTCGCAGCGTGCTGCGTAGGCGTCGGAGAGGTCTCGCATCAGTGGGACGAGTGACCATCCGTCGGCGGCGATGTGGTGGACGACCAGTATCAGGGTGTAGTGGTGGTCGTCGGTGTTGATGATTCGGGTGCGTATAGGGATTTGTGTGTGCAGGTCGAATTCGTGTCGGGCGACTTGGTCGACCAGTGTTTCCAGCTGTGCTGGTGTTGTGGCTTGCTGAACGTCGACGGGGATGTCGACTGTTTCGGCGGGCAATACGTGTTGTACTGGTGTGCCGTCGATTTCGGTGAAGATGGTGCGCAGGCTTTCGTGCCGTCGTACGACGTCACGAATCGCGGATACCAGAGCTTCTGTGTCGGGTGGGGTCTGGAGCCGAAGCCGCATGGGGACGTTGTATGTCGCTGAGGGGCCCTCGAAGCGGTGCAGGAACCACAGCCGGCGCTGCGCGAATGACAACGGCAGCCGTTCCGGGCGAGGCC
>NZ_JBIBYR010000090.1:0-1130 GCF_043083485.1 Streptomyces sp. NPDC014727 | reverse complement strand
AAGCAGCAGTGTGAACTAGTTGTGGAGGCTGTGCGAGTGAGAATGCAGGCATGAGTAGCGAAAGACGAGTGAGAAACTCGTCCGCCGAATGACCAAGGGTTCCTGGGCCAGGTTAATCCGCCCAGGGTGAGTCGGGACCTAAGGCGAGGCCGACAGGCGTAGTCGATGGACAACGGGTTGATATTCCCGTACCCGTGTATCCGCGCCCAATGGCGAATCATCTGTGCTAACCGTCCTGAACCTGAGCGATCTCCTTCGGGAGACGTGAGGGGGATGCACGGGACCCTGGGTGTAGTAGTCAAGCGATGGGGTGACGCAGGAAGGTAGCTGGGCCAGTGAGTGGTTGTACTGGTGTAAGCCTGTAGGGCGTTGTGTAGGCAAATCCGCACAACATGAGCCTGAGAGGTGATGCGTAGCCGATTGAGGTGAATTCAGTGATCCTATGCTGCCGAGAAAAGCCTCTAGTGAGTTGGTACACGGCCCGTACCCCAAACCGACACAGGTGGTCAGGTAGAGAATACCGAGGCGATCGAGAGAACTGTGGTTAAGGAACTCGGCAAAATGCCCCCGTAACTTCGGGAGAAGGGGGACCTGATCTGGTGACCGGTCTTGCACCGTGAGCTGGGTTGGGTCGCAGAGACCAGAGAGAAGCGACTGTTTACTAAAAACACAGGTCCGTGCGAAGTCGTAAGACGATGTATACGGACTGACGCCTGCCCGGTGCCGGAAGGTTAAGAGGACCGGTTAGCGCTTCGGCGCGAAGCTGAGAATTTAAGCCCCGGTAAACGGCGGTGGTAACTATAACCATCCTAAGGTAGCGAAATTCCTTGTCGGGTAAGTTCCGACCTGCACGAATGGCGTAACGACTTCTCTGCTGTCTCAACCACAGACTCGGCGAAATTGCATTACGAGTAAAGATGCTCGTTACGCGCGGCAGGACGAAAAGACCCCGGGACCTTCACTATAGCTTGGTATTGGTGTTCGGTACGGTTTGTGTAGGATAGGTGGGAGACTGTGAAAGCCACACGCCAGTGTGGTGGGAGTCGTCGTTGAAATACCACTCTGATCGTATTGGACTTCTAACCTCGGGCCATGATCTGGTTCAGGGACAGTGCCTGGTGGGTAGTTTA
>NZ_JBIBYR010000089.1:0-1153 GCF_043083485.1 Streptomyces sp. NPDC014727 | reverse complement strand
AGTGGTTTCTACAGATGCCTTGTAATCACCACTGGATAGATCTCCATTCCAAGGGATTTCTAAAGTTGTCTTTGATTTTGGAGCTAGCTGTATGTTTGTTTCAAAAGAGAACACCTTTGATGCATCTTTTAAAACAGTAATATCGATTTTGCCTCCATCTACTAAAGCAGCATTATCATTTTCCACATCAATTTTTAAATTACCGTCTTCTTGTCGCACAGCTTTAACGAAAGACTTAGCTAATGATTTGTTATCAATTGCAGTTGGCTTTCCTATCGTAAATTCAACAGGTAGTATTTTTTCAATTTCATAATTGGTTTCAATTGTCCCTGTCTGCTTGTCGTCATTTTTTATACTTGTAGATTCTCCAGATTGTTTTTCTCTAAAAGAAATGGCACCTAAATAGGTGCCATCTTTTAAATCTTTTGTATCTAAATTAAAGGGAATAACCTTCTCTTCATTAGCATTAAGTTCTACCGTCTCATCAATACTCAAATGGGAGGCCACATCATGACCAACCTCAGTGTATTGACCACTGTTCAGATCTTTAACAAACCCAACAGAACCGCCACTTTCTGTAATGGCATTTAAAGGTTGTGTACTTAGTGTAATAGCTTTTGTAGAATCATTGCGAATACGAAAAGATAAAGTATAATTGCTGTCTTTTTTTAGTGATAACTGAAATCTACCTGTTTGATTTGGATTTTGATTATCGTCGTAGATAGGAGTAATGATGTAATTACTTCCTATTGTTTTATCGTTGTCTTTGGCAAAAGAAATGGAAGGAATACAGAGAAGTAAAATTGCTATTAATAAAGTTATTTTTTTCATATCTAATGTCACCCTTTCTTTAAGCCAGAAGTTTCGCTCCTGGCTTTCTATTATGTATTACAGCCCTTGAACCACACTAAATGTAATCGTAGTTTCATAAGGAGTCGGAGTTGTTGGATAGTTGATTAAATCGACCATATTTTTATTAGGTGTTATTGTTGTTGTTATTTCATTTACTGCATTTATAGTGGTTGATCCAGATTGCGTTCCACTATATACCGTTGCTGTCATTTTATCTATTACAGCTCCTGATACAGTTCTTGTTATATTCGTATTGGAGATTGTTTCTGAAGTAACACGATACTGAATTGTATTTCCAACT
>NZ_JBIBYR010000088.1:0-1160 GCF_043083485.1 Streptomyces sp. NPDC014727 | reverse complement strand
ACAACCACGAATAGTAAAACAACATCAATTCGCTTCATGAAATCATCTCCTTTTCTTAGTTGATACTTTACTCCCGTTGTGTTGGAAATCATAACTAATAATAACATTTTTTTCTTATTCTTATTTTGTAAGTGTTTAATAGAATTAGATAGTATTTTGCTAGTTAGTTAACATAATGCGTCTTATCCCAAGCAACCAACAAAACAAAAGACGGAATTCGGCCATATTTGGGCAAATTCCGTCTTTTTAGGTTTGGGAAATACATATAAACTTGGAACAATAATGATATCGGCGATCTTTCATTTTCTTTTAATTGCTGCGGATTGCTAGTTAGTTTCATGTTTGACAACAAAAATCAAAACAGAGACAACTCCCTCAGTTGTCTCTGTTAAGGATTACATAATAAGGAGGTATTACATGATCAATAATATGTTTGAAATGAAAGAAGTATGAATTGCTCACTCTCTTTATCAGTGTTAATCACCGTTCCAACTCATTTCTTTGCCCTTTTAAGCGTTGTTTTTGCTTCTCATTAGGATTTACCCCTCGAGTTTGGTTTCGGGCCTGTTCTAGGCCTCGGATGATGGCTGACAAGAATTCTGTGCTTGCTCCATAACCACCTTGATGCTTCCCTAACTGTAAATCTTCGATTTCTTTTATTGTTTTATCTTTCAAGTCCATATTACTTAGAATCTTATCTCGATTATGAATAAAGTGGTCTTTATCTCGAAATCCTTCTTTTTTTAAAGATTCTTGGCACTTACTCTGTATGTTTAAAAGGTCGTCATAGGCTTTCTTATTTGTTTCAGAATGAAGTACCTTTCCTTTTAACAAGGGATTACTATCAATTTTTTGCAAACGTTGTTCAATCTCTAATAATTGATCAAAATACTTTTCTACCCTTTGGATTCGCTGAATACCTACTTGGAACTTTTGTAAAAAGTTTTTATGTTCTTCAATATGTCTGTTCCGAGCACGAATAGTGGATTTAATACTATCTATACCGACAATCTTTTCAGCTTTTTTATTAAGGTTATTTAGCTTTTGCGCAGTCTCATACGATAAGAATTTTTCGGCATTTTGAAGTTCAGGATAGTGAGAAATGACTTTACGTATGACTTGCTGCTTTATTATTTCTTCGGTTTGCTTTAGAACTATTT
>NZ_JBIBYR010000087.1:0-1162 GCF_043083485.1 Streptomyces sp. NPDC014727 | reverse complement strand
TATAATCACCCCAATGAACAAAGTGAAGAAGGGCGCACTTATACAAACTTCGTTTGTGTGCGGTTTGCGTTGCAAACAAAGAGCATATTCGCTTGGTGCGAATACAAAATCAAAACCCTCCATTCGCTAGTGGGCGAATGAGTATCCGCCATAATGCGGATACAAAAAAGGATTCGGAAGATTTTTATAAATACTCGTTGGCAATGTCAGCAATTGTTCAACTTGTCTTTATAATTTCTCCGAATTCATTTTTAAAAAATAAAAAAGGAGTAGATAGCCTTCTACTCCCTTTTTGGTGTGATACATGAATTTCAACAGTTGGCTTTAATATTTTGTTCCATTATGGAGTTTGTTATTCAATTTAAATTTAAAAAGGAGGTACAAGGATATGGCGATCTATCATTTCTCTGCTCAAATGATTTCCAGAGGAAAAGGGCAATCCGCAGTTGCGGCTGCTGCCTATCGTTCTGGTCAGCGTTTAGTCGATGAGCAAACAAATGAAAGTAAGTTTTACAAAAGAGAAGTGCAACCAGAAACCCATATTCTTGCCCCTGAAAAATCGCCAGTTTGGATTCAGAATCGTGAGATTCTTTGGAATGAAGTGGAACATTCCGAGAAAAGGAAGAACTCTCAATTAGCCAGAGAAATCAATGTAGCACTACCTAGAGAACTTTCTCAACAACAACAAACAGAATTAATCAAAGGGTACATCCAGGATCAATTTGTAGATAAAGGCATGGTTGCTGATATCGCTATCCATCGGGATGATGCCAACAATCCTCATGCTCACGTCATGCTGACAACACGAGAAATTTCAGAAGATGGATTTACTACGAAGAATCGTGATTGGAATAAAAAAGACCTGCTGGAGCAATGGAGAGAGCAGTGGTCCGAGTATGCAAACAAAGCATTAGAACAAGCACAAATCAACGAACGAATCACACATAAATCCCATGCAGATCGTGGACTTGAAATCTTACCTACTGTCCATATGGGGCATGTTGCTTCTGATATGGAGAAAAAGGGCATACAAACCGAACGAGGGGCTATTAATCGTGAAGTTCAAAAGCATAATGCGATTGTTTATGACCTTCAAAAGTATCGTCAAGAGAAGCAACAAAGAGAAGCAGCGTTAAAACTGCAGGAGCAAAAGAAGAAAGTA
>NZ_JBIBYR010000086.1:0-1185 GCF_043083485.1 Streptomyces sp. NPDC014727 | reverse complement strand
ATTGACGCGCGCAGGCGCGTCGTAGATTCGCAGTTGGGACTGATGCAGGATTCGGTGACAGGTTCGGTCACGCGGCCTGACTGGCCGGTGGGGTCATGATTACTTCGTATTCGACGGGCGTCAAACGCCCGAGGCCGGTCTGCCGGCGCCGCCGGTGGTAGGTGCGTTCGATCCAGGTGACGATCGCGATGCGCAACTCCTCACGCGTGGACCAGGATCGGCGGTCCAGGACGTTGCGCTGCAAGAGCGCGAAGAAGCTTTCCATCGCGGCGTTGTCACCGGCCGCGCCTACCCTGCCCATCGACCCTGTCATGCCGTGACGAGTCAAGGCGTGCACGAACTTCCGGCTTCGAAATTGCGACCCGCGGTCGCTGTGAAGCACACATCCGGCAACGTCGCCGCGCCGGGCGACAGCATTGTTGAGTGCCCGGACCGCAAGCACCGACTTCATGCGGGAGTCGATGGAATACCCGACGATCCGGTTGGAGAACACGTCCTTCACTGCGCAGATGTAGAGCTTGCCCTCACCGGTCCAATGTTCGGAAATGTCCGATAGCCACAGCTGGTTCGGGGCATCGGCGGTGAAGTTGCGGCGGACCAGGTCCTCGTGCACCGGCGGGCCCGGTCTGCCCTTCCCGCCGCGCTTCTTGCCGAACACGCTCCACCAACCTCGTGCCGAGCAGATCCGCCACGCGGTGCGATCGGCCATCGGCTCGCCCGCGGCCCGAGCCTCGTCAGCGAGAAACCGGTACCCGAACTCCGGATCGTCACGGTGAGCATCGAACAGCGCGTTCGCTCGATACGCCTCGTCGAGTTCGGCAGTCGTAACCGGTTCGGCGAGCCACCGGTAGTAGGGCTGGCGGGCCAGCCCCAACACCCGGCACGTCACCGCGACGGGAATCCCGTCGTCGGCCAGCTCACGGACGAGCGGGTAGGTCATTTTCCCGGCAGATTCGCCTGCGCAAAATAGGCGGCGGCTCGTTTGAGAACCTCGTTCTCCTGCTCCAGCAGCCGAATCCGGCGCCTGGCTTCCCGAAGCTCCGCCGCCTCGCTTGAGGTCATGCCCGGTTTCACACCATCGTCGACATCGGTTTGCCGCATCCATTTCGACAGCGTCATCGGGTGGATCCCGAAATCCGCGGCAACCTGCTCCAACGTCACCCCGTCATCACGGTTGCGAGCCAC
>NZ_JBIBYR010000085.1:0-1198 GCF_043083485.1 Streptomyces sp. NPDC014727 | reverse complement strand
TGGCCATTGCCCCACCTGATTCCCAGGGCCCGTGCAGGTGCTCGTCGAGCGCCGACAGGGCGATGTTCGCCAGCAGTGGGGACAGGATGCCGCCTTGCGGGGTGCCGGTCAGTGTTTCCTTGTTCTCGCCGAGTTCCGTAAGGACTCCGGCTTTGAGAAAGGCTTTGACCAGTGCCAGGACGCGCTTGTCCTTCACTCGGTGACGCACTCGGTCCATGAGAGCCGTGTGGTCGATCGAGTCGAAGCACGCCTCGATGTCCGCATCCAGCACCCAGCGATATCCCCGGGTGCCGAAGTAGTGGATCTCGGCGATCGCGTCCTGGGCCCGCCGTCGGGGCCGGAACCCGTAGGAGACCGGCTTGAAGTCGGCCTCGAAGATCGGTTCCAGCACCAGCTTCAGCGCTGCCTGAACGACCCGGTCCGCGATCGTCGGAATCCCGAGCTTGCGGACCTTCCCCGAGCCTCCCGGCTTGGGAATCATGCGTTCCCGCACCGGCAAAGGACGGAAAGAGCCGTCCTTGAGGGCGGCCCGCAGGTCGTTCAGGAACCCGGGAACACCGATCGACTCCTCGACGTCGATGGCCGTCAGGCCATCGACGCCGGGAGTCCGGGCTCCCTGGTTGCCCGCGACCCGGTCGAACGCCGCCAGCAGCGTCGCCGGGTCGTGCACGAAGTTGAACAGGTCATCGAACCGGCGGCCGGGATCGGCCACCGTCCAACGGTGAAGCTTGGTCTGCATCTCCAGTACCCGGGCCCGAGGGCCCGGAGCTCCACCATTCGGCGGGGCATCTTCCGGCATTGCAGCTTCCTTCCCTTCTCGATACCGCTGCCGCCCTTCCCCATGTGGCCGGCTCTCCCGGCCTCGGAGTACTACGGCGGCTCCGCCCCGTCCCCAACCGATCAGCGGTCGATGCGCTCAGCCCGGTCGGCCTGCTGGAGGCAGGTGATGGGGCGAGGTTCGGGACGGTTCCCGTGTTCACTGTGGTTCGCTCGATGAAGGAGGAGCCCGACTGTGTCCCTGCGGCATCGCCACGAGTACCCCGCAGGCTTTCCTCGTGGCCTCCCGGCCAGCTTTCGTATACCGGCCCAGGAGTTGGCAGACCACCCAAAAGGGTGATCTGCATACGCACCGCTACCGGCCCTGATCCACCAGCTTCGAGCCGGAGGCACTTTAAGAGACGTAAAACGCCGGTTCCTC
>NZ_JBIBYR010000084.1:0-1204 GCF_043083485.1 Streptomyces sp. NPDC014727 | reverse complement strand
GACATGGCCGCCGAGGCGCAGCGCAAGGCGCTCGGTGCGGTGGATCTGGATCCGAAGAAGCCCGGGGTGCAGTCGCGGTGATCAAGCCCGAGGCGATTCCGCAGTACACCGGCAAGCTGGAACAGCTGGAGAAGGACCATGCCGGTCTGAAGACCGATGCCGGGCACATCCGGGACGCCGGTTCGTCCGTCCACACCCATTTCCAGGGCCTGTCCGCGTATTACAAGGCTCCCGAGGCCGAGCAGCTGTTCGCGTCGACGAAACCGGTCAAGGACCGCGCCGACGGCTTCGCGGACGATCTGGAGAAGGTCGCCTCCTCGTTGTCGGACTACGCGACGGAGATCCGCCCGCTGGTCACAAAGCTGGAGCAGCTGAAGGCGGACGCGACGAAGTTCGTGAACGCGAACAAGGACGACGACGACTGGGAGTACGACGAGGACAAGGTCGACGAGCACAACCAGCTCCGCGACGACATCACCGCGACCGTCGCCGCGTTCTGGGCGGCGGAGCGCACCTGCCACAACAAGATCACCGCCCTGATCCCCGGCGGCGTCCAGATGGTCGCGGGCGACGGGTCCGAGCGCAAGGACCAGTACGGGTTCAACGCGGAGGACCTGAAGAACGCCAAACTCCCCTGGGGCGACCCGGTCGAGGAGAAGCACCATGTCTGGGAAGTCGGGCACTGGGTCAAGTCGTTCGTCTGGGACGGCCTGATCGTCGACGGGGTATGGGGCACCATCAAGGGCCTGGGCACCCTGGTCGGGTTCGGGGGCTGGGACGCCATGGGCCAGGCCTGGAAGGGGCTCGCCCAGCTCGCCACCGGCCTCGTGATCACCGCGATCCCCGGCGCGGGCACCCTGTTCTGGGCACTGCCCGACGACAAACTCCCCTCCTGGCTACGTGACTCCCGCACCGCGATGAAGGAGACCGGCAAAGCCCTGGTCGCCTGGGACGAGTGGGGCAAGAACCCCGGCCGGGCCGCCGGAGCCGTCACCTTCAACGTCCTGACCACCGTCTTCACCGGCGGCGCCGGAGGCGCCGCCGCAGGAGCCGGCAAAGCCGGAGCCGTCGCCAAGGCACTCTCCGTCGCGGGCAAGGCCGGCAAGGTCATCGACCCCATGACCTACATCGCCAAGGGCGCCGGCGCCGGCCTCTCCAAGATCGGCGACATCACCAAGGGCCTCAAAGGCATCAGCAACATCGA
>NZ_JBIBYR010000083.1:0-1207 GCF_043083485.1 Streptomyces sp. NPDC014727 | reverse complement strand
TCCGGAACACCCGAGATAGCCACGCGCCAACTGCACCCCGGACACATACAACTCACCCACCACACCAACCGGAACCAGACACAAACCGGAGTCCAGCACACGCATGCGGGTGTTCAAGATCGGGCTGCCGATGGGAACGACGGTCGGCCATTCGGTATCCCGGTCGTCCAAGGAGTGGCTGGTGACGACGTGCGTTTCGGCCGGACCGTAGTTGTTCCGAAGCCGGGTCCCGGAATCGAGGAAGAACCTTCCGAGGCGGGCGTCCAGGGTGAGCGCTTCGCCCGCCTGGCACACCTCACGCAGGTCAGGCAGGTCGAACCCGTCTTCCAGGGCTGCTTCGCACACCGCTTTGATCACCGGTGTCGGTGCGAACAGTTCGTTGATCCGTTCTTGACGCAGCCATGCCGCGAGGGCGCGCGGATCAGCCCGGGTCTCGTCGTCCGGAATGACCAGCGACTTGCCTGTTGCCAAGCTGGACAGGATCTCCTGGACCGAGACGTCGAATCCCAACGCGGTGAACTGGGCGACCCGTGAACCCATGCCACCTTCGGCGACGCCGATGTGCCAGCGCAACAGGTTCGTCAGAGCGCCGGACGTCATGGCGACGCCCTTGGGGACGCCGGTGGAGCCGGAGGTATAGATCAAGTAGGCGAGATGATCCGGGCGCAGTGCTGGTCGGGGGTTCGCTCGCGCCGTAGCGATCTCTTCGACAAGACGGCACCGCACGCCCGTCCCGGCGACGGACTCGACTGTGGCTCTGTCGGTGACGACGACCACCGGGGCCGAGTCGCTCAGCACGAACTCCAGTCGGTCCGCCGGATAGGCGGGGTCGATGGGCAGATGGACACCGCCGACCTTCAAGACCCCCAACAGCGTCGCGACCAGATCCGGCGAACGACGTAGTGCTACCGCCACCACGGCGTCCGGCCGCGCACCCGCGGCGGAGAGGGCGGCAGCGATGTCGCGGGCCCGCGCCTCAAGTTGCCGGTAGGTCAGCTCGGTCTTCCCGAAGACCACAGCGGTCGCGTCTGGAGTCCGCCGTATCTGCTCCTCGATCACCTGATAGACCGTCGTCGACGCGGTCGTCGACGCGGTGGTCATTGCTGTGTTGTTCCAGGTTTCGAGGAGTTGGTGGCGTTCGTGGGGGAGGAGTACGTCGATGGTTCGGAGTGGGGTGTCCGGGTTGGTGACGGCTGTTTTCAGCAGG
>NZ_JBIBYR010000082.1:0-1210 GCF_043083485.1 Streptomyces sp. NPDC014727 | reverse complement strand
ACAAAGCATTACTTATGAATTGGTGAACGGCACGTATGAAGGGAAAGACTACGATATAGATAGATATTTCATTGTAGGTAGAAGGCCTTTATCTACTCATGAGCTTACTGTTTATGTGAACCATTTAAATAAAACCATTTCAGGTGATTGTATCCGCTACGGCTCATGGGGAGATATAGACCTTGATGAAGTAATGGAAATGTTAAAAATAGTAGAAGACGCTGGTGAGTTAAAAAGACCTTATGACGGTTACAAAGGTAAATAGGAGGGCTTGGTGAATGAATATAACTCCATTAGATAAACAATATTATTCTCATTATTGTAAGATTTGTAGGGCTCCTTTAAATGAGTTAATGGAAAATAAATGTACTGAATGTGGCTCAAATAATGTTGAATTGATTTATTACACACTCCAAGATGAACAAAGCAAAATGGTATGGACATATCTAAATGCTAGCAAACTAATCGAGTTAGCTAAGAAATCTATCCAGCATCATGACTCATCATTTAATTTTAATGAGTTTTCACTTGATAAAGCAATTAAAGCATTAGAAGCCGATGAATATTGCGTTACAGTACAGCAATGGATATTCACTATGACCAAAGATGAACTGGAAACGAAAGGCTGTGAGTGCGGAAACAAAGGACTTCTGCAGCTGGATATAAAGGAATTTGAATGTAAAGATTGTAGAAAAATTTATAGAATTGTTAATTGAATATAGCTGGTTAATCATAATGAAAAGGCAAGTGTAGACTTGTCTTTTTTGTCGTGTTGGTATGGCCTGGATTTACTCCAGCGCCGCTGCTTAACGTGGTATGACCTGGTGCGTCTCTCCGAGGTGTGATTTATTATCATATCACACCCCTCCGTTCCTCCCATCCCAACCACGTTTAAGGTTTTGATCGTTCTTTGACCTGCTGCGTCCCTTCGGTCCTACCATCTCAAGAACGAGAGCAAAACACCAGCTAAGATTATACGTTATCTCAAAATATTAATATTAAAGAATTTGAAGTTCCTTATTAAATAATTTTACGCAGTCATAACTTTAAAAATATACTGCAAATATATGTATGTAGAGAATTTATTAAAATATCTCTTTTTGGTCATACCTCTTCCCCATCCCCCATATATATAGAAATATCTTTAGGACACTAGGACAGTGTCCTAAACTAAAAATAAGAAATGGACTGATGTATATGAAGAAAGTAG
>NZ_JBIBYR010000081.1:0-1256 GCF_043083485.1 Streptomyces sp. NPDC014727 | reverse complement strand
TCCAGCCCCGGCCGTAGCCGACCGACGTCGCCACGACCTGCCCGCCTGTCCCGCACGAAAAGAAGAATCGGGCATCAGGTCTCATACCGCCCTCTGAAGTCGTGGTAGCGCCGCTCGACCGCGCCCTGCCCCTTGTAGTCGATCAGTACCTGTCCGGCACCGGACCGCTGGGCAGGGCGGCTGGTCAGCAGCGCGTACCATCCGTCGACCGCAGCCTCGGCGTCCAAACTTTCCTGGTCGAAGTGCCAGGCCAGGGAAGGAATCTTGGCCTCGTCCTCGGTGATCTGCCAGCGCGCGCAGGAGGTGACACGACGTTTGGCAAGGATGACTCCGATCCGGGCGGCGATCTTCTCCCCGGGACACATCGATCCCGAACTCGGCGATCGCCCGTGCGCCGACCGTGCCCGCCAACTGATCGAGTTTCGGGGCGATCGCGTCCAGAGCACGAGCCAGCCGGTCATCGTTCAGCAGCTCCGGCGTGACCCCGAAGACCTCCTCCACCGCCCAGGTCCGGGCCCAGTCACCCACCCTGAACAGCGGTGCGGGCGAGGTAAGCCGGTTCGCCACCAGCGCCTCGATCACCTGCCCATGCGTCACATGGGCACTTGCCCCGCCAGGGCAGAGCTCGTCGACGATCCCCGCGACATCCAGCCGGCGCAGAAACTCGGCAGCGACAGGCAGAGCGCCCAGACGCTTCTCCACCACGGACGTCACCACGCACTCAAGGCGCTGACGCTGGGACCGAGGCCGCGGGGACCGGGAAGTCATCGACACACCCAACCCAACGCCACACCACCTGCCCAGGACACCCCTGGACGGGTCACACCATACGAATCAACGACCCGCGAAGTCCGGGTCTAGACGGCGACGAAACGCCGGTTGCCGTCCGCAGCGAGGATGCGGCCGAAGCGCATACCGGGGAAGTGGGCGGCGACCAGTAGGTCGTCGGTGTCGGCGGACTCGTCGGCGATACGGTTGCGCACGGCGGAGGCGGCGGCGGGGTCGACGTCCCAGATCACCTGCCAGTCGCGCTCGCCGAACTGGACCACCGAGTGGACCACGTCCCCCAGTAGCAGCGCGCGGCGCCCGCCGGAGGAGACCACGTACACGGTCGTGCCGGGGGTATGGCCGGGCAGGTGGAGGGCGTCGACACCGGGAGCCAGGGTGAAGTCCGCGTCGAACAGCTCCAGTTGGTCCCCGAGTGGGGTGAGCTTGTCGACGGCTTCGGGCTGGGCCGCGTCGCCCGTCACGAAGTA
>NZ_JBIBYR010000080.1:0-1302 GCF_043083485.1 Streptomyces sp. NPDC014727 | reverse complement strand
GGCCTGGGCGGTACCGGAGGCCACGGCCGAACCGGCCATGACCAGACCGGCCAGACCCGAAGCCCGCAGCAGCGTACGACGCGACGAGGCGGAGGACGGGTTCGGGGACGATGCATTGACGGACATGGCGGAGGTGCTCCTCGCTGTGTCGATGCGTGCTCGATGAGGACCGACTGCCGGTCGGTCGCGGTCGGATCGTGTTGCGGTACGGCGGGACGAGGCGCGGACGTCAGATCGTGTTGCGGTACGGCGGCATGAAGCGCATGCGCGGCATCTGGTCGGCGAGCACTCCCCCGTCGACGACGATCCGCGCCCCGGTGAGATACGCCCCGGCGTCCGAGGCGAGCAGCAGCAGTGCGCCCACGCATTCGTCGGGCTGTGCGTACCTGCCCAGCGGGATGCGCTCGCGGTAGGCGGATTCGAAGGCTTCCCGGTCGAAGGGGAACTCTCCGTCGATGGGGGTCTCGACCATGCCGGGGGCCAGGGTGTTGGCGGTGATGCCGTACGGGGCGAGTTCGACCGCCAGGGTCTCGGTGAGCAGTTGGGCGGCGGCCTTGGAGGCGTTGTAGTGGGCCAGGCCCGCCTCCGCCACCAGGGCGTTCTTCGAGGTGATGGTGATGATGCGGCCGGCGACGGCGTCCGCCGTCATGTGTTCGGCGATGCGCTGGCTGAGGAAGAAGACGGCGTCGACGTTGACCCGCATGATGTGCGACCAGCTCGCGGGGGTGATCTCGTTGAAGCGTTCCAGCGCCGCCGTTCCCGCGTTGTTGACCAGGATGTGCAACGGTCCGGCCTCGGCGCGCACGGCATCGACGAAGCCGGGCAGCGCGTCGATGTCCGCAAGGTCCTGGCCGTAGGTGCGGACCCGGCGGCCGAGCGCCTCGACGGCCGCCGCGGTCCCGGCGACGCCGTCGGCACCGGGCAGGTCGACGAGGACCAGGTCGGCGCCAGCCTCGGCGAGGCCGACGGCGAAGGACCGGCCGAGACCCCGGGCGGCCCCGGTCACGACCGCGGTGCGGCCGGTCAGGTCGAAGCGGTCGGTTCCGCGGGGCGGGACGGCTGCGGTCATGACGGGATTCCTCCAGGCGGAGAGGTACGAAGAGGGGTGCGGTGGTTTTGGCCCTGGTCCGCCGGAGGGGTCCGGGCCGCCGCGCAGGGACACGGGGGTGGGAGCGCGGCGGCCCGGCTGCCGGGCCGGGCCCGGGGGCGGCCCCCGGCGCCGCCCCGGCCGGGAGGGGGGGCCCGCCCCGGGCGCCGCGCCCCCCCAGCCCCGGACCCCACCCCCCCCGGGGGTTTACCACC
>NZ_JBIBYR010000079.1:0-1459 GCF_043083485.1 Streptomyces sp. NPDC014727 | reverse complement strand
ACGAACACCAACTCGCCATCGCCTGTCCACCGGACCAGGTCCCCGGTCCGGTACATCCGCGAACCGGCCCCACCAAACGGATCCGCGACAAACCGTGGTGCGGTGAGACCGGGCAGAGCGTGGTAGCCACGGCCGATGTTCGGCCCCGCGACGTAGAGCTCGCCGGCTACTCCTCGTGGGACGAGATGGAGATCGGGGTCCAGGACGTAGACGTGGACGCCTCCGAGCGGGGTGCCGATCGGAGCGTTGTTCCGCTCGTCCATGGTGGACAGCGGCCGGGATGTCGTGGCGTAGAAGGATTCCGTTTGTCCGTAGGCGTTGAAGATCCGGGTTTCCGGTAGCGCCTGGTGGAGGCGACGGACCAACTCTGCGGGAAGTGCCTCGCCGGCGAGTACCGCGGTGTCCATGGTGACGGCTTCCGGCAGGTCGTCCAGCAGCTCGGCGAACGCCGACGGGACCGTGCTGACAACGCTTCCGGGCCACGTGTCGCGCCTGCCGAGCTCTAGCACGTCCTGAACCATGTCGACGGTGCCGCCGGAGGCCAATGTCGCGACTATTTCGAAGACTGACACGTCGAAACTGGCCGACGTGCTCGCCAGCGTGATTCCACCAGGCTTCATGGCGAACCGAGTGGCCAGTTCCTGCGCGCAGAGCGTGACGCTCGCGTGGGTGATCCCTACGCCCTTCGGGACGCCGGAGGAGCCGGAGGTGTACATGAGATAGGCGAGATTGTCCGGCAGCAGTGCGGGACGCGGGGGCGTACCGGCCGCGGTGACCTTGTCAACAAGGAGATGACGTGGACCGTTGCCGACGACGGATCCGGCTGTGGCGCTGTCGGTGACGACGACCGCCGGTGCCGCGTCGCTCAGCACGAACTCCAGTCGGTCCGCCGGATAGGCGGGGTCGATGGGCAGGTAGGTGGCGCCGGCTTTCAGGATTCCGAGGATGGCGGCGATCAGTTCCGGCGAGCGGGGGAGTGCGACCGCGACCACTGATTCGAGGTGTACGCCGTGCGCGAGCAGCGCGTGCGCGATCTGGTCGGCGCGTTCGTCGAGCTGCCGGTAGGTCAGTTGGCCGTCGGCGGAAGTGACCGCGATCGCGTCCGGCATCCGTGCCGCCCGCTTCCCGATCAGCCGTGGAACTGTGGTGACCGTTGCGGCTGTCGAAGTGTGGCCCCAGCTTTCGAGCAGTTGGTGGCGCTCGTCGGGGCGGAGTACGTCGAGGGTGCGAAGGGGCATGTCCGGGGTGGCGACCACCGTGCGCAGAACTGTTGTGAACCGGGTGATCAGCTGTTCGATGGTGTCCCGGTCGAACAGGTCGGTGGCGTACTCGACATGGCCGGCGTATCCCGGCCGGTTCGCGCTGTCGTCTGGTGGTTCGACGATGTTGAAGAGGAGGTCGAATCGTGAGGTGCCGGTTGAGGTGGGTTGGTAGGTGGTGTTGATGTTGCCGAGGGTGA
>NZ_JBIBYR010000078.1:0-1572 GCF_043083485.1 Streptomyces sp. NPDC014727 | reverse complement strand
CTTGATCTTTAAGGCTGCTACTCGGCCCCGCCGCGTCGAGATATATCCGTTTTGCGCTGTTTCTTGCCGACTGGGTGGCGGGGTGCGGGGGTGGAGGTGCGGCCCTTGGGGCGGCCTGGGCCGGGGTGGGAGGCTTTTGGCGCGCGGGCTGGAGTGCCCATGGTCCGTCGGATGCGGGGATAGCCGCGTCGGACTCGGCCGGGGGTGAGCTGATCCGGTGTCAGGGGCTTCTCCCAGGGCCGCCGGAGGTCCTCGGTCAGGGGTCGGGCGAGACGGAGTTGCGCGTAGGCGGCGAGGATCAGCCACACCCACCGGTCGGCCTGTTCGGGGGTGCGCAAGCGGGGTCGGGTCAGGCCGAGCGTCTGCTTGAAGAAGCGGAAAGTGTGCTCAATATCGAACCTTCGAAGGAAGATCCGCCAGAGGCGGTCGACGTCGTGCGCGGTGGCGTCGGGGTCGCTGTGCCACAGCCATAGCGGCTTGGGGTCGCGATTGCCGGGCAGGTGCTCGACGGCCAGATGGACCAACGTACCCTCGACGATGGGGAGTTCGCCTTGATGGTCAGCCCAGGAGCCGCGTCGGTCCAGCCTGGGGTGCAGGCGGCCCCAGCAGCGGGCGAGGACTTGACCGAAGCGGTCGTGGACGCCGGCCGACTCCTGGGCCGGCGCCGGATAGGTCGCGGCCTGGGCCAGGCGGAACTCCGCTCCATGCCGGGGCGGGCGCCCGGGGTTCGTTCCGCGGCGCTTGCCGGCCGGGGCGCGCATCACCCGGTCGGCGCGGATGCGTCCCAGCAGCCGCACAGGCTCCTCGCGCAGCAGCCAGGTCAGGCGCACGATGTCGTAGCCGGAGTCCAGGACGAACAGCACCGGCAAGTCCCCCGGGCGCCACTGCCCGGCTCGCTCCAGGCGGGCGACAAGGTCGCGGATCTGGGCGGCGGTGACCTCGGTGGGATCGTCCTCGGGCCCCAATCGCACCGTGTCCAGCGGCCCAGTCCACGAGGAGCGGCCCCCGCCGAGGGCCGCCGCGACCTGGTAGGGCCAGCCCGGGATGGTCTGACGCGCCCCGTCGCACCGGCACGGACGGTGGCAGTGCAGTCGCTCGGGCGAGCACTCGGCATCCGGACGCGGCCACGCGGTGACGTCCAATGCGATCGACAGCTGCCCGTCCGTCCCGCGCGGCAGCCGCAGTTCGGCCAGCGCCATGCGAAGCCGGGACACGTTGATGTGTCCCTGGGCCAGCGCGTCGTACATCGCTCCGTGCCCGCGCCGATGCACCCCCGACAGCGAGAGTTCCGGCAGGGACGTCACCGGCCCGTCGGCGCACAGCACCGCATCCATGAGCTCGAACAGAGCATCCGCCCGCAACGTCAGGCACTCGTACAGCTCATGGCGAAACCGGGACAACCCGGCCAGGGCCTCGACGCGCACGGCGCCGTCTTGCAGACTGTTCATCACGGCCTTTGGTTGATCAACGTGTCTCTTGGCGGAAACACATGATCAAGCAGAGGCCGCCCAGCTGTCAGGCGAACGACAAACCCCACCAAGAAATGATCTTGGTGGGGTTTAAAGCCAAGCT
>NZ_JBIBYR010000077.1:0-1573 GCF_043083485.1 Streptomyces sp. NPDC014727 | reverse complement strand
CCGATGATCCCGGTGATCGCGGCGGCGGCAATGACAGCGGGCGGGTGGCCGGTCCCCGATAACGCGACCACTCGGGAGTAGAGCCCGGGTTGTGTCGTCCGTTGTCAGTTGATCCCGCAGTCCACCGGATGGTGGGTGTGGGTGCAGGCCGCAGCGTACTCGGCCGGCGTTCGGTAGCCCAGCGCTGAATGCCGGTGCCGCAGGTTGTGGTCGGTTTTGAAGTCACCGATGACCACACGGGCCTCGAGCAGGGAGGTCCAGTGGTTGCGGTTGAGGCACTCGGCGCGCAGTCGACGGTTGAACGATTCGATGTAGCCGTTGTTCCAGGGCGTCCCGGGCGGGATATAGGTGATCCCTATCCTTTTGGCGCAGAACCGTTGCAGCGCTGCGGAAATCATCTCTGGGCCGTTGTCACACCGCAGCACCTTCGGGACACCACGGGTGGCGAACACCCGGGCGAGTTCGGCGACGAGCTTCTCGCCGGTGATGGAGCGTTCCACCACATGCAGCAGCGACTCCCGGGTGTGTTCATCCACCATCGACGCAATCTTCACTGCCCGCCCGTCGATGGTGGAGTCGAACTGGAAGTCCAATGCCCACACCGTCTTCGGCGCATCCGCCTCGACTGCCGCCACCGACGACGACCCGGCGCGTTTGCGCCGGTGATGCGTCCGCACCTGCAGGCCCTCCTGCTTCCACAACCGGTGGACCCGTTTGCGGTTGACCCGGTGGCCTTCGTCGAACCGCAACGCTGCCCAGGCCCGACGGAACCCGTGACACGGGTTCTTGCGCGCGTAATCGCGCAGCCAGGCCCTGGCCCCGGCATCGGGATCATTGGGTGTCTGGTCGAGAGGAAGTCGCCGGAACGTGGACCGATGCACCCCGACGACCTTGCAGGCGAACCGCTCGGACATGCCCTTGACCTGCAAGAGCATGCCCACAGCCCGCCGCTTGGCCGCCGGGCCTAGAAGTTTCCCCGAGCGATCTCCCGCAACGCGTCTTTCTCCAGCTCGGCATCCGCGAGCAGCCGCTTGAGCCGGGCGTTCTGCTCGCGCAGTTCCTTGAGCTCTTTGGCGGCGTCGGTGTCCATCCCGCCGTACTGGCGGCGCCAGTTATACAACGTGGCCGCCGAGATCCCCAGGTCAGCGGCGATCTCCTCACCCGAAGCGCCTGCGGCGGCCAACTCGTCGGCACGGCGCAGCTTCCGCACGATCTCCTCCGCGGAATGCCGCTTACGTCCAGCCATGGTTCTCAGTGTCCCTTCTGGCCCCTCACCAGGGCCAACAGGACTCTAAATCCGAGCGGTCTCATTCACCGGGGACAGGCCATCGACGCTGCTTTCCGGCAGGGCATTCATCTCATGCACGGCTGCCGTGAGGGACGGTGCTCGGCGTGCAAATCGTATGTGCTCGACGGCGAGATCCAGATGGAGAACTACTCGACGTTCGCGTGCAACGAGGCCGAGGTCGACGAGGGGTACGTCCTGCTGTGCCGCTCCACGGCCTACAGTGACTGCACCGTCGAACTGCTCAACTTCGACGAAGACGAACTTCTGGGTGGCATCCCCATCCAG
>NZ_JBIBYR010000076.1:0-1683 GCF_043083485.1 Streptomyces sp. NPDC014727 | reverse complement strand
CCTCAATCCGCCGAGGTGGTTCGAGAGTGATCTCCTGATCGATTTCTGCGTCCGCTTTGGGCTGGTGGCTGGGTGTGGGCAGGTGGTATCTGCTGGTCTACCCAGCTTTTCCACGGGTTTGGTTCCGGTTGGGCCCTGGCGGGCGGGGTGGGCAGGGACTGTTCGTGTCAGCCGGGTGGGCCGTGAACGGTGTCGAAGAGGTGTGTCCAGGCTTGCCGCCAGGGCCAGTTGTGGGGCAGATGCAGGGTGATGCGTCGTGCGGAGCGGGCGATGCGGGCCGGAACCTGGACCAGGTGGGCCCGGAGGGTGGCGGTGGTGGCCTTGGCGTGGAACGCGGAGGTCAGTGCGCCGGCGGCCCGCAGCAGGTTGTAGGTCATCGCCCACAGGGTGAGCCAGGCCGCGTTGGCGTGGAAGTGTCCGGACGGCAGGTGGGCCAGGGCACCGGCCTTGCTGTCCGCGATGACCTGCTCGACCACGGCATGGTGGCGGTGTTCCCGCTCGGCCTGGAGTGTCGGGGCGGGCTGGTCGGTGAAGAAGGGGTGGTAGCGCCAGACGGGAAACAGCTCGCCCTGCTCGCCGACGGTGGCGGGTTTGGCCAGGTCACGGACCCGGCGCACGATCAGCCGGGCAGTGACCCGATCTGTTTTCTTCCGGCTGGCGAACGCGGTGTATTGGGGTATCTCGGCGACTTCGGCGTCCGAGATGAGTTCGCCGGTCTCGGGGTCGGGCACTGCGGTCGGGTAACTGATCTGCCGCCAGGCATCGTGGGGAATGCTGTGGACGGCCCGCTTGATGGAGGGGTTCATCCCGGTGGTGACCGAGAAGTGGGCTCCGGCCCGGCGGCAGGCGGCGATGACCCCAGTGTTGTAGAACTGCGAGTCGGCCCGCAGGATCCGGGTACCGGTGCAGCCGGACTCCCGGGCGGTGGCCAGGGCCTCGCTCACGAATTTCGGGGCGCCCCGGGAGTCTGCCGCTTTGCCGCGTCGCATCCGCACCGTCGCGATCACCGGCCGCGACTGGGGGGTGCAGATCGTGGCGAGGAGCGGGTGCAGGGTGCGGATGCCTTTGAAGCGGCCGTACTCGGCGCCCTGTTTCGCCCGGCCGTAGACCCGCTTGTGCGTGGAGTCGACATCGATGAACGCCATCGTGTCCGAGCCCGGCAGCAGTGGGGTGTGCGTGGCCAGTTCCGCGAGGAACCCGCGGTGGACAGCGTGAAGTTGGAGAGCATGTCCGTGGGTGAACGCACGCAGGAACGTGCCCAGTGTCGATGGGGCGCGGATACCGTCGAACATCGCAGGCATCGCCCCGTGGCGCAACATCGCGAGGTCGTCGATGCTGTCCGCGCCCGCGGCCATGCCGCCCACGATGCTGGTGACCTTGGCGTCCGACGCCGCACCCGCCCCGTTCTTCGCCCCGGTCAGCTTCACCTTCCCCGTCACCAGCCGGGACAGGCCGCACCGCTCGGCCAGGCGCAGCACGGGGACCAGCCCGGCCTGCGCGATCAGATTCGGATCACCGAACGCAGCGGAGACCGCCGCTGACGTATGGGAAACTTGCATCTCGGAAGTGCCTTGCTGATTGTGCGTGCTGGAAGCCTGAAGAACTCCCATCATCGCAGGTCACAAGGCACTTCCTCGTTCCAAGAAGAGTTATCCACAGACACCGAATCGGTGGATCAAGGCT
>NZ_JBIBYR010000075.1:0-1796 GCF_043083485.1 Streptomyces sp. NPDC014727 | reverse complement strand
CGGAGTAGTTCTACGTAGTGAAAGCGTAGCGGTTCCTTTACTTGGAAAGGCGACTCTGATAACCTAGTTCGGTTTGCCACATTAAAGATTTCTAGAAGGTGGCGACGGTGGCAAGTAATCTGGGTCGCAAAGGTTCCGAGTCAAGGATTCATGGAGTAGATCTACGCAGTGGTGATGGTGAAGCGCAACTAAAAAAACAAGAAAAGAGGACGAGCACATGTTTAATATTTCTTATTACAAAACCGAAGACACAAAAGTAATGGTGGTTACATTACACGCACTAAAACAAACTATCATTTTGCAACCAGGATTCTTTTATAAAATTTCAGGAGTTGATAGAAAAGTAATAACCGGCTGCGGCGAATTTAGTGGTACAATTCTAGTAGATTTAGGATTTATATTTCCGTTTAAATCTGATAGAAAAATAGGTTAATATTTAATCGCTATTTCTGTTTCTTACTTAACTTGATTATAGCGATTAATAAGCAGAAAAATTTAGACAAGGAAGAGAGGTATTTTATAATTGAGGTATCGTCACAAACTAATAAAAAGTGGCGGTGTATGGGAATTATTGAGCTACGAGAAAGAGGTAGCAACAGGTAAAGATGCAGTTCGTGAAAATGCTGGTAGGAAAAAACAGTCTGATCATGATTGGATAAATGATGCTGAAACAAAGATGAAGAACAGGTCTGATGTGTTATATCGTGCAAGGAAGCAAGTGTTTAACCAAGCAAATGCCAATGCAAATGCGTGGAACGAGCAACCGAAATTTTTCACACTTACATATGCTGAAAACATGCAGGACATAAAACAATCTAACTATAACTTCAAAAAGTTTATCCAAAGGCTGAATTACACTTTAAAAATAAAACTAAAATACACTGCTGTAATTGAGTTTCAGAAACGAGGGGCTATACATTATCACCTATTGGTCTATAACCTTCCTTACACGCCTGTAGACGTTCTATCGGACATCTGGGGTCATGGGTTTGTTAAAATAAATAAAATAGACCACGTGGACAATGTAGGGGCTTATATAACGAAATATATGATAAAGGATAATATTGACGAAAGATTACTTGGAGAGAAGTCTTATTTTTCGAGTAGAGGGTTAAAGAAGCCTGAAGAGTATATTTTGACGGAAAAAGAAAAAGAGACTCTGCTAAAGTCTCATGACGAATATATAACATATTCCAAAAACTATGAAAATGAATATCTAGGCAATATTCATAAGATACAAATTAACTTAAATCGCAAAAGTTAACAGCGCTATTTTAACACATAGAAAATAAAAATACTATGACTTTACCGTTTTCTAATAGCGGGTAAAGTGTTCAAACTTTGACAATGGGACTCCTATAATGGGGTCCTTATTTAATTTCCTTGAAAATATAAAATCCGCCCTTTTGCGTGTGGGTGGGGTGACTCCAGTTGGGGCCCCCGACACCGCAAGGCGGATTTATTTTATTTATAAAAGACCGAGAGAAATAACACTAACCATTATGGTATTGACATGATACCACTTTGATACTATAATGATACCATAAGGAGGTGAAGTTATTGGGAAAAGCGGTTTTTTCTCTAAGGCTTACTGAAGACCTACACGAATGGTTAAAAAAAGAAGCTGAAAAGAGAGGTATGTCGGTCAACGCTTTGATTTCATACATACTGAGCGAATATAAAGACGATAAAGAGTTTTAACGGAGTAGTTCTACGTAGTGAAAGCGTAGCGGTTCCTTTACTTGGAAAGGCGACTCTGATAACCTAGTTCGGTTTGCCACATTAAAGATTTCTAG
>NZ_JBIBYR010000074.1:0-1944 GCF_043083485.1 Streptomyces sp. NPDC014727 | reverse complement strand
TTAAAAGTTACGTGGAATCTGTCCGGGGTGATCATGTCTCCCCGGTGCTACCACGGACTTGGGAGATGGCTTGAGCGGCACGATGGTGCTGACGGAGAAGTGGCCGGTGCTGGGCCGGCACGAGCAGGCGGCGGTGTGGCTGCAGATCTGGACTGATCTCGGTCGGGCGCCGAGGACAATCGACGCCTACGCCCGCGGACTGGCCGAGTACCTGGTGATGTGCGAGCGGGAAGACGTCGACCCGGTCACCGCGAACCGCCTCCACATTGCCGTCTACGTACGGGAGTTGACGTCACGGCCGCACCGTCGGGGTGCGAACGTGGTGGCGATCGACTCGGGGTCGGGGCTGGCGAACGCCACAATCCAGCAGCGCCTGGTGCCGGTGCGGTTGTTCTACGACTTCCTCATGGAGGAGGGTCTGCGCGAGTCGAACCCGGTGGGCAGGGGCCGCTACACCCCTGGGCGACAGCGGGGCGGGCAGCGCGGGCTGGTGCCGCGGCTCACGAAGCTGCCGTGGATCCCCAGTGAACAGCAGTGGCTGGGGATCCTGCAGGTCGCGCGGGAGGAGCCGGTCCGCAACCGGGTGATGCTGGCCCTGGCCTACGATGCCGCGCTGCGGCGAGAGGAGTTGTGTTCGCTTCGGACCAACGACCTTGATCCGGCCCACCGGACGCTGAGGGTGCGGGCGGAGACGACGAAGAACCGGTTGGAGCGAGTGGTGCCGTACTCGGCGTCGACCGGCGTGTTGATGTCGGCCTACCTCGCCCACCGGGCCACGATCAGCCGGGCCAGGGGGCCGCTGTTTCTGTCGGAGTCCCGGCGCAACCACGGGCAGCCGCTGACCCTGTGGACATGGTCGAAGGTGGTCCGCCGGATCGCCCTGGAGGCCGGTGTCCCGCGGTTCTCGACCCACACCACCCGGCACCTGTGTCTGACCGATCTGGCCCGGATGGGCTGGGAGTTGCACGCGATCGCGACCTTCGCCGGCCACCGCAACACCGATTCCACGCTCCAGTACCTCCACCTGTCCGGCCGGGACCTGGCCGACAAGCTGGCCCGCGGCATGGAGCACATCCACGCCTGGCGAATACAGATGCTCACCTCCGCGGACGGCACGACGGCGGAGGTGTCGCGGTGACCGCACCACTGCCGGCCACCGCCGCCGAGGACGGAGCCGGCCGCTGGTTCTGGCCGATCTCCCCGCCCCGCGACGACGCCGCGGTGGCAGTGCGGCCTGCCGAGGCCAGGGCCGTGGCTGACCTGGGCGTGCGAAATCTGCGGCGACTGCAGTACCACGACCCGTCCGCGCCGGGCTGGCGCGTGATCGCGCGGCTGTTGGGTCCGCTGGAGGCGGTCAACGCCGCCCTGGACTCCCCGCCCACCCCGCACCGCAGACGGGCCATGCTCGACGTGGTCGCGGTGCTGCTGACGCGGTGCGCGGAGACCGGCAGGACCTTCTGGGGCTGGACCGATGAGGAATGGTTCCACCTGCTAGGCCGCACTCAGGCCGAGTTCCGCCGGCACGCGCCCGCCTGGGCGGGCGACGAGGTCCGCCCCTATCTCGCGGCGCACGCCTACCTGCTCGGCGGCTTCAACGAGTTCCACCGGCTCGGCAGCTTCCAGCGGCTGACCCTGGCCCGGCGGACCTTCGGACGCGACCGCGTCAACGGCGAGGTCGCACGACTTCGCGCGGTCCTGGTCGCCTGGGGCTACCGGCTCGGCCAGGACGAGGACACCCTGCTGCCGATGGTGGCCTGCCAGTTGTTCCTACTCAACCGCAGCCCGCATCTTGAGAATCTGGACACCGCACTGTTCGACCGGGTCCGCCGCGACGGACTGCTGGAGGGCAGCCGGCTGAACACCCTGCACGCGATGCAGCGGGCGGTCGCCGAGCTCGGATTCTGTGAACCTCCGCGTCCCGGCACCGGCCGCCACTCGGCCCGG
>NZ_JBIBYR010000073.1:0-1984 GCF_043083485.1 Streptomyces sp. NPDC014727 | reverse complement strand
AAGCCGTCCGCATAGGGCGAAGGGGGCCAGATGATCGGACACCCGAAGTCGGGAGGTATGCGAAATGCAGAGCGCCGAAACGGTGCTGGGTGTCCTGCGTGAGCGCGGTAGGCGCGGTCTGCCGTGTGAGGAGTTATATCGACAGATGTTCAATCCGCAGTTGTATCTACTGGCTTACGGCCGCATCTACTCCAACAAGGGGGCGATGACGCCGGGGGTCACGCAGGAGACCGTGGATGGTATGTCAACGGGCCGGATCGATCGCATCATTGATGCGATGCGTCACGAGCGCTATCGTTTCCGCCCCGCGAGACGTGTCTATATCCCGAAGAAACAGATTGGGAAGACTCGGCCTCTCGGCCTACCTACCTGGTCGGATAAATTGGTTGGCGAAGTGGTGCGACTCCTGTTGGAGGCGTATTACGAGCCGGTCTTCTCCGGTCGGTCCCACGGATTCCGTCCTCGAAAAGGTTGCCATACCGCGCTGCGTGAAGTGGTCAACACCTGGACGGGGACGACCTGGTTCATCGAGGGCGACATCGCCGACTGTTTCGGGAGCCTCGACCATGAGGCCATGCTCCGGACACTGAGCGAGAAAGTCCACGACAGCCGGTTCCTGCGGCTGGTGCGGAACATGCTGACGGCCGGATACTTGGAGGACTGGACATGGCGCGCGACGCTGAGCGGAGCTCCGCAAGGCGGCGTGGCCTCACCCGTCCTGTCCAACATCTACCTGCACAAGCTGGACACCTACGTCGAGCAGACACTGATCCCGGAATACAACCGAGGACGCCTCCGTGCACGCAGTACGGAATACCGGCGTGTGGAATCGGCGATCGCACGTGCCCGCCGAAGAGGCGACCGAGAAGAAGTGCGGTCTCTCTACAAGCGGCTGCACCGTCTCCCCAGTCAGGATCCCAACGATCCTGACTACCGGAGGCTGCGATACGTGCGATATGCAGATGACACTCTCCTCGGATTTGTCGGACCGAAGGCCGAAGCCGAAGAAATCAAACGGCGTCTGGCGCAGTTCCTGCGTGAAGACCTCAAGCTGGAACTGTCTCAGGAGAAAACGCTGATCACCCATGCCCGAACGGGCAGGGCTCGATTCCTCGGCTATGAGATCTCGACGGCAAGTACGGACCGCAGAACACGGCGACCGTCAGCGACGGACCGGCGCAACCGCCGGTCCCTCAACGGGACGATCGTCCTGCACGTGCCTGCCGCCGTAATCAAGGCCAAATCGGCACCCTTTCTGGCGCGCGGAAAACCCGCTTGTCAGAACTCCCTTGTGAATGAATCTGACCATGTCATTGTCGGAAAGTTCGCCATCGAGTACAGGGGTGTCGTCCAGTACTACCTGATGGCCGGTGACGTCTTCCGGCTTCACCGGCTGCGCTGGGTCATGGAGACAGCAATGCTCCGGACCTTGGCGCGAAAGCACGGCTCCACGGTGTCAAAGATGGCGGCCCGTTTCAAAGCCAAGATCCAGACACCATACGGACCGCGCACCTGTTTCGAGGCTCGCATGCCACGGGACAACAGGAAGGAACTGGTAGCACGGTTCGGAGGGATTCCCCTCAAGCGGCAGAAGGCGGCGGAGTTGACTGACCGTCTGGCGGGTCCTGCCTATCCCCACAAGGAGTTGATCCGTCGACTTCAGGGAAATCGGTGCGATGTTTGCGGTCAAGCTGGTGAGGTGGAGGTTCACCACATCAGGTCGCTCAACGACCTCAGCCGTCTGGACGCCCCGTCCCTCGATTGGATGAATCTCATGGCCAGGCGCCGACGCAAGACCCTCGTGGTCTGCGGTCCCTGTCACGAGCGCATCCACGCAGGGAAGCCAAACACAATTCTCACGCAGTAGTCACTGGAGAGCCGGATGCTCGGAAAGCGGGCCCGTCCGGTTCGGAGGGAGGTCGAGCGGAAAAGGCCCTGCCCAGCAGGGACCTCGCCGCTCGGCCGACCCTACCCGCACCCTCCT
>NZ_JBIBYR010000072.1:0-2051 GCF_043083485.1 Streptomyces sp. NPDC014727 | reverse complement strand
ATTCTGTGGAATCTGATTTGTCAACATCATGCCTATTTGAGCAGTTCCATGGTCCACTCTCGTTGCTCGGCGGTGTCTGGGACGGCGAGTCCGCGAGCTCGTTCGATGTGGTTCCAGGCGGTATCGGGATCGACGCCGTTGAGGATGAGAAGTGAGGCCGCGAGAAGGGATGAGCGTCCGATGCCGGCTCGGCAGTGGGTGACGACGTGTGCGCCGTTGTGTAGCTGTTCGGTGAGTCTGTGCAGGGTAGGCAGGATCGCGGTGCGGTCGGGGACGGTGCGGTCGGGGACGGGTATCGCGACGAACTGCAGCCCGGCCGCCGTGGCTGTCCGGGGTTCGTCTGCGAGGCCGAGTTCGCTGAGTTCGGGGCCGGTGAGCGCGCAGACCAGGATGTCGACGCCGTAGTTCTTCAGCGCGGCCATCTCGTCTTCAAGCCAGTCGTTGCCGCGGGGTCTGGCCATGGTGCTCAGTCGTCCAGGGCCGGGGAGGTCGAGGGTGAAGAGGGCGGGTTGCATGTCAGCAGCACTTTCGGTCGGTGGAGTCGGGTGGTGATCGGACAGTCAGGGGCAAGGGCCGACCGGGTTCGGCGCGGAGCTCGCTCGGGGCCGGGCCGGCTGGGGTGGCCACCTCGGCGAGGCGCTCGAGAAGGCGGTCGAGGGCGCTCTGGCCCTCGTCGACGGCGGCGCGTTCCTCTTCGGTGAGCGGAATGCTCACGAGCATGCGCTGCAAGTTTGCCTTGGCTTCGACGAGTTGGGCTTTCGTCGATTCCTTGGGGGTGTAGAAATCGCAGCGGGCGCAGGCCATCCGGTGCTGGCACTGTTCAAAGAACGAGTAGGAGCATAGCCCGTGACCGAGATCGTAGTACTGCCATGGTTCACCGGTGGCCGCGGCCCCGGAGGTGACGGCGTCACGGTCGAGGAGGACCTCGACCGTGCGGACGTTGCGGGCGAAGTATCCGGCCTCGGTGTATGCCTTCGTGAGGGCGTTCGGCGTGATCTTCGCGTAGTACTGAGTGGATTGCGGTGAGCGATGTCCGAGCCAGGCTTGCAGCTCGAACAGCGTCATCGGCTCCTTGGCGTTGTAGAGCTGGCTGGCGATGGTGGACCGGGCCCGGTGGCTGGTGATGTTCCCACGGACATCGGCGGCCGGGACTCCGGCCTTGCGGCAGAGCATCGGGATGACGGTGTTGTTGATGTAGCTGGTGGAGACGCGGCGGGCCCGGACGGCGAACAGCGGGTCGACCAGCTCGCCGGTGCGGCGGTCGGTGAACTTCGGCTGGTCGGGGCGGACGGCCTGCCAAGCGTCGACGGCCTGGCCGAGGATCGGGTCGACCGGCTTGGTGAAGGCGGTGCCGGTCTTGTGCGTGGGGACGTCGAGCAGGCAGACCGCGTCGCGGGCCAGGACCTGCTGCGAGTCGCCGGCGATCGGTGTCCCGTCGTGCTGCCAGCGGATGCAGCCCACCCTCAGCCGGGCGATCTCGTCACTGCGTTGTCCGGAGAACAGCCAGGTCAGCGTGACTGCGCGGACCAGTTCGAAAGGGTAGAAGTGCCCGGAGCGGGTCTGCGGCAGATCCGCTGGTTCGAGGTTCAGGCCCGCCCACAACAGCTTTGCCCAGACCTCGTCGGCGATCACTCTGGGGTCGGGTCCGAGGAGGGCCGTGATGCTGCGGGGGATCGCCAACGCACGAACGGGGTCGAAGCGCCGGGGCAGCCACTCCCACTCCTGGCAGTCCCGGAAGAACGTCCGCAGGGCGGTGATCTGCCCGGCCTTGCTAGGCGCTTCCAGCGGCTTGCCGAGACGGGCGCCCAGCCCGATCGTGCGCTGGACGTAGTCGCCGACCTTCATCCGGTCCAGTGCGGCGATCCACAAGGCGCAGGTCTGCCGGGTCCAGTCGGCCGGATCGGCGGCGTCGGGCTGTTCGGCGGCGATCCACCGGCCGACCTTGAGCAGGTTCGAGCGGACGCCGCCGCGAACACGCGGGGTCAGCGTCGAGGTGGCGTGCCAGCGGTCGGCCCACTGTTCCCAGTTCGGCGCGCCGCCGCTGGCCCGGG
>NZ_JBIBYR010000071.1:0-3282 GCF_043083485.1 Streptomyces sp. NPDC014727 | reverse complement strand
ATCGACCCCATGACCTACATCGCCAAGGGCGCCGGCGCCGGCCTCTCCAAGATCGGCGACATCACCAAGGGCCTCAAAGGCATCAGCAACATCGACATCCCCAAACTCCCCGACGACGCGATCACCCTTCCCGAGGGCTCCTTCAAGCTCCCCGACGGCACCGTCCACCTCCCCGAAGGCGCGGCAATCCCCGAAGGCGGGATCAAGCTCCCCGACGGCAACGTGAAGTTCCCCGACGGTGCGCCCGTCCTACCCGAGGGCACCACGAAGCTGCCCACCGGCCCCGGTGAACCGGCACGCTACTTCGACAGCGAGTACAACCTCCTCGACGAAAACGGAAACGTCCTCCAGAAAGCCGGGGACGCCCGCCCCGAAGGTCCATTGGACATCCGCCCGGATGACCCGAGCACCGACACACCACACACCGACACACCGGCCAGGGAACCGGCCCTCGTCGGAGCGGGCGCACACACCGCCGACAACGCCGCCCACGCCGCCGCCAGCTCCGACCAGGTCATCCATCTTGGCGACAGCCTCGGCAATGACCTCGGCGACATCGGCCGTGTCGGAGACGACCTCAACGGCCCCACCTCGCACGTCGGCGACAACCTCCCCGGCGGACACGCGGACGACCTCGGGCACAGCCCTTCCGCCAACCACGAGCCGCCTACCGGCCACCACGATGGCTCCGCCAGCGGTCAGGGTGACGGCCCCGGCGCCGCCGGTGGGCATGACAGCTCCGCCTCGGGACACGGCGAAGGCCCGTCCAGTAGCCACGAGACGCCCGCCACCGGCCATGGAGACGGACCCGGCGGTGGCGGCGGGGACGGACCCGGCGGACCCGTCTCTCCCGGCTCGGACGGACCCGGCAACTCCGGCAGCTGGGACAAGCCGTCCCACGAGTCCGGCCCTCTGGAACTCGGCGGGAAGACCGAACAACTGATCCGGGACCAGCTGCGTGGGTCGAAAGTGAAGCCGGGCGACCTGGACAAGGCCCTGGCCAACCTGGCCGACCACCCCTCGGGGCAGGAGATGGCAAACCTGATCGCCTCCGGCCGGTTCAAGGGCTTGGAGAACTACGATCAGGTGGTGTCAAGCTTCACCCAGAAGAATGGGATGTCGGGCGGGATCGAGCAGCTCCGGCTGGCCGAGCGCCTGCAGGGCAGTGGTGTGAAAGACATCAGCTTCGAGATCAAGAAGGAGATCGAGATCAAGCCGGGAGTGGTCACCGGCCCCAGGACGGACATGGATGTCATGGCCCGTGGCGCCGACGGCAAGGTCTACGGGTACCAGTTCAAGGAAGTCGCGAACCCGAAAAAGGTCACCTCCAAGATGTGGCAGAACATCGGGCAGCTCGCCGACTCCGGCGCGGACGTCAAGGTGTTCGTCGTCGACACCAAGGGCAGTATGGCGGACATGCTGGCGCAGGGCGTCGAGAAGGACCTCGCCAGAATCCACGCCGAGAAGGGCGTGACCGTCGTGCTTCGCGTCGAGGACGGCACGCTCATGTACCCGCCCGGTTCCAACTTCATGCCAGGAGGACGGCCTTGATCGCCACCACACCCGTCGCCCGATGGTCCTGGGGTGACCCCGGGCATGCGACCGATCTGGTCCAGGAAGCCGTCCGCAGGTTGTCGCTGGCGCTCGGTGTCCTCGACCGTCACCGCCTGGGAACCCCCCACGGCGGAACGGTGACCGCGGTGGTTCCGGAGCCGGGGCGCCAGAACTTCGTGCTCCGAGCCGATCTCCCGGTCGACGACGCCATCGTGTCGGAGATCAAGAGAAGGATCGCCGACGGCAAGGTGGGCGGCGTGGAACTGTCCACGTCCTGCGACGGCCTCGTCGAAACCGGTGACGGTTCCGAAGCGGTCGAAGGACTGTTCAGACTCGCGGTCGATGTGTCCGAGAGCTTCTTCCACGTGGAACTCACGACATTCTCCGACGCCTGGATGCCGTTCGACCTTCGAGGACGCGAGCAGAGGGACGTGTTCACACGCAACCGACCGCGCCTGGCCGAGGCTCTGGCGGATATCTCCGAGGCCCTCGACCTGGAGATCGATCCCGAGGACCCGACCTGGTTCGGGATTCCCACCGCGACCGGGGTCGAGAACCACTTCGAGGACAGCGCCGGATCGCCGTCCGACGTATGGGGCCGGTTCGAGATCCCTCACCGCAACGGAATCTTCAGCCAGACCCCGAGGTTCACGGCCGCCTATCGGCGCGACGCCTCCGGCCGCGTCCAGTACCTCCCGGTGCACCGCGGGCACGATGTCCTGGGATACCTCTGGGCCTCGGACACCGAGAACGCGGCAAGTTTCGAGCCATGTGACGCCGCTGACGTGGACGGCTACCAGGCCGGCCTGATCTGGCTGAACCGCCTGCAAGCCGCATACGACCGCGGGCTGCCGCCCTCGGCCGCACTGACAGAGCTCAGGAATGCCCCGCCGGACCCCGTGGCGGGACAAGCAGCAGGAACCGCGCCCGTCGAAGCGGACAGCTTCGGGGCGCTGCGAGAACTGGCCGGAAGTTGAACGAGGACCGCTTCTCAGGGGCGGCGTGACACGAATCGGCATCGACGACCCATCATTCGAAATGGACGAAGGCGAGGCCGTCTTCTATCGAGGAGAGCGTTTCACCGGCGAGGTGGTCGAATACCAAAAGGGTGCGCTCGTCAGCCTCGTCACTTACAAGGAAGGGGTTGAGGACGGCCCCTCATGAGCACGCGCGCGGCCAGCCTCCCGTTGGGATGCCGACCCTTGGACTCACCGACCGGGAACCCTCCCCGCAGCACTCCGAGATCGAGGCCGCCGCATTCATCGAATCGACGACGAAGAGGCTCACCGGATCCTGATGCCCCACCGGGTTCGCAGGCCGTCGGCCCGCCCCTCACGATCGTGCGCATGGCGTGAAGATCGACCGAAGATCTTCGGGAGCTCCGTCGCGCCGGGAGGGCTCCCGTCCTCCGCGCTCCGGTCAAGTGCTTCGTTTCTGCTCCTCATTGCCCGTGCCGTGCTTCGGTGACCATGTCACAGCCTGTCCACAGCCTTGAGGTACTCGATTGCTTCGGCGCCGCCGGAGTTGATAGGGATGGGGGGCACATTTGTTTGCTCAGGCTCGGCAGGGGGACTGGATGAAGTTCGATATGGGGGCCCAGGTTCTGACGACTCTGTCGTCGAAGTCGCGTGGGTCGAGTACTGATCTGGGGACGTTGATTCGTCAGTTGGTGCAGGCGGCGGCGCCGTTGGAGGGGAAGTTCAATGGTGCGGGGCGTGTGGCGTTCGA
>NZ_JBIBYR010000070.1:0-3540 GCF_043083485.1 Streptomyces sp. NPDC014727 | reverse complement strand
CCATCGAAGGCGGCATCACGGCGGTCAGTTGACACAGACTCAAACTCTGTACATCAGCCCGTACATGCCTCTGCACTACAGCCCGTACGCCGACAGAAGGCGACGTCACCCGCTACGCGATCCCCAAAGAAGAACCCCTCATCGCCGAACACGAAGCCTTTCGCGACCTGGTCCTCGGCCACAGCCACCGCCCCGCGAACCTCCATGACGGCGCCTGCACGCCGTCCTCGCCGCCCACGTAGCCCTGCAAGCCTCACACACCGGTGCCACTACAACCGTCCCCTCCCTCACCGACCTCAAGGCGACCTGACATCGTGGCGGTGGCGTGCGACGCGACAACAAGCAACTCAAGCGGGCCTTCTACCTCGCCGCGTTCGCCTCGCTCTCCCAGCCCGAGTCACGCGCCTACTACGACCGCAAGCGACGACAAGGAAAGCACCACATCGCCGCCCTCATCGCGCTCGCCCGACGACGCATCGACGTCCTCTACGCCATGCTCCGCGACGGCACCTTCTACCAACCACCCACAGCGGCTACGGCTTGACGAAACCCATAGAGGCACCTTTTCGGGCTCCGGCGGCATGCTGGTGGGCTCGGACAATGGTGGAGTCGACCGAGGCGACCCAGTCGATGTCGCCGGCTGCGTCCGCCTTCGCCTGCGTGGCTTGCAGCATCCGCTCGAAGGTGCCGTCCTTGGCCCACCGGCGGAAGCGGGTGTGCAGGGTAGCCCAGGACCCGTACCGCTCGGGCACGTCCCGCCAGGCAACCCCGGTGCGGAACTTCCACACGACGCCGTTCAGGACCATACGGTCGTCCAACCGGGGACGGCCTGTCGCAGCCGTGGGCAGCAAAGGCCGCAGCAGGTCCCACTCGGCATCGGACAACTCCTGGCGACGTATCACCCAGCCGTGATCCACTGCCCAAGATCACGGGTCGATGCCGTGACGGACTCAGCGCCAAGGGCTACCTGGCCTGCGTCGGACCGTGCGGGCTCAGACTGCGAAGCCACCGTCCACCGCCAGCTCCGCGCCTGTGACGTATCGGGCGCTCTCGCCGACCAGGTACGAGACGGCATCCGCGACCTCCACCGCCGTGCCGTAGCGGCCGAGCGCAGTGAAGCCGCGCTGGAAGTCGGCGGAATCACCGTCGCCCGGGTTCATGTCGGTGTCGATCGGGCCCGGGTGGACCAGATTGACGGTGACCCCATGCGGGCCGAGCTCCCGGGCCATGCCCTTGGTGAAGCCAATCAGAGCGGCCTTGCTGGTCGCGTAGAGCGTGCTTCCGGGGAAGGCCACGCGCTGGGCGATGCAACTGCCGATGCTCACGATCCGTCCGCCCTCGACCATGTACTGCAGCGCCGCCTGGGCATAGAGGTAGGGCGCGCGAACGTTCACCGCCAGCACCCGGTCGATCTGGTCGCATGTCACCGCCTCGATTGGTCCGACGGCGCCGACACCCGCATTGTTCACCAGGATGTCCAGCCGCGCGAACCGCTCGGCGACCGCCGCCACCGCGCCGCACACCGCCTCCGGGTCTGCGCTGTCCGCGCGGACGGCCCAGCCGCTCCGCCCCATCGCGGTGATCTTGGCGACCACCTCCTCGGCCAACTCGGCCGAGCCCTGGTAGGTCAGCGCCACGTCTGCGCCGTCCTCGGCCAGCCGCAGCGCGACCGCCGCCCCGATCCCCCGGCTGCCGCCGGTCACCAGCGCCACCTTGCCGTCGAGCGCCGTCGCACCGTTCATCGTCATCTCCGTAGAACTCCTTGTTCCGGTCTTGGACACGCTCAATCCAAGACCGGAACGCCCTGCCGGTCCGGCGGTATTCAGACGTCACGTTCAATCTTCAACGACGACTCCGTACACCCCGGAAGTACGAACCGACCCTGGCTGCCCGGTGCAGCCCGCCGGATCAGCAGCCACGTGGACCAAGGGGCAGCTCGGCCGGCGGACCGCCGCCGTCCAGCACCGCGCGCGCCGAGCTAGTCAACGTCGGTCAGCTCGGCCTCCGCGGGTAGGTCCCGGCCGGACGGCGCGAGTTTGAAGACGGGCCCTAGGCGGGCCTGCTCGGTGGAGATGCCGAAGTCCCGCGCCTCCTGGTCGTTCACCTGCCGGGCCGTTGTGTCGGGTGACCACGCGCACCGTGCCGGGAGGTGACGGCCCGGCAGATGGCCGGTGTCGCTGTGACTTCACCTGGCGTTTCCTCACTGCGCCCGGCATACCCGCCCTGCCACGTCGAGAGCCCATTGCCGGCGGCTTGCAATCGGCGTCATAGCGACCGGCCGCCGTCACATTCAGGCACTGATGCGTACGCTCTGTTGAGAATAAGTGTTCCCTATGTGCTGGTTGGCGAGTTACTGTCCAGCTCAGCAAGATCACGTCAGGGGGGAGCAGCGCATGTACGCCGTCGCAGCAGTAAGACGCCCCGGCAGGCCGCCAGGGGGCCGGGGCGTCACCGACCGCCAGCGTGCTGTGGTCGCTTGTATCAAGGACTCGCTGAAGACCCGCGGCTACCCGCCGTCGATGCGGGAGATAGGGCAGTTCGCCGGCCTCTCCAGCACGTCCTCGGTGGCCCGCCAGCTGTCGGTGCTGGAGCGCAAGGGAGTGCTCCGCAAGGACCCACACCGGCCCCGCGCCTACGTGATTGCCGGGGAAGAAGCTTCCGACGCCGGACCTCTGTTCCCGGAAGCATCCGCTGCGCAGAGCTCCTCCGTCGTGAAGGCCCCGATCGTGGGCCGCATCGCCGCGGGAGTTCCGATCCAGGCAGAGGAGTCCGTCGAGGACATACTGGAGCTGCCCCGCCGGCTCACTGGCTCGGGCGAACTGTTCGTTCTCAAGGTGTCTGGTGACTCGATGGCTGGTGAGGGGGCCATCCTCGACGGCGACTGGGTTGTCGTGCGCAAGCAGCATGACGCCGAACACGGTTCCATCGTCGCGGCCATGATTGATGGTGAGGCCACGGTCAAGCGTCTCAAGCGCGACGGCGCCGATGTGTGGCTGATGCCTGACAACAAAGCCTACGAACGTATCTGGGGCAACCAGGCAACGATCTTGGGCAGGGTCGTCACCGTTCTGCGCAACCTCTGACCAACTCCAGAAGCAGACTCGGCACCGCCGCCTGGCCAGCCTCCGCAGGCCTCCCGGCATGGCTTTGTTCACGAGTTGTGGAGTCAGTTCGTCATGACTTCGGGAGGCAGTTGGTGAACGTCTGGGGCGATGTTCACGAAGAACGGGTTCTGGCTCACTTTCCGTTTGCGCCGTGAGGCGCTGTTGGTTCGAGTGGAGGTGGAAGACCTGCACCAACCCGCTGTCGCAGCAGTCGGGTTGAAGCTGAGGGCAGCCTGATCCGGGTGATGCCGGGGAGGGCGAGAGCGGCCCTGACAAAGCCGGGACGTGTCCAGTACTGCCAGATGGGGCGGGTCCGGCAAGCGTGATGGAGAGGAGTACGCGAGGAACCGGCGTTTTACGTCTCTTAAAGTGCCTCCGGCTCGAAGCTGGTGGATCAGGGCCGGTAGCGGTGCGTATGCAGATCACCCTTTTGGGT
>NZ_JBIBYR010000069.1:0-4117 GCF_043083485.1 Streptomyces sp. NPDC014727 | reverse complement strand
ACCGTCAGCGGCGCCACACCGGCGAGCTCGGCAATGTCCTTACGCCGCCGCCCTTCGCCGGACCACAACACGATCCGTGCGCGAAGCGCCACGACAGCCGGCACATCCCGCGAACGCGCCAACTCCCGCAGCTCAGTCATCTGTTCAGAGGAGAGATCCATACCAGACTCAACGATCACAGACGCCTCAGGTTCCACAAACAGAATCACGAGACACTACGCAGGCATCGAGAATCCCGGATCCCCTGGGTGAACGCTGGGTGGTGCTTGCCACACTTTCAGCATCACGGCTCATGATGGTGGTCGTGCCGGAGGAATGGGAATCGGAGGGCGGCAGAGGTGTCGGTGCCGGCCCTCTGACTTCCATGTCGAGCGGCGAGCAGCCGCAGGGCAACAGGTTCGACCGACTCAATGGGCTTCCTGCTCGGCCACGCTCCGGCACAACGGCCGGGACCGTGTACGCCCCATGTGGCGCCGTACAGCCACCCCAGCACCCCAGGGCCACCTCAGTACCGGCCGGATCGCGCCCTACCGCGCCTGACGTCCCGTCCGGACCCTGAACCATATGGGGGACACCGAGAACTCCGCGACAGGCCCGGACCATCCCGACGACGACCTGCAAGCCCTCCGCGAAGGCGCCACCGCACCCGCACCACCCGCGCCGCCCGACTGCCCGGACTGCGGGCTTCCACAGGACCGGTACCCCACTCTCCACGAGGGCCACTGGGTGCTCCTCGAACCCGACGTCACCGTCCCCTCCCACCACCTGCCACCCCGCCGACGGTGGCTCACCACCGCGGACGGCAGAGCGTGGAACACGTGGGACGCCGAACCCACCACCGGCGCCCTGTGCCGTGTGGCCCACCACCTCGTCTGCCCCTACCCCACTGCCGATACACGCTGGCCCTGGCCGTGGGGAACCACGCTGCGCGAGGAGAACGACCACCGAGCACAGCGCCTGTTCAACCTCCCCAACCTGCGGGACCTTCCCGACGCGAGCTGACAGTACGGTGTCCGGGGGCGGGCTTCGGTCCACCATGAGTGATCAGTTCTTCTCTCGGCCGAGTCCGTATCAGTCGAGTCCGAGCAGAAGACACTGCGGAGTCCACGGGTCCTGCCCGCAAACCCGTGGTGGCCGCCGCCCATCACGTGCCGAGTCCGTCGTCACACCGGTCGTGGTCGCCTCCACAGCAGCATGACCGCCAGGAGGGCCGCCATGCTGGGAGCCAGCCCAACCCAACCCAGCGCCGGGGGCAGGCCGGTGGCGCCGGAGGTGTCTTTCGTGAGCAGCCCGGTCAGCCCGACGCTCGTGCCCAGCACGAACATCACGGTCGCGGCAGGACGAGCCCACCGCTTGCCTGCCTTGACGGCCCAGATCGTCCAGAGCCAGGCGATGACGCCGAGCGCTCCGATCACGGACAAGAGGACCAGGTACGTGGAGACAGCCGAGTCGACCCGCGCCTGGGTGTACGTGGGATAGCCGGACCGGATGTGATCGGCGAGCAGATGGGTGGTGGCACGGTCGACATACGGGACGGTCGTCGCGACGACGGTGAGCCCAAGGCCCGTGTACATCGCCCCGATGGCCATTCGCTCATGACGTGTCTTCGTCATCGGAGTGCTCTCCTCGATGGTCACGCGGTGAGGGCGGATCGGAGGAATTCGAGAATCTCCGCCCGCGCGGCCCGGGCCTGCGGATCCACGCCCGGCATGGTGAGGAACGCGTGTCCCGATCCGGGGTATTCGGTGAGCCGCGTGGGTGTCCCGGCCGCCTGCAGCCGTTCGGCATAGCGTCGGCCGTGATCAGCCACAGGGTCGTGGGTGGGCACCACCACGAGCGCTGGGGCCAGTTCGGTGAGGTTGTCGGCGTACAGCGGCGAGAGCGCACGGGGGTCGGTTCCCGGTGGAACGGAGAGCCGCTGGAACAGTTGCAGCTGGGGCACGGCGAGAGTCTTGTTGGCGTGTTCGGTGACCGAGGCGTAGTCGAGCATCGTCCTGGTCACATCGACAGCAGGATTGACCAGCACCTGACCCTGGAGATGCAGCCCGGTCTTCTTGGCCCGGATCGCTGCCAGGGCGCTGATCAACGCGCCGCAGCTCTCGCCGAAGACGGCGATCCGCGCCGGGGCGATGCCCCATCGCGAGGCGTGCCGCACCACGTGCTGGAGCACGTCCCATCCGTCGTCGACGGCCGCTGACAGCGGAGTTTCCAGGTCGAGGAGGCGGTGCTCGACCGAAACGACGACCGCGGGCAGTCGGGCGGCGAGGTGGCTGTTGGTCCAGTCGCACTGCACCGCCGTACCCACGAAGCTGCCTCCGTGCACGTGGAGCACGAGGGGCAGCTCGGCCCGGTCGGCGCCTTCGCCGTCGCGCCCGGGGGCCGGCCGGTACACCCGAACCGGAAGTTCGCGCCCGGGCAGCGCCACCTCCTGCCAGTGGATCGCGGCGCCGGGATCCGGTTCCCCGGTGATCGCCCGCGCTGCTCCGGACGCCCGAAAGCGGTTCTCCGCGTCGCGGTAGACGACCAGTTCCTCGGCCGTCATCGCCAACCAGTCCGGCTCCGGCGGCCGCTCCGTAACAGTGACCTCACCCATATCTCCTCCTTGGCCAGATGTGTGGACCGACGACTTGAAACCTACGCCGTAGGTTTGCGTTCAGCACGGTAATTTCTACGGTGTAGGTTTGGCAAGGAGGAGAAAGGAGCGGACATGGCCAGACGCGCTCAGGGGACCTCAGCGGGACTCGACCGCTCGCGCATCGCCGCCGCCGCTGTCGCACTGGTCGACCGCGACGGCCTGGAGCACTTCGGGGTACGGCGACTCGCGCAGGAGCTCGGGGTCGACCCGATGTCGATCTACCATCACATCAAGGGCAAGGCAGCCCTGCTGGACGCGATGTCCGAGGCAGTGCTCGCCGAGGTGGCGGCCACCGCGGACGACGACGCATCCCACAACTGGGAGGACATCGCCCGCCGGACTGCGCACGGCTACCGCGAGATGGCTTACCGGCACCCCCGAGTGTTCCCGCTGCTCGTGACGCGCGCTCAGACCTCACAGGTGGCCATCTCCGCCCTGGAGAGGCTGGTCACCGCGATGCGTGAGGCCGGCCTGCCCCACCAGGTGGTCGCGGACGCGCCCATGGTGCTGTTCAGTTTCCTCAATGGACACCTGCTGGCGCGCACGAGCGGCGGGCCCGACGGGCCCGGCGCCGTACCCGCGTTCGAGCCCGCCTCGTACCCGTCCATGGCCGCCCTCACCCCTCTCATGGCCGGCTTCGGATCCCTGACGGAGTTCGACCGGATGCTCGACACCGTGCTCAGCGGGATCAAGAACCGGACTGCCCTCTAGGCCCCCTGCCGGTGTCCACGGCAGCAGTTCGGTGGGCGTACCAACGGCTTGGGGTGGCACACGAAAGTCCGACCCGCCGCGGCGCGGGGCGGCTGCTGCTCGTGATCGCTCATACCACCAGGAGGCCACGGAACACCTGTGGACAGCTTTCGGAGTCCGGGCAGGTCGCGCCGGGGGGCAACGGCCCAGGCCCGGTGGCCGCCTCCTCCGAGGCGGTGGCCACCGCTCGCTCAGCTCGTCAAAGTGCCTTGGTGGAAGTACAGGCGCCAGCCCACTTCCGTCAGACGCCACACGGAGCTCCGCCACGCTCGGCGCCCGTTGTGGTCAGCGAAGTACGTCAGGTGAACGATGCCGGGAGCGAGCACGGTCCCTGACATCTCGCTGACCTTGACCGGGGCTTCGGTGACCACTGAGCCGTCACTCGTCACCGAGAGAATCGACGTCGCGTCCCAGCGCCGCCCCGACGCTCCGATCTCAAGGAATTCCGGGTCCAGGAGCTCCGAGACCAGGGCCGGCGAAGCCCGCACGTCAGGGTCGAGAAGCCGCTTCTCCGCCTCAATGGCCGCTGAAACGGTCGGCTCATTCTCGTCTGTCATGCACAAACCTTAAGGACGCTGCTTGTCACTGCACAGCCGATATTTCACGCAACGCGAGCAGCGGCTCCTGGCGATGTCCCGGGACTGTAAAACGTTCGGTGTAACTCCCGATCATGGAAGATGCATCGATGACCAGCAACAACATGACCGAGGCCGAGTCTGTCGAGCCCTCTGA
>NZ_JBIBYR010000068.1:0-4792 GCF_043083485.1 Streptomyces sp. NPDC014727 | reverse complement strand
CCGGTAGGCAGCTCAAAAGGTGTTGCCTTTTGAGACACCAAGAGGGTCTTGGTGAAGTGAGTCTATCAACTCCTTATCCTCCCTTCGGTCCGGTACCGTTGACAGACGCCATACGGGCCTCTCTCGCCTTTGTAAGAGGTTGCCCCTAGTAAAAACCCTTAAAAAGCAAAAAAGACGCTTCTAGGGGTAGCGTCAGGGAAATGCGGATTTACAACGGTAAGCATTTGATACAAGTCTTATGAGACAGTCAGAAGTCATTTAAAACGCTAATTTCATTATGTCTCAATAAACTCTACTCTATTGGAATTGTGAAGTGATACACTTAAACTAACGTACGCAGGTTTGTTGAATAAGGACTTCAAAAAATACCCTTAATTAAGCTAAAAAGTCCTTCTCTTTATTAAGAAGGACTTTTTTATGTGTTATTCCATTGTCTCATTCATTGTAATAGTTTCGCTTGCTTCATGACCAGATTCTCCATGTCCTGGTCCAAACAAATTCAATATTACAACTCCTACAAGAATCAGTGTTATTCCTGCAATGCTAGCCATGTTAAGTTTTTCCTTCCAAACTAAAACTGAAATTACTGTAGTCAAAACAAGTCCTAAACCTGCCCATAATGCATATGCAGTGTTTAAGGGGATTGTTTTTAGCGACAAGGATAAAAAGAAAAAACAACCAACGAAAGCTATTATTACCCCTATTGTAGGATAGAGTTTTGAAAAGCCTTCAGATGCTTTTAATAGGGAAGAGCCAATAATCTCCCCCACTATTGCAAGTGCTAAATATAGATATGACATTATTCGTCCTCCTGAATCATGTTTATTAGTTCATCAAAAACTTGTGTTTTTAGTTCTTCATTTAATGGTGCCATTCCAAATATTTCTGAAAACCAAAGACCATCTATGGATAATCTTGTAATTGTTATTTTGACAGGATCAATTCCATCAGTTATTAACTTTGTATGCAAAATATCGTATCTCTGCCGGAATTCATCTAATAAATCTGGATTAATAAACATAGCAGCCATTAGTGCGGAATTTAGATTATTGTTTTCTAAATCGGAAAATGTAGATTTAAGATAAGCCCTATTCCATTTTCCTATTGCGTTATCATCGTCGTTATTAACTAACGTATTAATGCATTCGAAATAATTATTTGTCCAATCTTCCACCATTCCTTTAATTAATGCTTCCTTGCTAGGAAAATGGTATAATAATCCACCTTTACTCACGCCAGCTCTTTGGGCGACTGCCTCTAATGTGAGTTTGACAACTCCTTCTTCTTTTACAATTTCAGATGCAGCAATCAATATATTTTTTTTCTTATTAGCATGCTTTGAAATAGACATAATAACCTCCATAACTTAGATACATATAATATACCTTCTGGACGGTTTTTTTGTCAATCGAATTAAAGCTCTTATTTAATATCACTCTTTCACATAAAAATAATCCAATAAATTAATCTAAAGATTGTGAAGAAATGTACTTAAAGTAAAGGGAGCTTTAGTTCAACAGTCGATTTCTTAAAATCGGCTTTATTTATGGGTGAAAATTACATTACCGTTGTAAATCCGCATTTTCAGGACTCTACCCCTTCTAGAGCGCCTCTCATTGTTTTAGCGATTAATTATTATTCCCCTTATTATTTTTTTGAAAATGTTCTTTGTAATATAAATAATCAACTTTATGTTTTGTGGACATTAATTGAGTCGCTAATATTGCGGTGTAAATTGTCGTCAATCCTAGTGCTACTACGGCTAATAAATTTAAATTACTTTTATTAATGCTACTGTTACTATTCATGAAAGCTCAACTCCCTTCTTTAAAATTAGATTTCTAAATATCAAAGATTTTTATTCGAACACCATCAATTCTCCCCTTGTTTTAGGGTGGAGGCTGGCAAGGGGGTTTGGGGGAAGCCCCCATATTGCGTAGATCCATAAGGCAAAAGAGAAAATTTATGAACGGAAGCTCTGGCGGTTTTGGCGGTATAATGGCTCGAGCAAGCCGATTTCCTGAATTCCTCGTTTTAGGTACGTCGGCTTGGCGAAAGTACAGCACCGCCAAAATTTCGGAATGCAAGGAGAAAAGGGTGGAGATTTTTCGGTGGTCTGTCCGAAAAATACTACCCGAACCTTGCGTGGAGAAAAGCCCTTTAGGAGATATAGAAGGGAACACAGAAAAAATGTTGATATATCAATGTTTTAGTTAAGGTAATGTGTCATAGCTTGTGACACGTATATGTGTCATAGCTTGTGACACATAGTTGAATTAAGATGTGTCATTTTTTGCTTGACTATAGTTCATTTTTGACCTATGATGTGTCATAAATTATACATATAGGTATCACAGCTGATGATACATAACAAGGGAGAGAAGGATTCTATGCCAGCAGAGGTGCGTAAATTGGACGAGCAGAGAAAAATTAATGTTGAGTTAACCCCTGAACAACTTCAAATGCTTCAAAGACTTATTGATCTTGAACAGCAAGAAAACAAAGACAAAGAGCAATTTGAAGAGAAAAAGAAAAATCATAATTTCATCCAGCTTTATCGTGACAACATGCCAGAATTAAGATGGTTAATGGCAAATCATAACTTCGCAAGTTCTTTATTATTTTTTATCTTGGAACACATGGATAACAGAAATGCTTTAGCTTGTTCTTATGCAGTTTTTGAAGATTATTTTGGCAAATCAAGGTCAACAGTTTACAGAGCAGTAAAGCTTTTAGAGGAGAATGGATTTTTAAATGTTTTAAAAATGGGAACATCAAACGTCTATGTAGTGAACGAAGACCTTGCTTGGACAGATGGCAATGACAAAAAGAAATTTGCTAAATACGATGGTAAAATCCTTGTCAGCAAAAAGGAAAACAAGGACTTTGAATACAAAAGCCAATTTGATAAATTTAAAGCCCTTAGAGAACGTGAAAACTTAAAATAAAGCGAGTAGATAACTACTCGCCTTTCTTTATTTCAAGAGCATATTTGCCCTCATTTGAATCTTGGTCAACACTTGTAAAAACACCAATATCTTTTATTGGAATAAGAGTTCCAGAACCTAAATGAGGTCTCTTTCTATCCCTCATAAAAAGCATTAATTCTCCCTCTTGGTCTAGTTTCTCCAACTTCTCAACCAATTGTTTCACCTTCATCAGCGTTCCATCTCCATCCCTTTTTGCCTTTGTGGCTTCTCCATTTTTTCTAAAGAGTCCTGGACTAATTTATCTTGCCTATCATCCAGGAACTTGATTGTACTTCGGTCTACATCATTCATCCTCAAGAACGTTTTTACTCGGTCAAGTTGAGCGTGTAAAACTTTGCCCACCCTCTCTTTAAAAACAGAAAACTCCTTGCTGATCTGCACGAGTTTTCCCTTCAATTTTCCGTTCTCTAATTTCAATTCCCGATTCTCATTTTGGTAAGACCGGTTCTCAATTTTTAGAGTGTCCACCTGTTGTTTTAACTCCTTTTTCTCCTTCAACTGGTCATTATATTTATTAACGAGTCCATTGTACTTTTCTATCAAGTCTCCATAGTTCTTTACAATGTCTGTTTGCTTCACTTTTTGCAGTGCTTTTTTCTCTGCTAAGGAGTCTAAATTCTCTTCAATATCTTTGTAGTAATAGCGAATTTTATCTTGTCCAATTTGCATATCAGCTTTCAGCTGCGTAACTTCTTTTTGAGTCTTTTCCAACTCTTTCTGCAGATTCTCTGCTTGTAGCTGATAAGCCACACCATTGGTCGCATAATCGACTAGGCTTTTGTAGTCTTGTTCCTTCATTCCAACAAGCCCTAGAACCTTTTTAGCTTCGATATTCGCAATCGATTTCGATTTATCATCAATCTCTTGAATATGCCCCATTGTCCGCTCATATTTCTCTTGGGCTTCCTTCTCCATGCTTTGAAACGTTTGAGCCTTATATTTAGCCGTCTCCACGTGTTTACGGCTCGACGAGACCCCTCTTTCCAAATTAAAGTCATTTTGCTTCAGGTACTGATTAAAATCGTCCTGAAGACTCACCAGTTGCTTTTTCTGGCCAAAGAAATCTTTAGCCGATAGTCGGCCATCCTCCGTTACTGGAACGAAGCCTACGTGCATGTGAGGGGTTTTCTCGTCATAGTGAACAGTCGCATAGATTAAATTCTTTTCACCGTATCGATCAGCAAGGAACTCATGAGCCGTTTCAAAATACCTTTTCTGCTCTTTGGGTGAAATTTTATCGAAGAATTCCTTGTCAGAGGTAATTAAGAATTCAGCCAGCTTAACTGCATCTTTACGGATCTTTTTTCCAGAGGTCACATTGTCCTCAATTACTTGGCTAATTTTCTCGTTGTAATCAATCTGCCTTTGACCGTTTATCAAGTCATAATTCAGATGAGAATCAGCTTTATTGATGTCGGGATTCGTTTCACTTTCCCTCTCTCTTTGGTTGTGAAATTGAATCCCTTTTATCCCATTTGATTTCATTTTCTGCATTCGGATAATGGAGTAACTCATGGGGTACGCACCCTTTCTGAAAATCGATAGATTAATAGAAAGTGTAACACACTACACTTTGCACGCAAAGTTTCATGTGGTCTGCGACGCTAAAAGCCAAACCTTGGGCTTTGCCCAAACCCACTGGGGAACTCTTCCCCAGACCCCCTTAATCGAACTCCCCAACCCCTCAATCCTTGAGGGGCTCCCTCGCCGGTAGGCAGCTCAAAAGGTGTTGCCTTTTGAGACACCAAGAGGGTCTTGGTGAAGTGAGTCTATCAACTCCTTATCCTCCCTTCGGTCCGGTA
>NZ_JBIBYR010000067.1:0-5030 GCF_043083485.1 Streptomyces sp. NPDC014727 | reverse complement strand
GGCCTGGGCGGTACCGGAGGCCACGGCCGAACCGGCCATGACCAGACCGGCCAGACCCGAAGCCCGCAGCAGCGTACGACGCGACGAGGCGGAGGTGGGGTGGTGCGGAACGCTCATGCGGACTTCGCCTTCCGAGAAGTGCCGAAAGTGAGGGAGCGTTCCTGCGGTGGACTGCCGTGAGGCGGATGGCTGAAAAGGGTCCGGCCGTCGGATGTCCACGACGCGATGGGCAGGCGTCGGAAGCGGGCCGGAAGGGGTAAATCGCCGGTGACGGAAGAATGTCACCGCGGTTGGCAGGGAACCTACGGCGGGTTATGTCGATCGGTCAAGACCTGAATCCGTCGGAATCCGGCGTGTCACCGTCCAACGCCCCGTCCTCCGCGTCGTCGACCCAGCCCAGCGAGACGCTGATCCGGCGGGCCGCGTCCCGGACCTGGCCGCCCAGTTCCTGGTAGCGCCAGGCCGGCAGGCCGAGCTTGAGACCGGTGATGGAGATGGCCCCGGCGCACACCGACCGGTCGTCGAAGACCGGCGCACCGATGCAGATGATGCCCTCCGCGTCCTCCTCGTCGTCCAGGGCGTAGCCGACCCGGGCGATGTCCCGCAGATGCGACAGGAAGGTGGCCGGGTCGGTGATCGTGCGGGAGGTGCGCCGGGGCAGCCCGAACCGCTCGACGACCGCGGCGGCCTCGCTCTGCGGCACGGCGGAGAGCAGGGCCTTGCCCAGCCCCGTGCAGTGCGGCAGCTCGCGCTGGCCCATCCGCAGATCGAGCCGGACGCGCTGGTCGAGCTCGACCTGGTCCACGACGACCGCGTGACCGTCCTCGGGCACGGCGAGCCGGGACGCCATGCCGGTGGTCCGGGTGAGCTCGCGCAGGACGGGGTGGGCGACCCCGCGCAGGGAGACCTGGGAGCGGGCCCGGTCGCCGAGCCGGGCCAGGCTCATGCCGAGCCGGTAGCGGCGGTTCATGCCCTCGCCGTCGTCCGAGACGAGGCCGTAGGCGCGCAGGGTCTGGAGCATGCCGAAGGCGGCGCTCTTGGAGATCGAGCAGGCCTGGCCGACCTCCGTGACGCTCAGGCCGTTGCCCTGCGCGGGGGTGGCGAGCGCTTCGAGGATGTCCGCTGCCCTGGCCACGCTCTTGACCCAGTACTTCGGTTCTTCTGTGGCAGCACTGTTCGTCATAGCAGAACAGCGTAGTGCCTCCAGGGGGCCGGAAGGCGCTTTCGTCGTGAAAGAAGCGCGGCAGAGGGCCTTTCGTTGCCAGGAAGGGGGTTGACCGGCCCCGGTGTCGCACGTAATATCCAGGCACTGTTCTGCTCTACAGAACAGCGTTCAGAAAATGCGAGACGCACCACCCAAGCACCACGGATCACCCTCTTCCTGCGGCGACTGCCGGGCGGATGGCGCCAGGGACTCACGGGCCGGGCAGGGCCTGCGAAAACCGACGACTTTCGACGCAAGGAGCAAGCGATATGAGTTCAGGCCCGGTGGGCAACGATTCCGGAGCCCGACTCGCCGAGCGCGCCCGCCAGGTCGTACCCGGCGGCGTGAACAGCGGTCAGCGCAGCGTTCCCGGACTGACCGACCTGGTCGTCACCGGGACCGACGGCGCACGGTTCCGTACCGCCGACGGACGCGAGTACACCGACTTCCACTCGGCGTTCGGCCCGCCGCTGCTCGGTCACAACGACCCCGACGTGGCCCGCGCCACCGCCGAGGCCGGTGCCGCCCTCGGCCACATGGGCGTCGGCGTCACCGAGGGCGAGGTCCTCCTCGCCGAACAGCTCACCGAGCTGATCCCGTCGATCGAGAAGGTGCTGCTCACCAGCACCGGCAGCGAGGCCACGTTCCACGCGCTGCGCGTCTCCCGCGCCGCCACCGGGCGCCGTCTCGTCGTCAAGTTCCAGGGCTGCTACCACGGCTGGCACGACGCGGTCAGCCTCAACGTCATCTCCGCCCCCGAGAAGGTCGGCGGCCACGACCCGATCTCGACGGGCATCCTGCCCGAGGTCCTCGAAGCCACCCTCGTCCTGCCGTTCAACGACAGCGAGGCCGTCCGCCGCACCTTCGCCGAGCACGGCGCCGACATCGCCGCCGTCATCGTCGAACCCGTTCCGCACAACGTCGGCGCGCTCCTGCCGTACCAGGAGTTCCTCACCACACTGCGCGAGGAGACGACCAGGGCCGGCAGTGTCCTGATCTTCGACGAGGTCATCACCGGCTTCCGGCACGACATCGGCGGCTGGCAGAAGATCTCCGGCGTCACCCCCGACCTCACCACCCTCGGCAAGGCCATCGCCAACGGCGCCCCCGTCGGTGCGATCGGCGGCCGCGCCGACCTGATGGACCTCTTCTCCACCCGTCCCGGCGCCCCCGCCTTCTTCGCGGGCACCTACAACGGCCACCCGTCCGTGGTCGCCGCCGCCCTCGCCACCCTGCGCAAGCTCCGCGAGGAACCGGTCCACGAGCACGTCTTCCGGCTCGGCGAGCGCGTCCGCACCGAACTGACCGGACTCTACGAGCGCCTCGGCGTCCCCGCCGTCGTCACCGGTTACGGCTCCGTCTTCGTCAGCTACTTCATGCCGGGCGAGACCCCCCGTACCTATGCGGACCTGCTGAACAACGATGCCTCCCTGTTCGTCGGCTACCGTCGCAAGCTCCTCGACCACGGCCTGTTCGAGCTGCCGCTCAACCTCAAGCGCAGCCACATCAGCTACGCCCACACCGATGCCGACGTGGACCGCCTGATCGAGGGCACCGAGGCCGCGGTCGGGGCCGTCCTCGCCGACGGCGGCGCCCACGACCTGGAGAACACCTCGACCATGGGCGGAGCGACCCGCTGATGCTGACCGTCAACCGCACCCGCCCCGCAGGCCCCGCCGGACGCATCACCCGCGTCGAGACCCTGATGCTCGGCACCTCCTGGCGCGACTTCGGCTATGTCCGGGTCCACACCGACGAGGGCCTGACCGGCATCGGCGAGATCACCCACCCCTACCGGGTCCGCGAGGTCTGCGCGCTCACCGAGGCGCTGGCGCAGCGCCATCTCATCGGCGCCGACCCCTTCGACATCGAGGAACTCTGGCTCCGCGTCTACCAGGGCGACTTCCTGCGCGGCGGCGACATGGGCGGCGTCGCCCTGTCCGGTCTCGACCAGGCGATGTACGACCTGATGGGCAAGGCGCTCGGCGTCCCCGCGTACCGACTGACCGGCGGAGCCTGCCGCGACAGCGTACGTGTGTACGCCAACGGCTGGTACACCGGCGAGCGGGAGCCCGAGACTTTCGCCGCCAAGGCGAAGGAGACCGTGGCGAAGGGCTTCACCGCCCTCAAGTTCGACCCGTTCGGCCCCGGGCTGCACGAGCTGGAGCGTGCCGAACTGCGTCGCTCCATCGACCTCGTGGCCGCCGTCCGCGAAGCCATCGGGCCGGACATCGACCTGTTCATCGAGGGCCATGCGCGGTTCGCCATGCCGACCGCCGCCCGACTGGTGCGCGAGCTGGAACCGTTCGACATCGGCTGGTTCGAGGAGCCGATGCCCTGGACCCACATCGAGCGCTACGCGGAGCTGCGCCGGCGCGCCGCGTTCCCGATCTCCGGCGGCGAGCACTTCCACAACCGCTACGAGTACAAGCAGCTCTTCGCCACCGACGCGGTCGACATCATCCAGCCCGACCTCTCGATGGCCGGCGGCTTCACCGAGGTCAGGAAGCTCGCCGCGATCGCCGACACCCACGGCATGCTCGTGGCCCCGCACAACTCCAACTCGCCGCTCTGCACCACCGTCTCGGTGCACGCGACGCTCGGAATCCCCAACTTCAAGATCCTCGAAACCTTCGACGGGCTCCTGGAGGACTACGTCTTCGACGCACTCAAGGGCACCCTCCCGATCGTCGACGGCCACATCGGCCTGCCGACCGCTCCGGGACTCGGTGTCGAACTCGTCGACGAGGTCTTCGAGGAACACCCGCCCAGCCACCGCTTCTGGAACATGTTCGCGGACGGCTGGGAGAAGCGGAACCGGACATGATCGTCGACGTCCACTCGCACCTCTTCCGGCACAGCCACGACTTCACCGACCCGTTCAAGTCCGACTCCGCCCGCGCCCACGCGGGCGAGGTCGACCTCACGGTGAAGTGGGAGGAGTACGCCGCCACGGCGCCCGAGGGCACCCGCACGATCGTCGTCGGCGGCAAGGCGCGGCGCAGCGGGCTCTGGGTCGACGACGCGGCCGTCGCCTCGTACGTCGGAGCGCACCCCGACCGGCTCATCGGCTACCTCTCCCTCGACCCCACCCAGCCCGGCTGGCAGGACGAACTCCGTTACGGCCACCAGGAACTGGGTCTGCGCGGCATCAAACTGATGCCGATGTACGCGGGCTTCGACCCGGCCGCCGAGGAGTACGACGAGCTGTACGGCTACGCCGAACGGCACGGACTCCCGCTCCTGGTGCACACCGGCACGACCTTCGTGTCGAAGGCGCCCCTGGAGTGGGCGATGCCCCGCCACCTGGACGCGGTCGCCATCCGCCACCCCGAACTCCGGATGGTCCTCGCCCACCTCGGCCATCCCTTCGAGGGCGAGTGCATCGCGGTCATCCGCAAGCACCCGCACGTGTACGCGGACATCAGCGCCCTGCACTACCGGCCCTTCCAGCTCTGGCACAGCCTCCGGCTCGTCCAGGACTACGGGGTCTTCGACAAGCTGATGTTCGGCAGCGACTACCCGTTCACGACGGTCGACGACTCGGTGAGGGGGCTGCGGGAGATCGCCCGCATCCCCGGCATCCCCGGACTGCCGCCGCTCGACGTGGACGCGGTGGAGGAGATCATCCACCGGCCGTCGCTGGACCTGCTGGGGCTGAGCGGCTGACCCGGCCGTTCCCCGCGAACCTGCCGGCCGGCGCCCGGGGCCGCGCCCCCGCGCCGGCCGGCAGCCGGGGCCCCCCCCGCCCCCCCCCCGGGCCCCGCGCGGCGGCCCCGCCCCCACCCGCGGGCCCCGGCCCAAAACCCCCCACCCCGCGTAGGAA
>NZ_JBIBYR010000066.1:0-5226 GCF_043083485.1 Streptomyces sp. NPDC014727 | reverse complement strand
TATAATCACCCCAATGAACAAAGTGAAGAAGGGCGCACTTATACAAACTTCGTTTGTGTGCGGTTTGCGTTGCAAACAAAGAGCATATTCGCTTGTTGCGAATATAAAAATTAAAATCCTTCATTCGCTGATGTGCGAATGAGTATCCGTCTTGTGACGAATACAAAAACTCATCGTAAGAGATTAATTATTTCTCATTGGCAAAATGCCATTTCGTCTAATTAATTTCTTACGATTCCATAATAAAAATTCTCCCACCTTACGGTACGATCATTTTTATTACGGCTACTACAAAATCTTTTGAAAAGGAGGTTCAAGCATATGGCAATCTATCACTTCTCAGCACAAATGATTTCCAGAGGAAAAGGACAATCAGCAATTGCGTCAGCTGCCTATCGTTCTGGTCAGCGTTTAGTTGATGAACAAACTAATGAAAGTAAATTTTACAAAAGAGAAGTGAAGCCGGAAACCCATATTCTTGCTCCTGAAAATTCCCCTGTTTGGGTTAAAAATCGTGAGATTCTTTGGAATGAAATTGAACGTTCTGAGAAAAGAAAGAACTCTCAATTAGCCAGAGAAATAAATATTGCTTTACCTAAAGAACTTTCCAATCAACAACAAACTGAATTAATCAAAGGCTACATCCAAGACCAATTTGTAGATAAAGGCATGGTTGCTGATATCGCTATTCATAGAGATGACTCCAACAATCCTCACGCTCACATAATGTTAACAACACGAGAAATTTCAGAAGAAGGCTTTACTACAAAGAATCGTGATTGGAACAAAAAAGAACTGCTGGAGCAGTGGAGAGAACAATGGTCAGAATACGCAAATAAAGCATTAGAACAATCAAACATCAAAGAACGAATTACACATAAATCTCACGCTGAACGTGGACTTGAAATCTTACCTACGGTTCATATGGGGCATGTCGCTTCTGATATGGAGAAAAAGGGGATGAAAACTGAGCGAGGTAATATTAATCGTGAAGTACAAAAGCATAATGCTATTGTTTATGACTTACAAAGATACCGCCAAGAGAAGCAACAAATAGAAGCAGAGTTAAAACAACAGGAGCAAAAGAAGTCTGTAGAATTAACTACTGAAGAACAAAAAAATGTGGAGGCAGCCAAACAAATTATTGGCGAAATTCCAACGGTAGCAACAATTGCCAACTATAGAAAATCATTAGAAGTACAGACCGAACAACAAAGAAAAGCACTAGAATCTTTAAAGACAAAAAATCACATAGTTTCTATTGCAGAACAAGCAGAAAAACAGCTTTCTCATTATGAAAAAACATTAGAAGAATTAAAGGGAAAACTTGATAAAGTAGGATTTTTCCAACGTAAGGAAAAAGAAAATTTGCGTGCTAGTATCAACACTTTACAAGATAAAATCATCAGCCAGCATGACCACTTAAATACATGTTTAAAAGAAGCTGGTTTATCTGCACGTGAAGAGATCCAGTTAGCTAAAAAGCAATTAAGTAAACAAATTGATACGTCTACTCGAACTTTAAACGGGAGCATCTTAAAATCTGTAGACCAAAAACAAATACTAAACCAGACAGAAGAAATACTAAAGCAAAAGCTAATTCGTAAAGTAGCTATCCAATATCCTGAATTGAAAACAGCAGGACAATATTTGGATTACAAGACAGCATCTAAATTGAACCGACTAAATGAGAAACAAGGAAAAACTATATCGCTCGACAACATAAAACATACTTTAGAACAAAGACAGCATAAAATTGAATTAAATCGAGAAGGTATTCAAAACTATAATCTGGCTGTTCGGAATGCTCAAAATGCAGAAAGTTATTTTAATCATCTTACTGAACTAGAAAAACGAATTGAACGAATCGAATCGAATCCTTACTTAAAAGGAAAAATTCTGTTTTCCAAGGAAGAACAACAAGCTTATCAGAAAGATTTACAAAAACGAGAACAGTTAACTCAAGCTATTCGAACCATCGGTTATGAAGATCGGGAGCATTTGGAACAACATAAAAGAGAAATAGAGAAAGTTGCTCCAGCACTTGAAAAAGTTCAACAAGAAACGCAAAGCCTAAGCCAAAGCAATGACTTTCTTTCAGCCATCCTAGAAGGGGTAGAACAAGCCCAAAAGCAGGAACACAAAGTAAATGCTAAGCAAAAACCAAAGCAACGCTTAAAAGGGCAAAACATTGGGTTAGAAAGGTAATCATGCTATATTCAAAAAAGCTACAGATGTGACAGCATCTGTAGCTAGCCTACTCTTTTAAGAATTGGCTCTATATTTTATAGATCAGTGAAATGACCTCCAAACAGCGCCAAGCCGTAGGGAGGTCATTTTTTATTTCTTATAGAGATTTGTTTATAAAAACAGATAATCAATCAAATAATACAAAAAAGGAGTTGAATACAAAATGAAGAAAATGATTACTGCAATGATATTATTAGTTGTTTTAGTAATGGGAATAAGCACAAATTCAATTCAAGCTAAGGAACCAGCAAAAGAATCATGGAGCAAATATCCTGATAACTCTAGTGAAAAGTTTGCTAGTCCAAATTCTTTTTATAGCTCAATAGACCAAAAACAATATACTGAATACAAGAACGCTAAAATTAACATTAGAGAAAAAGTCTCTTTTAAAGATGTGAACAAGGTGTTGTCAAAAGTAGATGAGTTTATTGGTGAAAATCGAGTTTCAGGTGATGGTTTTCATCCTAATAGACAAGTATATGTTTATTTAACAGTATCTGAAAATGGTAAAGATATAAAAAATATAATTGTTGATGCTGAAACAAAAAAAGTTCTTTTTAAATCCGAACCTTTAATAAAACGATAAAAAGGTTGCCTTTGGGTAGCCTTTTATTTCATTTTCCACTGCATTTCATACTTTGCAAAGACCTGGATTAGATCATCCACTAGTTTTTCATTTTCCTCCCCAGACAAAGGCTTTTTTGCGTAATCCCTTTTGTATTCAAATCCTACATACCAAGTGCGGTTCATATCAAATTCCCCATTTATGATTTTTTTTGAATCATCAAATTCCATAACTATCAACTCCCCCTTTAAAGTGTATACAAAGCCCGTAGAAGGCCGTTATCCATTTAACACCTTTAAATGCGTTATTTTAAAAAAGGGCTCAATATAACCCCTTTAAAACGTTCTCAATGCTATTAGTAAGGAGTATCATCATCATTATCTTTATTTTTCTTATCTAATGTTCTTTCAATTAATCTTTGAGATATAATTTTTTGTGTTTCAGACTTGGATTTAATATTAAATACAACTTCGAAAACACTTCTTCCCTTTTTAATCGTATCGTATGTAATCGTAATGTCAGTTAATTTATTGATTTCTTTAATAGCTTGTTCTATCACAAAACGCTTGAAATCAACCCATCTAGGTAATGTATCATCATCTAGATTTAGGACTTTCCTTAATTCATCCACTTCATAAATAATCCCTTGGACATTTTCGTAAGACTTTAATATTTCATAGAGCCTAATACTATATTGGCTTTTCATAGTCATTACATATAAGTAATTATATTTAGTGAAAAATTGCTTCAACTGCAACAAATGAGGCTTTAAATCTTTATCCAATTTAATATCAATTATGTCTTTCTTATGGTCTATAACTACTTTGTCGATCCACCTCATTAACACTTCCGTACCATCTTCTTGTTCCATCCAAAAACTTTTGTCGCTTATCTTTTTCAGGGAACTTTTAATAATCGAATAGTTTTTCCCACTTCTATCGCTGATTTGGCAAATTTTACAGTAATCCTTAATTGAAAAACGATACGTTTTAAAATCATCATCTTTTGGCTCAATCATTTGGATTACGTGCAATATCAATTTTTGTTCAACCAATGTTAAATCAAAACGAGTTTTTTGAATTAGATGATTAGATTTAACAACGGGGAAATTACGTGTTTCCATTTCTTTTAATTTTGGTACTCTATCAGATAATTTTTCTAATCTCCTTGCCATTTCTTTATTCCTTTCATAACTCTTGATATAACTATCATATTTAAAAGTGAGTTAAAAAACAAGTTTTTCTAAAAAACTCACTTTAAGTGCACCAAAACTCACTTTAAGTGCACCAAAACTCACTTTTAAGTGCACCAAAACTCACTTTAAGTGCACCAAAACTCACTTTTAAATTTTTGAGACTTACAGCCCCAAGGGTTTCAAGCTCCTATAAATAAGTAAAAAGGTTTTAAAAATCTTTAAAAAATAACTATATTATTAAAAGTTAAAATTATGTCCCTTAATTTTTTATATCAATCCGAATATTTCTTCAAATTAATAACATATATAATAAAAAATGGAAAAACAAAGAATGTTTAGGGAGGTATATATTGTGCAGGAGGAAGTAAAAGCTATTTTAATAGGTTTTGTTGCTCTGATCTCTGCTTATTTGACTGTATTTTCTTTATGGTTTTGTTTAGTTGCAATAATATTAGGAGTTATAGGATATAAACAAGCAAAAAAAATTAAAGAGAGAAAAAACAATTATATTTTTATGGGGAAAATCTTAAATAGTATAGGCATTTTGTCTTCTATATTATTATTTATGTATTATGTAACTGGTCCCATTTAATTTCGATTTTAAAGAAGAAAATACATCCTTTTATAAATAGAGTTAGATAAAGATACCGATTTTGATAAATTTCAAAATCGGTATCTTTTATCTAACCTAGAGTAGAAACACAATAAAATATGGATTAAGATTCTTTTGAACTCTGGACTTGAATCCCTAGTATATTTCTAGCTTGATTAATGTCCATGGCATTTACTCTATCTTTATTTTCCAAAATAGATTTTTGGAAAGAAGCAATCAACTTAATAGTTTCTTCTTCTCCTGTTATTCCTAAATGTTTTTCTAATAATCCACCCATTCTAATTAGCTTTTGTGTTCTTGCCTTTCTTTCCTTTTGTTTTAATTGGTTAGCAAGCCTTTGCTTCTCGGCTTGCATCTTCTTAATTTTTTCATCCATCTCTAATAGTCTTTCTTCTTCTGTCTTTCGAGCCAAAGCTCTCACTCCCCTACCGCCTTGTTTTTCTCTATTATAATCAAACTATCGCAGAAACACTAGAATTACATAATAGTATCTTCACTCTGCCTGTGGTATAATCACCCCAATGAACAAAGTGAAGAAGGGCGCACTTATACAAACTTCGTTTGTGTGCGGTTTGCGTTGCAAACAAAGAGCATATTCGCTTG
>NZ_JBIBYR010000065.1:2037-5241 GCF_043083485.1 Streptomyces sp. NPDC014727 | reverse complement strand
AACACAGTGGACGCGAGCAACTGAGGACAAGCCCTCGGCCTATTAGTACCAGTCAGCTCCACCCGTTACCGGGCTTCCACATCTGGCCTATCAACCCAGTCGTCTACTGGGAGCCTTAACCAATCAAGTTGGTGGGAATACTCATCTCGAAGCAGGCTTCCCGCTTAGATGCTTTCAGCGGTTATCCTTTCCGAACGTAGCCAACCAGCCATGCCCTTGGCAGAACAACTGGCACACCAGAGGTTCGTCCGTCCCGGTCCTCTCGTACTAGGGACAGCCCTTCTCAATATTCCTACGCGCACAGCGGATAGGGACCGAACTGTCTCACGACGTTCTAAACCCAGCTCGCGTACCGCTTTAATGGGCGAACAGCCCAACCCTTGGGACCGACTCCAGCCCCAGGATGCGACGAGCCGACATCGAGGTGCCAAACCATCCCGTCGATATGGACTCTTGGGGAAGATCAGCCTGTTATCCCCGGGGTACCTTTTATCCGTTGAGCGACAGCGCTTCCACAAGCCACTGCCGGATCACTAGTCCCGACTTTCGTCCCTGCTCGACCCGTCGGTCTCACAGTCAAGCTCCCTTGTGCACTTACACTCAACACCTGATTGCCAACCAGGCTGAGGGAACCTTTGGGCGCCTCCGTTACTCTTTAGGAGGCAACCGCCCCAGTTAAACTACCCATCAGACACTGTCCCTGATCCGGATCACGGACCCAGGTTAGACATCCAGCACGACCAGAGTGGTATTTCAACGACGACTCCACAACCACTGGCGTGGCCGCTTCAAAGTCTCCCACCTATCCTACACAAGCCGAACCGAACACCAATATCAAACTGTAGTAAAGGTCCCGGGGTCTTTCCGTCCTGCTGCGCGAAACGAGCATCTTTACTCGTAGTGCAATTTCACCGGGCCTATGGTTGAGACAGTCGAGAAGTCGTTACGCCATTCGTGCAGGTCGGAACTTACCCGACAAGGAATTTCGCTACCTTAGGATGGTTATAGTTACCACCGCCGTTTACTGGCGCTTAAGTTCTCAGCCTCGCCGACCCGAAAGTCAGCTAACCGGTCCCCTTAACGTTCCAGCACCGGGCAGGCGTCAGTCCGTATACATCGCCTTACGGCTTCGCACGGACCTGTGTTTTTAGTAAACAGTCGCTTCTCGCTGGTCTCTGCGGCCACCCCCAGCTCATGGAGCAAATCCAATCACCAGGAATGGCCCCCCTTCTCCCGAAGTTACGGGGGCATTTTGCCGAGTTCCTTAACCATAGTTCACCCGAACGCCTCGGTATTCTCTACCTGACCACCTGAGTCGGTTTAGGGTACGGGCCGCCATGAAACTCGCTAGAGGCTTTTCTCGACAGCATAGGATCATCCACTTCACCACAATCGGCTCGGCATCAGGTCTCAGCCTCAACGTGTGACGGATTTACCTACCACACGGCCTACACCCTTACCCCGGGACAACCACCGCCCGGGCTGGACTACCTTCCTGCGTCACCCCATCGCTTACCTACTACAAGTCTGGTCCGTCGGCTCCACCACTACCCTCAACTCCGAAGAGATCGGGCCGGCTTCACGGACTTAGCATCGCCTGATTCAGTACTGGGCGTTTCAAAGCGGGTACCGGAATATCAACCGGTTGTCCATCGACTACGCCTGTCGGCCTCGCCTTAGGTCCCGACTTACCCTGGGCAGATCAGCTTGACCCAGGAACCCTTAGTCAATCGGCGCACACGTTTCTCACGTGTGTATCGCTACTCATGCCTGCATTCTCACTCGTGAACCGTCCACAACTCGCTTCCGCGGCTGCTTCACCCGGCACACGACGCTCCCCTACCCATCCGTACTCCCGTTGGGGACACATGTACGAATGACACGACTTCGGCGGTACGCTTGAGCCCCGCTACATTGTCGGCGCGGAATCACTTGACCAGTGAGCTATTACGCACTCTTTCAAGGATGGCTGCTTCTAAGCCAACCTCCTGGTTGTCTCTGCGACTCCACATCCTTTCCCACTTAGCGTACGCTTAGGGGCCTTAGTCGATGCTCTGGGCTGTTTCCCTCTCGACCATGGAGCTTATCCCCCACAGTCTCACTGCCGCGCTCTCACTTACCGGCATTCGGAGTTTGGCTAAGGTCAGTAACCCGGTAGGGCCCATCGCCTATCCAGTGCTCTACCTCCGGCAAGAAACACACGACGCTGCACCTAAATGCATTTCGGGGAGAACCAGCTATCACGGAGTTTGATTGGCCTTTCACCCCTAACCACAGGTCATCCCCCAGGTTTTCAACCCTGGTGGGTTCGGTCCTCCACGAAGTCTTACCTCCGCTTCAACCTGCCCATGGCTAGATCACTCCGCTTCGGGTCTTGAGCGTGCTACTCAACCGCCCTGTTCGGACTCGCTTTCGCTACGGCTTCCCCACACGGGTTAACCTCGCAACACACCGCAAACTCGCAGGCTCATTCTTCAAAAGGCACGCAGTCACGACTGCATGTGCAAGCACACACAGCGACGCTCCCACGGCTTGTAGGCACACGGTTTCAGGTACTATTTCACTCCGCTCCCGCGGTACTTTTCACCATTCCCTCACGGTACTATCCGCTATCGGTCACCAGGGAATATTTAGGCTTAGCGGGTGGTCCCGCCAGATTCACACGGGATTTCTCGGGCCCCGTGCTACTTGGGTGTCTCTCAAACGAGCCGTCAATGTTTCAGCTACGGGGGTCTTACCCTCTACGCCGGACCTTTCGCATGTCCTTCGCCTACATCAACGGTTTCTGACTCGCCTCACAGCCGGCAGACCGTGAAAGAGAGATCCCACAACCCCACATGCGCAACCCCTGCCGGGTATCACACGCATACGGTTTGGCCTCATCCGGTTTCGCTCGCCACTACTCCCGGAATCACGGTTGTTTTCTCTTCCTGAGGGTACTGAGATGTTTCACTTCCCCTCGTTCCCTCCACACTGCCTATGTGTTCAGCAGCGGGTGACAGCCCATGACGACTGCCGGGTTTCCCCATTCGGACACCCCCGGATCAAAGCTCGGTTGACAGCTCCCCGGGGCCTATCGTGGCCTCCCACGTCCTTCATCGGTTCCTGGTGCCAAGGCATCCACCGTGCGCCCTTAAAAACTTGGCCACAGATGCTCGCGTCCACTGTGCAGTTCTCAAACAACGACCAGCCACCCATCACACA
>NZ_JBIBYR010000064.1:0-5509 GCF_043083485.1 Streptomyces sp. NPDC014727 | reverse complement strand
CAACTCAACAACAACACCACCAGAATCGGACACCCCCTCCCCGACCTCCGACTCCACGTCCTCGACCCGAACGGGAACCCCACCCCGATCGGAGTGGTCGGCGAACTGTACGTATCAGGGGCGGGGCTCGCGCGCGGGTACGAGGCGCGGCCGGCCCTCACGGCTGAGCGTTTTGTCCCCGATCACCTGGGACAGACACCTGGAGCTCGGCTCTACCGCAGCGGGGACCTCGCCCGCTGGACACCCTCCGGCGACCTGGAATACCTCGGCCGGGCCGACGCCCAAGTCAAGATCCGCGGATACCGCATCGAACTCGGTGAGATCGAGGCCGAGTTGGCTCGGATGGCCAGCCTGCGTGAGGTCATCGTCCTTCCGTACCAGGAGACGAACGGGCGTACGGATCTGGTCGCCTATCTCGTGCCGGAACAGGGCACCGACCGGCCCACCACCAGCGAACTCCGCGACGCCCTCGCCGGCAACCTCCCCGACTACATGATCCCGAGGAACTTCGTCCTCCTCGACGCCCTCCCGCTCACCCCGCAAGGAAAGCTCGACCGACGCTCCCTGCCCGCCCCCACCACCGAACGACCCACACTCGAAACAGAGTTCACCCCGCCCCTACCCGGAACCGAAGAAGCTCTGGCCACGATCTGGGCCGACATCCTCGGTGTCGACCGCATCGGCCGCCACGACAACTTCTTCGACCTCGGCGGCGACTCCATCCGCAGCATCCAGATACTCGGCCGAGCCCGCGACAACGGACTCACCTTCCACCTCCAAGACCTCTTCCACCACCCCACACTCGCCGACCTCGCCACCACCACAACCACAACCACAACCACAACACAACCCACCACCCAACCCTTCTCCCTCATCACGCCCCACGACCGCAACCACCTCCCCCACCACCTCGACGACGCCTACCCCATGGCCGAACTCCAGATCGGCATGGTCTACGAAATGCAACGCGACCCCGACCGCAACCCCTATCTGAACGTGACGTCGCTGCATCTTCCGGGCCGGTTCGAGCAGGAAGCCTTCCGTGCGGCAGTATCCATGGTGGTGGAGCGGCATCCTGTGCTGCGTACCTCTTTCGACCTCAGTGGTCTGTCCGTGCCGATGCAATTGGTGCACGCGGAAGTCGAGATGCCTCTCGGCCTGGTGGACCTGCGCGGACTGAGCAAGGTCAGGCAGCGGCGTGAGCTGGCCGATTACGTCCGTGGGGAGCGGACGACGGGGTTCGATCCGGCAGTGGCGCCATTGTGCCGGATGACCGTCCATGTGCTGTCCGACGACGCCTTCCAGTGGACCGTCACCGACCACCACGCCATCCTCGACGGCTGGAGCCTCGCCTCCACCCTCGCCGAGATCACCGACACCTACCACACCCTCCTCGACGGCCACACCGCCACGCTCCCACCCCTCCGCTCCACCTACCGCGACTACATCGCAGCCGAACAGGCAGCACTCACCAACCCCACACACACCACCTACTGGCACAACCTCCTCACCGACCACCCCGACACCCGCCTCCCCCGCCACGGCGGCAACAGCGACTCCCCGCTCATCGGGGAACGACTCGACGACGAGGTGCATGAGCACGACGGCACCGGCGGGTACGGAGCGCTGGTCACCGTGGTGCCGCCGGAGCTCCTGTCGGCGCTGGAGGACAGCGCAGCCCGGATCGGCGTGCCGTTCAAGGCCGTCGTCCTGGCCGCCCACATGCGGGTTCTGAGCCTGGTCACAGGCAGCGCGGACGTCGTCACCGGGCTGTCGTCCAACGGCCGGCTGGAGGAGACCGACGGCACCGAGGTGCGGGGTCTCTTCCTCAATTCGCTGCCTTTCCGGCTGCGGTTGCCGGACGGCAGCTGGGCTGATCTGGCACGCGCGGTGTTCGACGCCGAACGGGAGATGCTGCCGCACCGCAGGTACCCCATGCCGGCGCTGCAACGTGCGCTGGGCGGCGCCCCGCTGTTCGAGACCGGCTTCGTCTACAACCACTTCCGCCACGTGGACGAGCTGGCCGAGGGAGGCCGGGCCTCGGTCTCCGGGCCGCACGACGAGACGGCCGCCGGTGTCGCCCGGACCAGCTTCCCGCTGCATGTGGCCATGAGCCGCGAACCGGGCCTGGCCGGCATGCGGATGGAGCTGGAGTACGACGCCAGGGAGTTCCCCGCGGAACAGATGCGTCTGATCCGCGACTACCACCTGCGGGCTCTGCGGGCGATCGCCGAGAATCCGGACGGCGCCCACCGAGCGGCCGTCCTGCTCGGCGAGGCCGAGCGGGCCCTGCTGGAACGCTGGAACGACAACGCCGCCGCTGTCCCCTCCACGCCCGTCCACGAGCTGGTCGAGGCACGGGCGGTGGCGCAGCCCCACCGCGTCGCCGTGGTCGCCGGGGAGCGGTCCCTGACGTACGGCGAGCTCGATGCGCGTGCCGACCGGCTGGCCCGTCATCTGCGTCGGCTGGGTGTCGGCCCCGAGGTGTTCGTCGGGGTCGGCCTGGACCGTTCGCCCGAACTGGTCGTCGGGCTGCTGGCCGTGCTCAAGGCCGGTGGGGCCTACGTACCGCTGGATGTCTCCTTCCCCGCGGCCCGGCTCGCGCACATGCTTCGGGAGGCGGACGTGCGGGTGGTCCTGGCCGGGGCGAGCACCAGGGACCTGGTTCCGCAGGGGCCATGGGAGACCATCGACGTGGACACCGTCGTTCTGCCCGAGGAGACGCGGTGCGACCGGGTCCCGGAGGCCGGCGCCGGACCGGACAACGCCTGCTACGCCATCTTCACCTCCGGTTCCACAGGGCGGCCGAAGGGTGTGGTGACCCGGCACCGCAACGTGACCGAGCTTCTGCACGGCGGTCCCGCGATGGAGCTGCGGGAGGACGACACCGTTCTCCAGATCGCGACGGTCGCCTTCGATGTCTCCACCTTCGAGATATGGGCGCCGCTGGTGGCGGGGGCCCGGCTCGTGCTCGCTCCGCCGGGACGGTACGCCCCGGCGGATGTGGCGGGCTGGGTGACGGATCACGGCGTGACGGTCCTCCACGCCACTGCCTCGCTGTTCACCCTGCTCGTGGACGAGCAGCCGCAGACGTTCGACGGTCTGCGCCGACTGCTCACCGGCAGTGAAACGGTTTCCGCACCGCACGCGGGCCGGATCCTCGCCCGTTGCCCTGAACTCGAGCTCGTCAACTGCTGGGGTCCGACGGAGACCACCACGTTCTCCGTCTGCGGCACCTTCACCGCGGACTCGCTCCCGGCCGGCCCGCTGCCGCTCGGCACACCGCTGGCCAACACCGAGGTCCGGGTGCTGGACGAGGCCGGCCACCCCGTGCCCGTGGGCAGCCCGGGCGAGCTGTACGTGGCCGGGCCGTGCCTCGCACGCGGCTATCTCGGCAGACCCGCGCTGACCGCCGAGCACTTCCTGCCGCATCCCTCCGTGCCGGGTGCTCGGCTGTACCGCACGGGTGACCGGGGGCGCTGGTCGCCCGAGGGTCAGGTGGAGTTCCTCGGCCGGGTCGACCACATGGTCAAGATTCGCGGCTATCGGGTGGAGCCCGGCGAGGTGAGCGCGGCAATCGGCGCTCACCCGCGCGTTCGCCAGTGTGTCGTGACAGCGCCGCGGGACGCGTCGGGACGGGCCGATCTGGTGGCGTACGTGGCGTGCGACGCCCCGGCGCCCGATGTGACCGAACTCCGGTCGGCGCTGCGGGAGAAGCTGCCGGAATACATGCTGCCGAAGGCATTCGTGTTCCTCGACGCGTTCCCGTTGACGGCCCAGGGCAAGGTGGACCGCGGCAGGCTTCCCGCACCGTCCGGGGACCGCCCGGAGCTGTCGTCCCAGTACCTGGCGCCGCTGCCCGGGGTGGAGGAACGGCTGGCGGTGATCTGGCATCAGGTCCTCGGGGTGGACAGGATCGGCCGGCACGACAATTTCTTCGACCTGGGCGGCGACTCGATCCGCAGCATTCAGGTGATCGGTCGGGCCCGGGAGGAGGGTCTGCTGCTGACGCTGCCCGTACTGTTCCGGTCCCCGACGCTCGCCGCGCTGGGCACCGAGGTGACTTCGGTGGCGGCGGACCTGCTTCCCGCACCGACGGCGGAGCCGTTCGCCCTGTTGTCGGCGAAGGACCGGCAGGCGCTGCCCGAGGGGCTGGTGGACGCCTATCCGATGGCAGCCCTCCAGGTCGGCATGGTCTACGAGATGGAGATCGACCCGGACCGCAACCCGTACCACAACGTCAGTACGGTGCGGCTCGGCGAGCGGTTCGAGGAGGACGCCTTCCGGCGGGCCGCCGAGCTGACGGTGGGCCGCCACGATGTCCTGCGTACCTCGTTCGACCTGAGCGGCTACAGCGAGCCGGTGCAGCTCGTGCACGATCGGGCCGAGACGCCCCTGACCGTCGTCGATCTGCGGGGTCAGGACGAGGGTGCGCAACGGGCGGCGGTGGCGGAGTGCGTCCGTAGCGAACAGGACGAGGGCTTCTCCGTGGCGGTGGCGCCTTTGTTCCGGATGACGGTCCATGTGCTGTCCGACGACGCCTTCCAGTGGACCGTCACCGACCACCACGCCATCCTCGACGGCTGGAGCCTCGCCTCCACCCTCGCCGAAGTCATCGACACTTACCACACCCTCCTCAACGGCAGTACTCCATCACTCCCGCCCTTCCGCTCCACCTACCGCGACTACATCGCAGCCGAACAGGCAGCACTCACCAACCCCACACACACCACCTACTGGCACAACCTCCTCACCGACCGCCCCGACACCCGCCTTCCCCGCCACAGCACTGCACTTCCCGACGGGCTCGTGGGGCCGTGCAGCGCGGGCGAGGTGCACCGCAATGACGCGGAGCGCCGGCACGGAGAGTTGATCACGCCCCTGCAGGTCGGTCTGGGCGATGGTCTCGACCGGTTCGCCCGGCGTTGTGGGGTGCCGCTGAAGTCCGTGCTGCTGGCAGCGCATCTGCGGGTCATGAGCCTCGCCACCGGCAGCCGGGACGTCGTCACGGGGCTGTCGTCCAACGGTCGGCTGGAGGAGACCGACGGAACCGAGGTGCGGGGGCTCTTCCTCAACACTCTGCCGTTCCGGCTGGAGCTGCCGGAGGGCAGTTGGCGGGACCTCGTACGCGCGGTGTTCGAGGCCGAGCAGGACATGCTGCCCCATCGCAGATATCCGATGTCCGCGATCCAACGCGAACTGGGCGGGGAACCGCTCTTCGAGACCGGCTTCGTCTACAACCATTTCCGTCAGATCGACACACTCGCCGGTGGGGCGGACACGGACGGCGATCGCGCCCGTGCGACCGGAGGTGGGCGGACCCACTTCCCGCTGCTGGTGGCCGTCAGCCAGGAGCCCGGGCACCATGGGCTGAGCCTGGAGATGGAGTACGACAGCGGCGAACTGTCCTCCGTCCAGGTGGCGTTGATGCGGGACTACTACGTGCGGGTGCTGGAGTCGATGGTCTCCGAACCGGACACCGCGTTCGGGGACGTCATCCTGCTCGGCG
>NZ_JBIBYR010000063.1:0-6839 GCF_043083485.1 Streptomyces sp. NPDC014727 | reverse complement strand
CACCGGCTCCACCAGCGCCCACTGCTCGTCACTCACGTCGGTCTTGTAGGGCTTGCGCTCGCTCACGGTGCCCAGCCCAACATGCCCATGGCCGCAGACCAGCCGGGGTGCCGCACCGCCACACGTTCAGGTGACGACAAAACGCCTATCCACTCTCATACCGCCCTCTGACAACTGAGCCCGGTCACTGGTTTTCTGACATGCTGTTGTCCCCTTCACCTTTCGGATCCAGGTAAGTCATCCGGCCCAGGAACCTCCTTCCGAGTTCCTCCCGGCTGAGCCGGGGATACAAACAGAGCGCCTCGTGGCGCACAGCGTGCGTTCCACCACCCACCTGCGGGCCAGTACGACGAAGCCGCGTTGTCCGTCGGTACGACGCACGACCTCGATCCTCACACCGTGCCGGGCGAACGCCCTGGCCAGCGCGGGGCCCTGGTAGGCACTGTCGACCCACACCAGCTTCAGTAGGTGCCGCTGACCGTGATCGTGGGGTCGATCGCGCGGTCGGTCGCGATCACGGCTCCTGCCTCGAGGCCGCTGGAGATCAGCGTGACGATCGTGTACGCGAGGCCGGAGGTGAAGGCGAGGGTGCTGGCCCATTCCATGTCGGGGCGCACGCTCTTGATGAGTTCACGCAGGGCCGTCATGAAGACGATCAGGAAGCCGAGCGCGAGGATTCCGATCAGCAGTCGGGCCAGCACGTTGGAGTCCGGCGGCGGTCCCGAGTAGACGAAGTACAGGGGCACTTCGATGATGAAAGCGGCGGCCGCGGCGATGCCGCTGACTCCGGTCACGCGTCGGGCGATGGTTTCCTGCACGGGGTCCTCCTCGGATCTGGGCTGGCCCCGGGGCCAGCTCGCCCCGGCAGGAAAATGCTGTCAGCGGCGCGGCCCCGGCGCCGTCGGCCTAGCACCCGGATTCGGGGGTGGAACTGACGACACCCCTGCTCGCTCCAGCTGCACCTCGACTACAGGCCGTCGGGCGCCGGCTGGCAGTCATATGCGCCTGCTCCTCCGTGTACCCGGGACTGTCAGGCTTCCTGCCGTCGATCCCGGGTACCCGAGGCTTCACGAACTCTCCTCACGCAGCGCCTTGATCCGTTGCTGTCAACAGCTCAGTGACACCGAAAGCTTGGTTCAACTTGCGGCCCTCGCGTATGTCTCGGCGAGCTGCTCCCAGATGACGTCCGCGGGACTGTATTTCGGCATATACCTGTTCGTCACGACGACGAGCGTCACTCCGCGCTCAAGATCGGTTGCGCCCTGCGCACTGAACCCGGGGTAGCTGCCGCGATGGCCCTGCCATGTCCGGTCTCCCACGACAGCGCGCTCCGTGCCCATGCCATAGCTGCCGCCCGATGCGGCTGACTGCGGTGTTGGCGTGATCATCGCGTCGACCGTCCTGGGCGACAGGAGCCTGTGGCGGACAAATAGCGCGTCCAGGAACTGTGCGGCGCCGAGGGCGGTGCCGGCGAACAGGCCATCGGTGAACGGCATGCCATACAAGTCGGTTGGAATGCCCTTGGCACCGTAAGCAGTGAAGATGTCGACCAGCGGCCCGTTGCCCTTCAGTGTGTAGTAGCCGTGCGCGAAGCGGCGCAGCGCGCGCTCGGAACGCTGGAAGGTGACATGGTCCTCCGTCATCGGCTCCACTTCGCCTGCGCGCCACAGGAAGCGCCGGATGGTGCGCTCAAGCGCCTTGTCACCGCCCGCCGTTTTGCTCAGCACTCGCCCGAGCACGATATAGCCGGTGTTGGAGTACTCCTCGCGCGCACCGGGCTCGATCGGATCACGGATGCCTGCATTTATCCTGGCGAACGTCCACGGCCTGTCGGGGTCGTATTGGTTGCCGGCACCCGTAGATGTGAACGGTAGGAATGGCGCCACAGCGGGATCGGAGTACGCATCTGGGTAACCGCTTGTGTGCGTCAGCAGCATGCGTACCGTGACGACGTGCGAGCCCGCGACTTCGTCCCCCAGGTACTTGCTGATCGGCGTGTCGAGATCGAGCACGCCGGCTTCGACCTGGTGGAGGGCGAACGCGGCGACCATCTGCTTGCCGAAGCTGGCGTAGTAGAACAGCGTCTTGTCGGTGGCAGGCGTTTGGGACTTCCGATTCGCCATGCCTTGGCTTGACGACCAGACCAGGCGGCCGTTCTTCATCAGCACCGCCTGAACACCTGGGTCGCCTACCTCGGCAGATGCACGCTCAAGTGCCTGATCCAGATTCCGCGAGAGGTCTCGCTGTCGACTCGCGGGGACAGGGTGACCGTCGCCGGCTTGTGCGGCTTGCGTCGGAATCGCAACCGTCAGGCCGAGGATGAGTGCGGCGGCCGCCATTACGGCTGCCCCACTCATGAGCCGGCGCGTTCTACCAATTCGCAAGCATCGCCGATAGCGGCTTCCTGCCCTCGGGGGTGAGCTGTGCAGGCCCTTGCTGTTCCTTGTCATCGATGCATTCCTTTCGCTTTGGCGATCCGATCGAGAACGGGTCGTGATGCGCGGCAGCCGCAAACGCTTGAGCGCTTGCAAGAAAAGGGAGCCTGCCGGGGAGCATCAGGGCGCTCGCGGTGTGCACGTCGATGAATCCAGGTGCCACCACCAGGCCGGAGGCGTCCATCTCGCGTCGGGCCGGTCCCAGGTCCCCTCCGACGGCCACGACACGGTCCCCGTCGATGGCTACGTCAGCTGCGCCACGAAGTACATGTAGGCGACCGTATACAGGCCGTTCCACACGATCAGCGTCACGACGAAGACCGTCGGGTCGTGCGTGACGCCTGCCGTGAGCTTGAGGACGCCCCCCACGACGAGCAGTACGCCCAGCGGGATGGATGGCCTGCGAGGGCGGTGCCGTTGGCCGCCATGGCTACGCCGGCTCCGGCACCGCCCAATACGACGGCGCCGACGTGCAGAGGTGTCGGCAGCGGCAGTCTCGCCAGGCCGAACCCGACGGCGGTCACGATCAGGCCTGTCCGCGCGACCAGGTGGCGCCGCGGCCCGGCCACGAGTCTGGTCATGGCGAGGCAGGTGATCGCGCCGGCCAGCAGGCACGCTGTCATCACCTGGCCGGCCTGGGCCGACCCGAACCCAAGTGCCTTCTGGGTCGCCAGGATCATGAGCGGGACGAGGTTGCCGTTGAGGACCGCGACGACGCCGATCCCGAAGGTCGAGGTTCCGACTTTGATCGTAGGGGTGCCTTCTGTGTATCGAAGGACGTCATGATTGCTCCGCGGTGGGTGGGGGCCGCCCGGGGCGGGTTGGCGGCTGGTAAGGGTGAAGGGGAGTGTCTGCAGGACGTGCAGGGTGCAGCGGAGGTCAGGCCGGGGGCAGGTCGCGACCGATCAGGTCGGCGTAGGTCTCGCGGCGAACCACCGGCCACGAGCGCCCATCCCTGCAGAAGATCACCGGAGGGCGCAGCGCGCCGTTGTAGTTGTTGGTGAGCGAGTAGGTGTAGGCGCCGGTGACCGGGACGGCGATCAGGTCTCCGGGGCGCGGATCTTGCAGCAGTACGGTGCCAGGGGTGATCACGTCGCCTGACTCGCAGTGGCGGCCCACGAGCCGGTGCGGCCGGCCGCCGCCGACACGGGTTGCCACAGTTGCCTCGAACCGCTGCCCGTAGAGGGCCACCTCGAGGTTGTCGCCCATGCCGCCGTCCACGGCCACGATCGGTTCGGCGCCGGAGCGTTTGACGGTGGCGACCCGGTAGAGCGTCATCCCGGCCTCGGCCACCATGGATCGGCCGGGTTCGATCAGGAGGCTGGCGTGGGCCGGCAGTTCGCGGCGGGCGGCTCCGACGAGGGCGTCCAGGTACTCCTCGACGCTCGGCGGCCGATCGCCATAGGTGTAGCGGGCGCCGAGGCCACCGCCCAGGTCGTAGACGTCGAAGTCGCCGAGCTGAGCGGCTGCCCGCACGGCACGCTCGAACGGCTCGGTGTCGAGGATCTGCGACCCCACGTGGACATGCACGCCATCGAGTCGCAGAAGCGCGGAAGAGCGCAGGCGCTCGACGGCCAGGCGCGCCTGCTCCATCGGCATGCCGAACTTCGAGCCGTGCTGTCCGGTGGAAACCGCCTCGTGGGTGTCCGGGCGGATGTCGGGGGTGAGCCGCACCAACACGCCCTGCCGACGGTCGCTGTCGCGGCGGGCGGACCGCAGCCCGGGCTCGGCGAGGAGCGCCTCCAAGTGGTTGATGTCGTCGAAGTCGTCGACGACGATCAGGCCCACACCCGCCTCCACCGCGAGCCGGAGCTCCGCCATCGTCTTGGCATTGCCGTGCACGACCATGTCCGCCGGGTCCGCGCCGCCCGCGAGTGCGAGTGCGAGTTCGCCGCCGCTGGCGACGTCCGCTCCCAAGCCCTCCTCAGCGATCAGCCGGTAGATGGCAGTGCAGGGAAAGGCCTTGGAGGCGAACACAACCCTGGAGTTGGCCCAACGCGCGGCGAGACCGTCGGCGTAGCTGCGGGCGCGGGCGCGCACCGCGGCTTCGTCGACGACCAGGGCAGGTGTGCCGTACACCTCGGCGACCTCAGTCGCGGCACATCCGCCGACGAGCAGTTCGTCGTCGGGCGCGGTCGAGCTGCCAGGCGGGAAGAGGCCGAGGACGTCCCGGTCCTGGCGCGGCGCTTCGGCTGGCGCAGTCTGTGCGGTCTGTGTCGGCATGAGCAGCCCGTTTCCATCGAGGAGTTGCGGAACATCGTGCGGCTGGGAGCCAGAGAAGTCGTTGTCGATTCTGCCTATAATCACGTCATGGATCGGGCGAAACTGACAACCACGAACGCGGCTGCAAAGGGCACCAGCGAGGAGCTGTTCGCACTCGCGAACGCGGTGGCCGCTGTCATCGGCGGCTCCGTCGCGATCGAGGACCTCGACCGGCGTGTGCTGGCCTACTCCTCGCTTCCAGGCCAGCGCATCGACGAACTACGCCGTCAGGGCATCCTCGACCGCCACGTTCCGGACCTGCCGGGGCAACAGGACCAGTACCGGGAGGTCCTTGCCGCGACCGGAGTCCTACGGATGCAGGTCCTGGCCCCGGACGAACTGCCGCGCGCGGCGATCGCCATCCGCGCCGGCGACATGCCCCTCGGCACGGTCTGGGCGATCGAGGGCAAACATCCGCTCGACGCTCGCGGCGAGGAAGTGCTCCAGGACTGCGCCCAGCTCGCCGCCCTGCACATGCTGCGCAGCCGCAGCGCTGCCGAGCTGGACGTCCAAGCCCGCGAATCCGCGCTACGCGCCGCCCTCAGCGGGCAGATCGCAGGCCGCGACACCCAGTTCGCGCTGGGACTGCCCGAGCGGCAACGCGTCACCCTCCTCGGCATCGCCCCCGTGCGCACCCCCGGAAGCGAAGCACCGCCCGTTGTCCGGCTCGGTGCCGCGGCAGTCAGCCACTGGGCGGCCGTCAGCCCGGAGGCCGCCGTGGCGACGCTCGGCCGTACTGTCTACGTGCTGCTGCCCGAAGCAACCGAGCAGACAGCACGCCGCCTAGCAGAACAGTCACTCGCTACGCTCGCGCCCTCGTCCCATACCGACCTGCGCGTGGCGCTCAGCCGTCCAGCACACGAACCCGATCAACTGCCCGACCTGCGTGCGGAAGTCGACGACATCCTGCGCGTCACAACGCTCGATCCAAAGGCGCGCCGGACAGCAGGTACGGCACAGGCACACGCCCGCATCCTCCTTGCGCGATTCGCGGACGAGATCGCCCGCTCGCCCAGGCTTCGCCATCCTGGCATCGACGCGATGACCGCGTACGACCACGAGCACCAGACCGAGTACGCGGCCTCAGTGAGCGCCTGGCTCGACGCAGGCGGCAACGCGGCGAAAGCCGCCGAACAGCTCACCATTCACCACAACACGCTCAAGTACCGGCTGCGGCGAGCACGTGAGCTGTTCACCCTCGACCTCGACCACCCAGACGACCGCCTTTCGTTGTGGCTGCAACTTCGCGCATTCCGTGACATACCCCCGCAATGACCCCTTCTTTTCGATAGACAACGGGCGAAGACGACGCCAGCACGCAGACGGTGCGTGCACCGCCCCGGGATCCGCCGGATTCCGACACAGCCCCAGCTCGACCAGCGCGGGCTGCTTGCCCGAGCTGGGGGCCGGTCTGATGGTCTCGGCAGACCGCCCCTTCGTCTGCTGCTTGTCTGTCAGATCGACTGCGCGAAGATGCCGTTGGCGCGCGCGACGAACTCCCCCGCCTGATGCTTGTCGCCGCGCCGAGGCGGTTTTGGAACTCCTGGTAGTTCGCGACCCGTTCACCGTCCACTTCGAAAGCCCACTCATCGAGAGGGGCGTCGACGAGAGCGGCGCCGGCAGTTGTCGGCCCAGCCGCCACCGTCCCAGACCAAGGTGTAGGCGGGGTTGGTCAGTACAGACTGCGCGACCGTCAGGGCATGGTCGGCCGCCCACAGGGAGACCTCAGTCGCCTGGATGTCGGCGAGGGGGCACAGGGGCAGCGCCGGGTCGCTCGCAGCGCGGAGGGGGTGTGCGGCGTTCACAGCTGCGAGAACGACCGCTCGCGGGTCGATGGCGGTGGGAGCGGGCAGGCACAGCCACAGCTCCAGGGGCAGCGACAGTGCGGTCCACAGCGGAATTACGCTGGAGGGGTGGAGGCCGGCCGAGGCGTCGAGCAGGTACGTCGTGCCCGCGTGCTCCGCCAGGATCAGCTCGCCAGCCGAGTAGCGCTGAGCCGCGTCCCACAGCAGGCCGATCCGGCGCAGCGTGGCCGACATCTGGCGAGTCAGGCCCTCGCCCAGGGGGCGTCGGGTGCTGCCTTCGACGGATGCGTTTGCCGCCGCACTTTGCCACTGCGCCTCGGTGATGTCCAGGAGCTCG
>NZ_JBIBYR010000062.1:0-7317 GCF_043083485.1 Streptomyces sp. NPDC014727 | reverse complement strand
GGTCCGCTCCCCGCTGCGCACGAGAAAGCCGCCCAGGGGCAGGCCGAGGCTCCCGTCCGCCTCCCGGTGGTGCTCGTGGCAGGCCCACGGGTCGTGTACGCCGGGGCGGGTAAGGATCTCCGCGGCAATCTCGGTGCCCACCCCGTCCGTGATCGCCAGAACCTCGATGTCGCCGATCTTCATGTATGCCCTCCCGCAGCTGTCATGAGCCCACACCGAACGGGACGCCCGTTCGTGGGTCATCGGCTTCAACCGTCCTCGACGGCAGGGGATTCCCACGGGCGCTGCGTACGGGGGTGGCATGCGACATGGGCGCTTTCACGCCCACGCTCGAACACCTGCAGTGGATATCGCCCCGGGGATTGCGGAAGTTCTTCGGCAAGCGGTAGCCGGGCGACGAAGGGTCCACCGCGTCGGCCCTGATCGTCGCCGTGGCGGGTGGCCCGATTGCCGGCGCGCACGATCGGCTGCCGCTGTTCAGACAGTCGGCCTGGTGCCCGTAGATTTGCTCCGTTGGCCAAGCGAGGGGGAGGCAACCCCATGGCAAGAACGATGACAGAGAAGGTCGAACTCAGGCTTTTTCACGGGAGTGGGGACCCCTGGCCGGGCGCGGCAGGGGCCCTCAGCGCGCTTCCGCGGGTGGCTGAACCTGCCTGGGCATCGAGGCTCGGCGACGAGGACCGGCGCGGCTTGACCGCGCTGTTCTGGTCCAACGTCAACCCGTACGGAACCTTCCGCCTCGACCTGGGGCCGGCCGCCGCCGTGCCCCGCCCTCGCACCACGGCGGACACCGCCGCCCGATCGACCACGGAGCGTCGATGTCGACGGTGAACGTCCCGCCGTCGGCGAGCAGCTCGCGCACTCGGTCGTCGGGCTGTGTGACCACAGCGGGCATGTGCATCTTGGTGCCGTCGTCCGCGGTCACGACGAGCTCGTATCCTGCCGGTGCGCCCGAGCACGCAGCAGGTTCAGCAGGTCATCGGCACCCTCACCGGTGACAAAGACACCGGCTACTGAACTTGATTGGGTGATGTCGGGCCGTTCGCCTGACATCGGCTGAGTCGGGTTGGTAGCTGTGGGGTGTGAGATACGCGCAGGGCGGCGGTTTGACCGATGCCAAGAGGGCTGCAAGAGAGCGGATCCGGCTGGAAGCGGTTGGTCGCTTCGGGAGCGGCGCGAAGAACCGGGAGATCGCGGCCGCACTGCGGGTGAGCGAGCGGTCGGTGGAGCGCTGGCGCCGTCAGTGGCGTGAGCGGGGTGAAGAGGGTGGCCGGTCGAAGGGGTCGCCAGGGCGTCCGAGGCTTTCGGCAGACCAAATTGCCCAACTGGAACGGGAGTTGGAGCGCGGTCCGCTCGCCCATGGCTGGGCTGACCAGCGGTGGACACTGGCCCGGGTGAAGACTCTGATCGGACGGCTGTTCCACGTCGGCTACACGGTGGAGGGGACATGGCGGCTGTTGAAGCGCCATGGCTGGTCGTGGCAGCAGCCGGCCCGCCGGGTGATCGAACGTGACGACGGAGCTGTGGAGTTGTGGAAGATGGAGGTGTGGCCGCAGGTATAAGTACGGCGGCGGCCCTCGGGGCCTGGATCGTCTGTGAGGACGAGGCCGGCCAGTCGCTGAGGCCGCCACGCGCGAGGTCCTGGGGCCGCATCGGCCAGACACCGGTCGTCCGCGTCCGGGGCAGGGGTTCCGGACGGGTTTCGATGGCGGGAATGGTCTGCTTCCGACGCGGAGACCGGTCGAGGCTGATCTACAGCTTTCGCGTCCACCGGGGCCGCAAGGGCGAGCCCAAGGGATTCACCTGGCGGGACTATCGCGACCTCATCGTGCGGGCGCACAACCAGCTCAAAGGCCCCATCGTCCTGGTCTGGGACAACCTGCGCACCCATCTCATGCCACAGATGAAGGACTTCATCGCTCAAAACGAGACTGGCTGACCGTCTTCCATTTCCCGTCCTACGCACCCGACCTCAACCCACAGGAAGGCATCTGGTCCCTGGTGAAACGGGCGATCGGCAACCTCGCCGCCGCGAACCTCGACCAGCTCGCCGCCGCCGTGAAGCGCAGCCTCAAGAAGACCCAGTACCGACCGCACCTCATCGACGGCTGCCTCATAGGCACCGGCCTGACCTTGACCAGCTGACACGATCAGGCCGACATCACACATTCAAGTTCAGTAGCGACTGGTCCCGCCCCACGTACCGCCTGTCAACCGCTCCGGCACGCGCCGGAGCGGTTGACCGCGGCCCTGCCCCAGAGCAGTTCGAGGGTCTCGCCCATCTCGTCGTCCGCGACCGGCACCAGCGGCCGGGCGCGGAGGTCAGGGCCGTTCTGGTTGCTCAGTTCCAGGAGCAGGGGATGACGAAGTTGTCGTAGGAACGCTTGGCGTCGATCGCGCGGTCGTTGTCGTAGTAGCCGCCGACCTGGTGGTAGGACACGTCAAGGTGGCGGACGCCGCACTTGATGAAGTCGTTGGCGCCCAGGCCATTGCGGCTGCTGCGGGACTTCTGCTCCCAGGAGCCGGAGGCGGAGACCGAAGGGCCTCCCTGGTACGGAGATGCGCCCATGTTGACGGTGGCCCTTACCCGGGCGCTGTAGCCGGGGGTGGTGCTGTACCAGACGCTGCCCCACCAGTAGGTGTTCCTGTCGGTCTCGATGACGAAGGCGTTGCGGCCCTCGCGGTCGCCGACCACAACGCAGGTGCGCAAGTCGGTGAACGTGTATCCGCCGGCGCCGTAGACCCCCTCCCAGGGGGTGCAGTGCGTTCCGACCTCGGCGTGGGGACCGTCATCGGCCGACGCGGTCGCTGGGGCCGCAAGAGCGGATGCCGCCAGGGCGACGGTCGCGGCAGTGACGCGGGCAAGACGCTTGAGCTTCATGGTGACTTCTCCGTAGGCAAAACGCCGCCGCACGCCGCGACAGCGGCATTTCAACGAGCAGAGGGCACGACAGGAAACGCTCCGGCAGGGTGATGACGCCGCGACGGCGACATGCTCACCCGTCCAGGATGTCGACCGCCTTGGCCGCAACCTCCTGGAAGGACTGATCGTCCTCAACGACCTCTTCCAGCGCGGCATCGCCGTCAAAGTCCTGGAGGGCATCGCCGCCGGCGAGCACACCGAACGCTCCCTGATCCTGGACCTCGCGCTCGCGCTGGCCGAGGATGTCATCGTCTTCGCTGCCGTGGACGTGCCGGAACGGAGGTCGTCTTCGAGCGCCTGGCGGTGACCGAGCAGCAGATCGCCGACTACGGGCTGCCCACCGCGCCGCCGAAGGTCAGTGACCACCGCTCGTTCAGCGGCACCTCCACCACTCAGGCCGAGGCTCTGCCGCCGGACGTTCTCGCCGCCGTGCTCAAGGCCGCGATCACCTCCCACCGGGACGTGCGCGTGCTGGCGGCACTCCTTGAGTGTGAGGAAGACGAGCGCCGCCGACTCCTGGAGAGCCTCGGATACGACCCTGACGCCGGCTGAGCCGGTGCGCCGGGGTCAGCCGGCCCTGTGCGTCGCTCGTGGGGCCGGGTGTCGCCGAACTCTCCCGCCCGCCTGGCGGGCCTTGATGTACTGGACCGTCGGAGCAGGGCGAAGCAGGGGAGTGGGGACGTTGGCCGGGTGCGGCAGGGGTTATACCGTCGAACTGGGGGGCGGGTGCGCGTGACGGACTTCAACGACTTCGAGTGGGTGGTGTGGCGCCTCGAGGTCCAGGACCCATCGCAGCTCGCGGGCGAGGATCCCGACCTGGACGAGCGCACCAAGGAGACGATGACAAAGCTCGCGGGCTCGCTGGGCTGCGTGTACGAACACTGCGTCGACACCGACACCTACCCGGACGGAACGCCGTACTACGCCTGGTGGGTCCGCCTGCCCGCCGCCGAGCACGCCCGACACGACAAGGACGGCATCCCGCAGGCGCTCGGACCGCTGTGCCAGTACCTGACCACCCAGCTTCCCGACGGCCTGAAGTGGGAGATCACGCCAGACCGCGAGTACACGGTCGACCACGCCGGCAGCACGGCCATGCGGACGGCCTACGACGATCTGATCGCCCCGTTCGAGCGCGCCCTGATCCCGCTGCGCCGGGACGGGGCCGACGCTCTCGATCCCCGGGCGAAGGTTTGGAAGTGGGAGGCGAACCTCCTGGTCGGCACGTTCGACCTGTGGCTGTGCAACGACCCTGACCGGCCGCACACCTGGCTCGTCGTCACCGTCGGACTGTGGACCGAGCCGCAGCTCTTCGACGAAGAGCCCGCCGCCCGCCGGAGCCACTTCGACTTCACTCCGCACCACCCCTTGCTGTTCCTTCCTCGCCCGCCCGGCCCGGTGACTTTCACCGCCCGCGCGGAATCCGGCCCCTTCCCCGGCAAGAGCAGCTCCCGGGCGAAGGCCGCCGACGCCATCGGGACAGCTCACCAGTGGACGGCCAACGACCCCGATGTCCTGGCCGAGCGGGTCGCCCACGACCTCAAGCTGCTGTGGCCGCACCTCACCGGCCCGGAAAGGAGCTGACGATGGCCCCGTACGCGAAGGACCCACGCTGCACCGCCATGGCCGAAGCCCTCGTGCCCCTGCTGCGCCGCAACTGCCCGGAAGGCGCCGGCGGATTCGGCGGCTCGTACCAGGTGAACCTGGATGACGAGGAAGCCATCGGATTGGGCGGGGTGGAGCTGATTCGGGCCGCGATGCGTAAAGCGGCCCGGCAGCTCGGCTGGAAGGTCACCACGATCGGGATGATCGGCACCCGCCACGGCACCATGGTCGTCGTTCAGGACGTGCGCGAGGCGCCCGAGGAGCACCAGGCAGTCCTCAACGATGCCATGAACGATCGGATGCGAGCCGCGCTGCACAAGGTGTGGGGCGAGCAGGGCCCGGCTCCTGTCCAGCGCGGCTCGGTGGCCTTGATGACTCAGGAGTTCCGTGCGGCCGTTGCCACGGGCAGCGCCTAACGACTCGGGGAGCGATAGTTGCAGCTTGTGGCCCTGACGTGAGGGGATGTTCGTTGGGTGTGCGGGTCAGGCCACAGGCCGCGCAGTCAACACTGGCTGGAAGAAGTGCGCCTCCTCGACACCGTGCCACGTAACGTTGCCAAACCCGCACTCTCGCACGAGTTCCGCCAACTCCTCCAGTGCCCAGGCCCGCGACGTCGCCCGCCGGACCCGTGCCTTCCAGGTGTCGCCGTCCGGCAGCAGTTGCACGTGATCGACTGATCTGTGAATGCTCCGTCGCGAGCCCCCGGACGCCCTCCCAAATCCCGCAGGCCTCCGTTCGGGGCACAGCGTCGACAGAACGGTGCGCGAAGCGCCCGGACGGGTATCCGAGCACCTGGTGTGAACCCGCCTCCTGCACACGGACGACAAAGGTGGCACGTGATGAACGACCGACCGAGTTCCAGTACCCGCAGCACCGACTTGGCCATGCTGGGTATCTACCTCAACGACCACCTGATGGGCGCCACTGCGGGAGTGGAGCGGGTCCGCCATCTGGTACGCACCGTTCGCGGTTCGGCGCTCGCCAGGGCACTCGGACCCGTCGCCGCCGAGATCGCCCAGGACCGGACGAGTCTGCTCGGCATCATGAAGGAGCTGGGTATCCCGGTGCGGCGCTACAAGGTCTGCGCGGGCTGGACGGCCGAAAAAATGGGGCGTCTGAAGAGCAACGGTCGCCTCGCGCGGCGCTCTCCGCTGAGCACCTTCATGGAATTGGAGCGGCTGGGGGTGGAGGGCAAGGCAGCTGGGTGGCAGACCCTCCATCGGCTTACCGCCACCGAGAAGCGCCTGGATCCGCAACTGCTCGAGGACCTCCTCGAACGGGCCCGGCGACAGCAGAGCGTCGTGGAGGAGTGGCGCGTCCGCCAGGCCGGTTCGGCCTTTTGAGAGAGGCTGACGCGCACCACTCTTCGCCGCACACAGGGTTCGATCCTCACCTACCGGTTTACCCCACCGGCGGAAAGTGCTGATCATGTCGGCGGGGACGATGCGCTCCTCGCCGGCGATGACGTAAGGGGCGGTCGTCAAGGCCGCGGAAGTCCAGCGGCAGGCTGCTCCGCTTCTGATCGGTCAGGCCACGTCCCATTCGTGGGCGCGGCCGCCGCGCCACTCAACCATCTGCGGGTCGTCGATCAGCGTCTCCGGGTCTGGGAGGCCGGCGCGGCGGAGGAACTCGATCAGGTCCTGGTCATCGTGGGCCAGGCCGAGGATCTTCCCGTACGCGGTGACGCGCCGGCCGCCGGAGGGCGACGGCTGGTGCACGACTATCGGTGCAGCAGTCACGTTAGTGAGGGGCGGATCGGTGCCCGAAGAAATGCCACCTGCGCGGCCCACCACTGCCCGGGGAGACAGGGCGGTCGTCGTGGGGTCGGTGCGCAGTCTCCGGTCGGTGGGTGTCGCGTTGACCTGTCGTGTCTTCGCGATCCGCAGTTGGCTCGCGGCCGGGCTGGCTGAGGCCCCGGCGCGAGGTTCTGGAATGGTGGTATGGGCGACGCACGGCGGCCACGATCAGGCTCAGTCCGAACATAGCCAGTGCTCCGACGACGATGCCGTAGAGGAACAGTGTGCCGGTGGAACCGGTCACGTGATACCCGAACGCGGAGAAGCTGTTGGTGAGATGGTGAGCGCTGCCGCTGTTGGTGAGAATGCCGGCCACGGCAATGACAACGGCAGCGATCAGGATGATGAGCCCCAGGATGAGAATCATGGTGCGCTCCGGGTATTGCGGCGTATATCCAGAGTAATAAAAGTCCGTTTGGAAAGCGCGGAGCGCCAGATCCATGACGTCAGGCTTAGGCCGGCGCGGCGTCCTCGGTGGTCAGACTCGTCGCCTGATCACGCCGATAGGGCGTACGCCTCCCGCAAGAATCGTGCGTACCTGCGGCGTCGTGGCATCCACTGCACCATCCCGGACAAGGTCGACCACGTCCGCAACCGCAAGAAGCTCGGTTCGCGCGGCGGTCGCCCGCCGAAGTTCGACAAGATCGATTATCGCGAGCGCCACGCCGTCGAATGCGGCATCAACCGCCTCAAGAGGAACCGAGCCGTCGCCACGAGATACGACAAACTCGCGGTCCGTTATGAAGCAACAGTGCTGGTCGCGGCCATCAACGAATGGATATGACTGGCCCCACCATGCGGCGTTTCTTCACGCTGGTCTGGACGAGTCGGACCTTGACGAGGATCTCGTCGGCGGTGGCGGTCCAGGTGAATGGTTTCGCGTTCTCGTTCCAGGAGCTGATGTAGTCGCGGATCTGTTTGACCAGGACGTTGACGCTTGCGAACGTGCCGCGGCGGATGGACTGGCGGGTGATGATCCCGAACCAGATCTCG
>NZ_JBIBYR010000061.1:0-7849 GCF_043083485.1 Streptomyces sp. NPDC014727 | reverse complement strand
CGACGACATGGTCCGCCAGCTCAAAGCCGCTGACTCCATCGGCCGCCTGGCCAGCAAACTCCGCACCTACCTGCGGCCCAACGTCCTCGTGGTCGGTCATCACCGCGAACCCCGCAACGGACAGCGATGCCGCTCTTTGAGGAGGCCTTGACGGCCAGGGGGGATCCGGGCATTCGCTGTCTTGTGCGAGCAGTTGCCCCGGGTCGTTGCATGGTCCCGGGCCGTCTGCTTACGCGCTGGATTAAGGGAAACGCCCGTCCGAGCGCGTGCTCCCGGACGAGACATGCGAGGGAACGGTACTCCCTCGGCGAGAAAGGTTAACTAGATGCTTGACTATTCGCGGCTGGCCTCGAATAGTTAGGCGCATGCTTAACCAAACTGGTTCGTTGGACCGGGTGTTCCAGGCGCTGGCGGACGCGAGTCGCCGGGACATCGTTGAGCGGTTGATCCGCGGGCCTGCCTCGGTCAGCGAGCTGGCCCGGCCGCTCGCCATGTCGCTGCCGGCGGTGATGCAGCACCTGCAGGTACTGGAGGCGTGCGGACTGGTCCGGTCCGAGAAAGCCGGAAGGGTACGCACCTGCCACATCGAGCCGGGTGTGCTGCGAATGGCCGAGGACTGGATCGCTGCGCAGCGCACTGCCTGGGAACACCGCCTCGATCGCCTCGGCGACTACCTGACCGAACACGGCGAGAGCCCAGACCAAGGGAGCACACCATGACCGATCGCGCTGTCACGCATGCAACGTTCACCCTCGAACGCCGCTACGCGGCCTCACCGGCCACGGTGTTCGCCGCGTGGGCCGACCCCGAAGCAAAGGCACGCTGGTTCGCCGGCCCCGACGCCGACCACGAGCTTGACTTCCGCGTCGGTGGGCGGGAGATCAACCGCGGCCGCTCTGACGGTGGCGTGGTGCTGACGTTCGAGTCCTGGTACCGCGACATCGTCCCGGACGAGCGGATCGTCTACACCTCCACTCTGTCCGAGGGACAGGACCTTGCCACGGTGTCGCTGACGACGGTGGAGCTTCACCCCGAGGGGGAGGGCACCCGGCTGCTGCTCACCGAGCAGGGCACCTTCCTCGATGGCCGAGAAGAACCAAGCTGGCGGGAGCAGGGCACTGGCACGTGGCTTGACGCGCTCGCCGCCGAACTGCTGCGAAGCATCGAGCACCAGCGATGACCACGAGCAACCCTTCAAAGACTCACCGTTGGCGGGTGCTGGCGCTGCTCGGCGTGGCGTTCTTCATGACCATTCTGGACGGCACCAGCCTGCTCACCGCTCTGCCCGCGATCGAACACCACCTTCACCTGCACGGCCCTGCCATCCAATGGACCGTGACGGCCTACGCGCTGGCCTTCAGCGGACTGCTGTTGTTATGCGGCCGCGCTGCGGATCTGCTGGGCCGTCGGCGTGTGTTCATCGCCGGGATGGTGCTGCGGGTCGTGGCCTCGCTGGCGTGCGGGCTCGCTCCATCCATCCAGGCCCTGGTGGCCGCCCGTGCACTGCAGGGCGCCTCGGCCGCGATCATCGCTCCGGCCGCGTTGTCGATGGTCATGAACACCTTCACCGAAGGGACCGAGCGGAACAAAGCGCTCGGTATCTGGGGCGGACTCGGCGGGTTCGGCGCCACCGCCGGTCTTCTACTGGGCGGCATCATCACCGATACCTTCGGATGGCAGTGGGTGTTCTGGATCAACGTCCCGGTCGGGACCCTCGTGCTGGTGCTCGCCCCCGCCATGCTGCGCGAAAGCCGGCACCGAGCATCCTCCCGCTCCTTCGATATCCCTGGTGCGCTGACCATCGCCCCAGCACTCGTCCTGCTCGTATACGTGATCACCCGGGTGCCGACAGCCGGTTGGGCGAACGGACAGACCGTCGGGCTGCTGGCCGCCGTGGCGGTGCTGGTCTGGATGTTCATCCTGATCGAGAAGCGATCGGTGGCCCCGCTCGCTCCCTTCCGGGCGCTGCGCTCGCGCATGCTGATAGGCGGCAACCTCCTCCTGCTCATCGCCGGCATGACCGTCGACGGCATGCTCATCACCCTCACCTCTTTCGTGCAGCAGGTGCTCGGCTGGCAGGCGGCGCAGTTCGGGCTGACGACCGCGATGATGACCATCACCGCGGTCGCAGGCGCCCTGCTGAGCCAACGAGTCGTCACCAGGCTCGGCCTGAGGCGGGTAGCTGCCGCCGGGACCGTCCTGCTCGGTTGTGGCTGCCTGCTGCTCACCCGCATACCGGCCGGTGGCTCGATGCGTCTTCTGCCGGCCGCCCTGTTCTTGTTCGGGGCGGGAATGGGCGCCGCCACGGTATGCGCACAGATTGCCGCGCTGACCGGCGTCACCGAAAACGACTCAGGCGTGGCCGCCGGCCTCGCCGACACCTCCTTCGCCGTCGGCACCGCCCTCGGCACTGCCATCTGCACCAGCGTCGCTGCCACCCGCACGTCCGCGATCGGTGGTCCGGCACCGATCGCACTCACCACCGGGCAGCATGCCGCGTTCGAGGCAGCCGGCGTCTTCGCCGCTCTCGCCTTGATTACCGCGTTGACGCTCCTTAGCAAGCGATCCGGCCTAACCCGCAGTGTGTCGGCAGACGCAAGCGAGAACGTATCTACCAGGGCACCGTCGACATCACCTTGATCTACGGGACACGCCCTGACTCGCTCCTGGCGTGATTCCAAGGCCGGACCCGAATCCGGCGATAAGGCCCCAGCCTCACCAGCGCACACCTGCGCCGAGGTCTTCGGTATCGCTGCGGGTGCGGACGGCACCCGGCTCACTCCTCATCTCCGTCGTCATCGTCGAGGTCGACGGCGTCGGGGTCGCGCAGGGGCCGCAGACCATCGACGGGCTGGGAGGCGGTGAAGAAGCCGCCGTCCACATTGAGAGTGCGGAACGTGAGCTCTTGTCCGTTTCGTGGTTGAGGTTGGGGAAGGACCGCTGGTTGCGGGTGGGGGGCCTCAGGCGTCGGGGTGGGCGAACAAGCCGGGTTCGGCTTCGATGAGGATGCCCCGGCTGGCCAGGCGTTTCAGTTTGGAGCAGATGCCTTCGGTGTTCTTCGGGAGGATCGGCAGGTCGAGGGCCTGGCAGAGGTCGCGGGCGCGCATCGGCCGGCCCGCGTCGGCCGGGAACCTCACTGAGGCTGCTGGTGGTCATCCTGATTGACCGTCGGAGCGTCTTTGTTCGGCTCGGGCAGGGTGATGTTCACCGCCCGGCCGCGGGTATGGAACTTCGCCCATGGCGACCAATCGGTTTCGTACAGGCTGCCGTCAAAGGCGCTGGTGCGGAAGGCGTAGGTGGTGTTCGTCTTCAGATCGCCGGACCTGAGTGTCACCTGCGCCCTTCCGCCGGACGCCACGAAGTCGGACACCAATACACCGTACGTGGCGGGTTTCCCGGTATCAGGGTCGGTGAGTTGAACCTGGTCCTTCGGATTGCCGTTGGCGTCCGTCGTATAGACCTGGAAGGTCAAGTCCGCCTTGTCGCCGTCGGCGTCGGTGACTGTGTTGCGCAGCGTGAGGGTGGTGCGATCGGCCTGCCACACGCCAGCCGAGTCCTTGGTGAACGGCGGCCCAGCCTCAAGGTTTTTACCGGAGACGGGCCGGTTGTTGTTGGCCCTGGCGAGGGCCTCCGGGCCTGCTGCAGGACGGGAGGACGGCGCATAGTCCCAGTCGGGAATGCCGTTGCTGCTGTCGGCGGCGGCTAAGTTGCCGGATCCCAGGAGCAGGATCGAGCAGGCACCAAGAGCGAGTCTCGACAGGATGCGTCTTCTTCTGATGGTTCCGGACAAGAGCAGATTCCCCTCTGGCCCCACCCACACGTTCCCTCTGAGCGAGGCTTGTCGGTTCCGATTCGTCACACCGCTGTTCTATGAGTGATTGGCCCGGGGCGGCAAGGGCATCAACCGGGGCGCACGCCACGAACCGGATATGGCGGACGTGACGCCGGACACGGTTGTGCGAGGGTACCGACGGGTACTGGCCCAGCTCCTGGCCGACGCCTCGCGCCGCACGGAGCAGGGCACGGTCGGCGCCGCCCGAGAGGCCGCGACCCCGTTGGGTCGAGACGCCAGCCGCGGGCCACAGTGCTGGCAGCGCCCAGCAGTCCCTTCGCGCGGTGGGGATAGCGGGTGACGCGAAGGTACTTCACGCCGTCCTCGCGCATCCGTTCCACGATGCTGCGGTTGACGAAGTCGAGGCCCGCATCGGACCGGATTCCTGGTCCTGTGCCGCGGCGAGGGCGCGGGCTGGTGAAGCGGGCGTGCTCGTCGGCGCGGGGCGGCAGCTCGCCCTGGGCGATAGGCGGGCACCGCCTCGACAACTACGTTGGCAAGCAGGTGAGTTGATGCGTTGTCGTCGACCATCTCGGCGTCAACGATCTCCTCGATCTCGGTCGCTTCGGCTGCTGGAGTGGTCACCGCGGCGACGCGCCTTGTGCGGCGGCCCAGGCACGGGCGAAGGGGGCGTCGGGGTGTATCTCGCCCAGCTCCTTCTCGTGCTCCTCGGCGTCGGTCCGGCACTGGGGCTCGTCCGGGACTCCGAGACCGGCTGCGGGCGGGCTCCGAGGCGGGCTCCGGACAGGGTGACGCCGTGCCCGGCGGGAGAAAGCTGGCCGGGCACGGCATCGGCTCACGGCGGTGCTCACGGCCGCAGGGGGGCGGCCCGGGACAGTCCTGAGCCACTCCTCGACTACCACGACCCCCGACATGATGTAGCGCATCAATCGCGTGCTGTCTGATACATCTCCGACACACGACTGCTGAGTTCGCCCACTACGTTGACGCCCATGATCGACAGGTGAAAGCGGTCGCACATATTAATAGCGCCCGGAACCTACCCTCGCGTTCGATCAGGGCCGACTCGCCCGAACCACGAAATGACCAATAGGCTAATAGGCCGCATGGCCTGCACCGAAAGGTTGTCGCTTACTGTGCAGTTTACGAAGCTCTCGTCACTGGCCGTTGGAATTGGCGTGGCTGCTGCCTCACTCGCGACCCCTCTGATTTCACATGCCGCCGCAGCGCAGGTCGCAGCCCCGAAGGATGTCCAATGGGGCTTGTGCAAGGACATGGCAGAGGACTGGAGTCGCGACGACAAGAAGAGCGAGTGCACCATCGTTCCGGTCCCCGTGGACTATTCGAAGCCAGACGGGAGGAAAATAAACATCGCGGTGAGCCGCGTCAAAGCCACGGGAAAGCGCACGGGAGCCCTATTCACCAACCCCGGAGGCCCCGGCCTCCCCGGAACATCCATCCCTGCAGAACTGCTCGACAGTCAGCTGGCACCGATGAACGACGAACTCGACTTCATCGGGATCGACACTCGCGGAACAGGCTACAGCGCACAGATCTCCTGCGGGCAGGAGGACATCACACCCGGATCGACCGAACAGCAGGCATTCGAGCAGACCGCAGAATGGCACCGAAAGTGCATCGCCACGGATCCGGAGCTCGCCACCTCGATCACCATGGAGAACGCGGCCCGAGACATGGACCGGGTTCGTGAGACCCTTGGATTCGGCAAGATAAACTTTTACGGAAACTCTGGCGGAACGGGCCTCGGGGCCGTCTATCGATCAATGTTCGACGATCGCGTTTCCCGCATGTGGCTGGAATCGATCATGTCTCCTTCCACTGACAATGCGGTGGCGGCGATGGAGGAGAGCTGGGAGGCGAACTACCGACGGTTCTTTGACTGGCTGGCGAAAAGGGACTCGACCTACCACTTCGGAAACACACCCCAGAAGGTCGAGGATGCACTCAAGGTTTTGCGCAGGACTCACGGGGACGAGAAGTTCACCCCGCTACTTGCTCTCAACCTCGAAGCCGTGCCTGATATATGGGAGCGGTCTGCGGCAAAATTGATGGAACTTCGGGATAGCGGCACGGGGGAGAACAGGGGAGCCAAGAAGGCAAGTGAAACCACTTTCGGCCTCGGGAAAAAGGGCAGCAATTACGCGATCACGCACGATGCCTTCATGTGCAGTTCCAGTACGGTAGGGCGTGATTATTCCGACGTCATCAAGTTGAGGAACGAACGGAAGAAGAAGGCCCCGTTCGCCGGAGGCTCTCGCTTTGACCTGGATCAGGCCAACTGTGGCGGTTGGCCGGCAGGTAAGGAGTGGGAACTGAAGCCCGGTAAGAGTCAATTGCAGCTCTCCGCACACGAGTTCGAGAATATCACTCCTTACGTGTGGGCGAAGATGATGCAGAAGAAGATCGGCGGATCCCTGCTAACCATCAAGGACGATTCGCACTCCAGCATAAAAAGCAAGGAACTCGCCTGCGGTTCCAAGCTCGTAGATTTCTTCCGCAACGGCACGACTGCACAGGGCAGCTGTCCCGGGCTCCCCGCGAACGAACCAGGACCTGCCGGAAACCTGTCTGGGACCGTGAAACTCCCGAACTGCTCCGCCTCATTGGTCCGCCCGGGCAGCGCCCGCGACGAGGACAAGGCACTACTGCTCACGAATGGGCACTGCTATCCCGGAGAAAGGCCCAAGCCAGGCGAAGTGATCACCGACAAGGACGTCGAACTCGACGGCACCGTACTGAGCCCGGCAGGCCGAGAACTTGGTCCGGTCACAGGCAAGCGAGTGCTTTACGCGACGATGACCGGAACCGACATGATGCTGGTCCAACTGGACTCCAGCTACGCGGACATCCGCCGAAAGTACAACGTCACGGCGTTTCCTCTGAGCTCGTCCGGCCCCGTTGCCGGGCAGAACATCAAGGTGGCATCCAGCTTCCTGGAGAGCGTCTGGTCGTGCCAGGCCGAAGCCGTCGTCCCGACCCTCAAGGAAGGCGACTACACGTCGAACACGGCTGTCCGGTACGCCAAGGAGTGCAACACCAAGCCCGGAAGCTCGGGCTCGGCCGTGCTCGATGCCAAGACCGGCGAGCTCATCGCCGTGAACAGCACCAGCAACCGCGACGGCGAGCGGTGCACGCTCAACAACCCGTGCGAGGTCGACTCCAACGGCACGAGGGTCTACAAGGGACGCGGATACGCCACACAGACCGCCCCCATCAACACCTGTATCGGCTCCGGCAACGTCCTGGACCTGAAGCGCAAGAACTGCACGCTGCCCAAGCCCTGACACCGGCCATACGCGGGGAGCTCCGCCGGTCGGCAGGCTTCACTGAAGGGCGGTAGTGCCTCGGTTCCCACACCGTGACAGGGGCGTCCGCGAGTCGACGGGCGCCCCTGTCCATCACGGAAAGCTGCACCGGCGCCCCTCCGCAGGGCCGACACGCAGCATCGCGATGCCCCCTACTGACCTTGTCTGCGTGTTGTCGTGTGGGGGAAGCCGGTTGCGGCCAAGCAGGCGTCGATGACGTCGCTGTGGTACTGGAGCTGGCGCAGGCCGCGACGGAGTGTGCCGAGGAGATGCTCGGGATCTGTGAAGGCCGTGTTGGCCTGGCAACTCCTGCGCGGAGCGACCAGATCCCTTCGACCGGATTCAGTGGGTGTTCTGCGACCGTTTGCCAGTTTTCAAGTTGAGCTGGGCGCAGGCGTAACCGGCATCGGCTGGATGAGGGTGAACAGGCCAGGCGCGGATTCGGTGAGGATGCTGCGGTTGACCAGGCGTTTCAGCTTGGCTCGCATGGTCTCGACATGCCGGGGTTCGGTGCCGATGCCGAGCATCCGGCAGAGATCCTCGGCGTGGAGTGCTCACGCAAAGGAACACGGAGCAGCCATGAGTGAAGCCGAGCGCCCGCAGGATCCGACCAACAGGTTCCCCCAGCCGGACTTTCGACGAGAAGACGCAGGTGCAGGCTCTGGACCGGACCCAGCCGGTGCTGCCGGTTACTTTCGCGGCCACGGAGAAGCGCACCCACGACTATGTG
>NZ_JBIBYR010000060.1:7500-9990 GCF_043083485.1 Streptomyces sp. NPDC014727 | reverse complement strand
TGTTATAGTTCACTCAGTTTTTGTTATAGTTCACTCAGTTTTTGTTATAGTTCACTCAGTTTTTGTTATAGTTAGGTCCCTCAAACCCTTGATACATAAGGGTTTTTTACCTCCTAAAACAATTAAAACAATTAAAACAATTAAAACAAATAATTGATAAAACAATCAAAACAAGAGAGATTTGTAAAAACTTGTTTTTTTATTATTTTGGTAATTAAGAATATTTTAAAAAAATAAAAACTTCGTTTATCGAGTGTGTGTTTTAAATTTTCTGAAATATAACACAAGTAGACTCTCATTTGTGTTTTTTGTTATATTTTAGAATGATCAATAAAAAGGAGTTTTAATATGGGATCCAAGATAAGTGCAGACAACTTAATTACGAAATCAAATCAGCTTATTGAAGCAGCATATAAATTAAACGAGATAGAACAAAAAATCATCTTAACCCTTATTAGTTTAGTTCAACCAAATGATAAGGAATTTCAATCTTACACTTTCACAATCAAAGATTTCATAAAATTGATTGGCGGAAACAGTAATACAAGGTATAAGGAACTAGAAGAAATTACGAGGAATATGTTAGCTAAAATTTATGAAATAAGATTCGAAGAAAGATTAGTACAAGTTCAATGGTTATCCCAAGCTGATTATAACTATAAAAAGGGGACAATCGAGCTTACACTACATAAGTTTCTTACCCCTTATTTATTAGAGTTGAAAAAGGAATTTACATCGTATCATTTAAAAAACGTAAGTAAACTAAAGGGGCATTATTCTATAAGGATATATGAACTGCTTAAGCAATATGAACGTCTACAAGAAAGAACCCTCACTATGGAGGACCTAAGACATAAGTTGGGCGCAACAAGTATATATCCTGCTTACGGAAACTTTAAACAGCGTGTAATACTCCCTTCTCAAAAACAGATAAATAAAAAATCAGATATCACATTTGAATTTCAAGAGATAAAACAAGGAAGGGCAGTTAAAGAAATTAAATTCTTTATAAAAACCAAAGATTCTATTATTCAACCTTTACCTATTCCGATATCTCATTCCAGTCAAAATGCAGTGTTAGATACAGAAGAACTTGAAAATGATCTTTTTGTTGTTTCTAAAGACGATATTAAAGATATTAAAAGTTTGGCGAGTGATTTAGGAGTTAAAGTTCCGAATAAAACTATACAAAGTTGGTTGAATTATGGGAAAAGAAATGTAATTCAAGTGATGGAGTCAATTAGAGATGATCATAAAATAGAAAATCCAATAGGGTTTATCACGTACAAATTAAAGAATGAGATAGATAAAAACATTATTGAGATAAATCCTTCAGATGATGCCATTCAAGATTTTGTTAACAGTCATATACCAAAACGTAAAATCAAAAGAGTAGAATTTTTAACAGACTGGATGATGAAACCGGAAGCTTTAAAAACTTTTAGTAAATACATGAATGAAGATGATGCTTTAGATTTATGGAATTCAAAGAAAGAAGCAATAATGCAGGAACTAAATGATCGCAGGGGAAAAATGATATTAAATTAAAAGAACAAAAACCATATTGGTTCTTGTTCTTTTTTATCGGAATTATTAACGTTGAACTATCTATTGCTGTAAGAGAGTTTATTATGTAGAATAGAAAAACATTTCAACTAGTAGAAACCTCTAAAAAGAAGTTGACTTCCACGAATGCGAATGGTATATTAGTAGATGTCGCTAATTCGAAAAAAACATTCTTTCTTTTTTTAAAAAAGTTTGTTCGTAGAAGTTGACCACGGTGAAATGCTGTGTTATTATATAAAAGTTGCTCCTAACAGCAACATTAAATTGCTCTTTGAAAACTGAACAAACAAACGTCAACAATAATCGTTTTTATAACTTTCGTTATAGAAACAAAACAAGTAACAAAAGCTAGAGTTTAGCAATGAGCTAATCTTACTCTTTATCGGAGAGTTTGATCCTGGCTCAGGACGAACGCTGGCGGCGTGCCTAATACATGCAAGTCGAGCGGACTTAAAAAGCTTGCTTTTTAAGTTAGCGGCGGACGGGTGAGTAACACGTGGGCAACCTGCCTGTAAGACTGGGATAACTTCGGGAAACCGGAGCTAATACCGGATAATCCTTTCCTACTCATGTAGGAAAGCTGAAAGACGGTTTACGCTGTCACTTACAGATGGGCCCGCGGCGCATTAGCTAGTTGGTGAGGTAACGGCTCACCAAGGCGACGATGCGTAGCCGACCTGAGAGGGTGATCGGCCACACTGGGACTGAGACACGGCCCAGACTCCTACGGGAGGCAGCAGTAGGGAATCTTCCGCAATGGACGAAAGTCTGACGGAGCAACGCCGCGTGAGTGATGAAGGTTTTCGGATCGTAAAACTCTGTTGTTAGGGAAGAACAAGTACGAGAGTAACTGCTCGTACCTTGACGGTACCTAACCAGAAAGCCACGGCTAACTACGTGCCAGCAGCCGCGGTAATACGTAGG
>NZ_JBIBYR010000060.1:0-5000 GCF_043083485.1 Streptomyces sp. NPDC014727 | reverse complement strand
AAGTGAGAATGCCGGTATGAGTAGCGAAAGATGAGTGAGAATCTCATCCACCGAATGCCTAAGGTTTCCTGAGGAAGGCTCGTCCACTCAGGGTTAGTCGGGACCTAAGCCGAGGCTGAAGAGCGTAGGCGATGGACAACAGGTTGATATTCCTGTACCACCTTATGAATCGTTTGAGCGATGGGGGGACGCAGGAGGATAGGGTAAGCGTGCTGTTGGATTAGCACGTCCAAGCAGTTAGGCTGGTAATGAGGCAAATCCCATTACCGTGAAGGCGGAGCTGTGACGGCGAGGGAAATATAGTACCGAAGTTCCTGATTCCACACTGCCAAGAAAAGCCTCTAGCGAGATTCAAGGTGCCCGTACCGCAAACCGACACAGGTAGGCGAGGAGAGAATCCTAAGGTGAGCGAGAGAACTCTCGTTAAGGAACTCGGCAAAATGACCCCGTAACTTCGGGAGAAGGGGTGCTCTTTTGGGTGCAAGCCCGAGAGAGCCGCAGTGAATAGGCCCAGGCGACTGTTTAGCAAAAACACAGGTCTCTGCGAAGCCGTAAGGCGAAGTATAGGGGCTGACACCTGCCCGGTGCTGGAAGGTTAAGAGGAGGGGTTAGCGTTCGCGCGAAGCTCTGAATTGAAGCCCCAGTAAACGGCGGCCGTAACTATAACGGTCCTAAGGTAGCGAAATTCCTTGTCGGGTAAGTTCCGACCCGCACGAAAGGTGTAACGATCTGGGCACTGTCTCAACGAGAGACTCGGTGAAATTATAGTACCTGTGAAGATGCAGGTTACCCGCGACAGGACGGAAAGACCCCGTGGAGCTTTACTGTAGCCTGATATTGAATTTTGGTACAGCTTGTACAGGATAGGTAGGAGCCTTGGAAGCCGGAGCGCCAGCTTCGGTGGAGGCATTGGTGGGATACTACCCTGGCTGTATTGACATTCTAACCCGCACCCCTTATCGGGGTGGGAGACAGTGTCAGGTGGGCAGTTTGACTGGGGCGGTCGCCTCCTAAAAAGTAACGGAGGCGCCCAAAGGTTCCCTCAGAATGGTTGGAAATCATTCGTAGAGTGTAAAGGCACAAGGGAGCTTGACTGCGAGACCTACAAGTCGAGCAGGGACGAAAGTCGGGCTTAGTGATCCGGTGGTTCCGCATGGAAGGGCCATCGCTCAACGGATAAAAGCTACCCCGGGGATAACAGGCTTATCTCCCCCAAGAGTCCACATCGACGGGGAGGTTTGGCACCTCGATGTCGGCTCATCGCATCCTGGGGCTGTAGTCGGTCCCAAGGGTTGGGCTGTTCGCCCATTAAAGCGGTACGCGAGCTGGGTTCAGAACGTCGTGAGACAGTTCGGTCCCTATCCGTCGTGGGCGTAGGAAATTTGAGAGGAGCTGTCCTTAGTACGAGAGGACCGGGATGGACGCACCGCTGGTGTACCAGTTGTCTTGCCAAAGGCATAGCTGGGTAGCTATGTGCGGAAGGGATAAGTGCTGAAAGCATCTAAGCATGAAGCCCCCCTCGAGATGAGATTTCCCATAGCGTAAGCTAGTAAGATCCCTGAAAGATGATCAGGTTGATAGGTTTGAGGTGGAAGCGTGGTGACACGTGGAGCTGACAAATACTAATAGATCGAGGACTTAACTAAAAAGATTACTTGGTTCTTGTGTTTTTCTTCCTATAGGATTTAGTTTTGAGAGAACAACTCATAAAAACATAATAGTCTGGTGGCGATAGCGAGAAGGTCACACCCGTTCCCATACCGAACACGGAAGTTAAGCTTCTCAGCGCCGATGGTAGTTGGGGGCTCTCCCCCTGTGAGAGTAGGACGTCGCCAGGCACCGAAAAGGATAGTAGTCATTAGACTACTATCCTTTTTTTTGATTTTATCGTGGAAGTTTACTTCTTTCCTCTTATGAATTAAGATATTAAGTAAGTACCAAGTCTGGATTTAGGGGTGATAAAGTGCAAAAATCTAATGTTATTAGTCAATTTGCAGACTGGCTTGAAACAGAAGGGAAATCTGTTAATACAGTCACTACTTATCAACGTGAAATGAAAAAATTTCAAGACTGGCTCTACAAATATCCTACTTATTTAGAGAATATATCTCAAAAAGATGTTCAAGATTATCTCTCTTTTTTAGAGCAACAGCGCAAAAGTCCAATAACTATCGATAAAATACTTGGCTCTATTAGAACGTTTGCTAAGTTCTTGAAACGTCCAGAAATAACTTTAGATATTAAAGTTATGCCTATAGAAAAAAAGGGAGAATTGGAAATACTAACTCCTTATGAATACAATCAATTACTTCAAGAAGTGAAAAATGATGGTCACGAAAGAAATATAGCTATTGTTTACTTATTACTTCATACAGGTATTAGAGTTTCGGAATTATGTTCTCTAAATAAGTCGAATATTGATATTAGAAAAAGGCAATTAACCGTTAGAAATGGGTTAACTGGTGAAGAAAGGTATATTCCATTATCGGAAGAAGCTAAGAAATATCTTCTTAAATACTGTGACTCTTTTTATAGTGAGGATGCTTTATTTACTTCAAAATCTAATGAACGATTAACAGAAAGATCGATTCAATATATGTTGAAAAAGTATAATGTTCATCCGCATAAATTAAGACATACTTTTTGTCAAAAGCTTATAGATAAAGGAATAGGCTTAGAAGTTGTCTCGAAACTTGCTGGACATAAAGATATAAATGTTACTAAAAGATATGCAAAATCCAGGATGGAACAATTCGAACTAGAAGAAGCAATACAAAAAACTTTTATTAACGATACACTAGGATAGGTTGTTTAGTATTTAATTGTCTTTTTAAAGTTAACATCAACCGATGGGTAAGCTTAAAGTGAATTCAGATTTAGAACGTTTCAGGGGCTATTTTAGCTGATTTTAGGTACTTCCCTTAGTTAAGTTCGTTTTTAGAAAAAGGACAGTATTATAGATCGAATATAAAAGCCTAAAGACGTTCGACAATGGAAATTCTATTCGTTTTTTATATTTTAAAACTGATATTAGATATTTCTTTTTAAAAAGGATGAAAAGAATTGGACAATAAAGCGCAAATATATCGTTCTAATGTATCCATATCACAACTCGAAACAACGCTAAAAGAAAAAAATCTTTTAGCGTTGTTTGTGCAAAGACAGGAAAAATCCAATGAAAATTTTGGAATACAACTATATCTCTAGAGATATTACGGTATATCTACACTATATCTCCCGAGCCAAAAAGTGATATCAATTTAAACTCCTTGAAACCTAATAGGCACCGACTATTCATCACCTTTTATCAGAAGGTGATATCAGGTTTCCTTATGCTCTTTTTTTAAAAGGATAGATAAGCAAAGAAAATAGACATATAGATACTCCATACAGCATTATAAGCATTGTCCATGCTTCAAAAATGTTTGGAATGTCAAATAGATAATGGAATAGGATCCAGGAGGAAATAGAAGAAATAAAGAGATAGTGTTTTTGAATTATAGTCTTCATTTTTGATTATTTCCCGAAGGGAAAAAGACAGAATTTGCCCGAATATGGCCGGATTCCGTCTTTTGTTTGGGGTGCTGCTTGGGATAAGACGCATTATGTTAACTACTATTAAAAATAATTTTACGTACCCAAGTTTGGATGCATCAAATTATTTACCGATATTATTTAAATAGTCCTCTAATGCTTCTTCAATTAATATATAGATGTTTTTTTCTTGTAATAAAGATTGCATTTTTAACTCTTTATGTAAGTCTGTTCGTAAATCGAATGAGACTCGTTTTCTTATCAGTTGTAGTGTAGAAGCTTTTTCCTCACTAATCTCTTCAGCGAGAGCCTGGGAAGGAGTAATCTGTTTCTGAAGACGTTTCATATTTTTTATATCGTTTACTTTGGACACGTTTAATCAACTCCTTATAAAATTCTTCATATTGTAGTAAAGCCTGCTTTAATTCTGAGTTTTTATTAAACCCATATAAGGCTAAACGACCAATAGGAGCTCTTCTAGTAATAACCGTTTTAAAAACTTCATCAGGGTAATCCTCTGTGATCATTTCATTAAAGGCCTTAGCATCACTTCTTCTTAAGTCATTCAATGTTCTTAGAATCCCTATTACTTCAGTATTTCTATTACCATGATTTTTAGCACTTGTGACAGACTCCATAAAGTTAGGTATTGCTGAATAGCACCAGTTAGAGCACTCGAATAATACCACTACATACTCACTAGCACATAGGGCATTAGTTGTTTGTTCTGATAAAGAAGGTGGCGTATCAATAATAATGAAATCATACTCATTTCTGATTCCATCTAAACTTTTATCTAGAATTAAACTAGGAGTTCCTTTAAAAGGAATTGTATCGCCTTTATAAGTCTTTCCGGTATATATCCACCTGGGGAATGTAGCTAAAAAATTTGTAGCAGGCAACAAATCTAAATTTTTCTCTATAGGTAGAATATACTTTTTTACATCTTGTTTCTGCATAGCTTCTAGTACTGATTTTCCAATGAATTCATTGGAAGGTTGATTAGATAATAGTTCTGTTAAGTTCCCTTGAGAATCCAGATCGATTGCCAACACCTTATAACCATCTCTACTTAGTAAATATGATAGTATGCCTGCAGTAGTTGATTTTCCACAACCACCTTTTTGTATCCCCATAGTAATTGTAATCGCCAAAAATGATCCCTCCTTCTTCCAACGTTCTTTTCTTCCTTTCTTCCTTTCTTCTTTTCTTTCTTTTTTTATACTTTCTAGGAAATTAATTGAAAATCCTCTAAAAAAGTGAACTATAACACCTAAAAATTAGGTGTTATAGTTCACTCAGTTTTTGTTATAGTTCACTCAGTTTTTGTTATAGTTCACTCAGTTTTTGTTATAGTTGTGACTCAGTTTTTGTTATAGTTCACTCAGTTTTTGTTATAGTTCACTCAGTTTTTGTTATAGTTCACTCAGTTTTTGTTATAGTTAGGTCCCTCAAACCCTTGATAC
>NZ_JBIBYR010000059.1:0-10062 GCF_043083485.1 Streptomyces sp. NPDC014727 | reverse complement strand
GCGTCCGCGTACGACCTTTCGTGCCCGCACGGTTCTGCGGTCGTTCACGAGCTACCGAAGCGGTAACCGAAGCCGCGTGCGGTCTGCACGTACCGAGGATCACCGGCCGCGCCCACGACCTCCATGGTTCCCACGGCACGCACGGTGCCCTGCGACAGGTCGTCCACCCAGGCCATCTGCGCCCGCAACCGTTCCTTGGAGACCGTGAGCTTCCACAGCCCCACCCCCAAGAACGCCGGCGCCAGGAAGACCTGCCCGCCCCACAACCATCCGTTCACTGGTCCACTCTCTCTGGCCGCCCAGGTGGCGGCCACATCGTCTCCCAGCCGGTCGGCGACCTCGGTGCCCGCGCTCTCCCGCCGCGGGTGCAGCCAGCCAGTGAGGTCGAAAAGGCTGGCCGACGGCCTCTGTCAACGTGCGGGGCGACATGTCACGCCGCCCCGCACGCAGTGGTGCGCCTCGTCGGGGCGCGGTGTTACTTGCCGTAGTAGGCGTTGTGGATCGAGACCATCGAGGTGTTGCCCTGCTTGTCGGTGACCTCGGCGCGCAAGGAGATGCCCTTGCCCTTGGCAGGGTTCTTCACGGTGATCCTGTCACCCGTGACGGTCGCCTTCCTCCAGCTATGGCCGTCGTCGTAGGAGACGCGGACGGTGAGGGACTTCAGGTTGCCGCCCTCCGCCGCGCCCTGGACGTTCACCCCGATGCTCTGCGTCTTGCCGGCGGGCGCCGTACTGTCCAGCCCCAGTGCCGCGTTGAAGCGCGCGGTGGACACGGGCAGCTGCTTCCGTGTCGTGGTTTTCTTGGAGCGGAACGTCCAGCTGGTGTCGATGCGGGTGGAGGCCGCGCCGACCTTGGTGCTGCGCCGGACGGACGACGTCAGCCTGTACTCGGCGTCCCCTGCCGGGACTTTGAACTCGCCCGTTCCGTCGAGCGGGTCGGCGTTCTCGACGAGCTTGGTGCCATTTCGGTGGAGCGCCGTCCTGACCGACAGATACGTCGACGTGCCTTCGTGGCTTTGGCCGTCGGCGTAAACCGGCACGCGGCCCACGATGGTGTTGCCGTCCCGGAAGACACCGTGGTTCCCGCTCATCAAGGGTCCGAAGACGCCTGTGTTGAAGGTCCTCCGGTAAGTCTTGCCCGCCTCGAAGGTCTGCGGCATCCTGCTCCAGTAGGCCGCTTCGGTGCTGGGACGGCCGTCACTGTCCGGAGCGCCGTACTGTTTGAAGTCGAAGGTCCACCCCACAGCCGTGGACAGATACAGCGTGCGCGGGCTGGGGAGCTTCTGCGTGACGTAGATCGCGGAGGGGACGCCCAGCCCCGGCGGATCGAACACTGCCGCGACCGACCCCTCCTTGCCCGCCGTGGAGGCGCCCAGCCCGGCCCGGACCGTGGCAAGGTCAGTGGCCTTGTAGTGTTTGGTGAAGCCAGTGGCGAGCTGCTTCACTGGCGTGGCGGCCGTTGTGTCGTACTCGGCGCTCGCACCCTTGGTCCAGTGTCCGTCGAACTGCTGGAACAGCGAACCGTCGGTGATCTGCGGCCCGAGGTGACGTGTGCGGAGGTTGGTGTAGCTGTCGAGCCAGGCGCCGTGGATGAACACCTCGTTGCCCGCCCGGAGCGTGTAGAGCGCCGAGGCGAGGACCGGCTTCGCCGCGGCGTCCGGCACTGTGATGTCCACCGGCTTGGTGGTCCGGGCGTCCACGGTGATCGTCTTGTTCTTGGTGACACTCAGCTTGGGCTGGGCCAGCCAGTCCACGCCCTTGCTCGCGTCGTTCGGATCCATCACGATCTGCGAGTCCAGGAGGTAGTCGCCTTTGGGGACGCGGACCTTGACCGTGCCGGACGGGTCGTAGGGAGTGAGCTCGATCCCATTTGCCAGGCCGGAGTGGCCCTGCAGTCCGGTGGTGTATTCGGACGAGGGCCGCCCGTCGCGACCGATGTGCTTGACCGCTACATCGTAGGACTCGACCTCGCGGGTCACTGTCGCGGCGGTGCGCACGGACTGGCCGCCCTGTGTGGCGGTGATGTACGCCGCGTAGGAGCCGTCCACAGTGCCCTGCTTGGTGTCGGCGGTGAGGGTGACGGACGCCGTGCCGCCGGCCGGGACCGTGACCGTCTTTGCGCCGAGCTTGAAGAAACCGTCGGGGACCGCCCGCCCCCTGGGGTCGTTCGCGGTCATGGAGAGGCTGAGCGTGACGTCGGTTTGGCCCAAGTTGCGGTACGTCACCTTCTTGGTGACCGCGGCGTCATCGGTGTGCGGCCACCGCTGCGTGCCGAGGTTCAGCGACACCGGTTCGGCGATCAACGTCTGCCTGATGGCCTTGTCGACGGCTATACGCCCCGAACCCTGCTCGTACGGCGTGTAGGCGCCGCCCTTGGCGGAACCCGTCAGTGCGCCCTTCAACTCGGCGTAGGTCCAGTCCGGGTGCTCCTGCTTGAGGATTGCGGCGGCGCCGGCGGCGTGCGGGGTCGCCATCGAAGTTCCGGAGATCGTCAGATAGCCTGGCGGTTTTTCGCCGACCTCCCGCGCGAGGGCGCTACCCGGTGCCGCGGCCGCGGTGATGTCCACGCCCGGTGCGGTGACATCGGGCTTGATCGCGCCGTCACCGACGCGTGGGCCCGTGCTGGAGAAGTCCGCCAGCCTGTCGTTGCCGTCGACCGCTCCGACAGTCAGCGCGGCGTCCGCGCTGCCGGGGGAACTCACAGTCCCCGGGCCGTTGTTGCCCGCCGCGACGGCGAAGAGGATGCCCTTTTTCGCGGAGAGCTTGTTGACCTCTGCCTCCAGTGGGTCCACTCCGGGGCTGTCCTGGCCGCCGAGGGAGAGGTTGACGATGTCGGCGTCCTGCTCGGCCGCCCACTCCATGCCTGCGAGGATGCCGGAGTCGTCGCCTACGCCGTCGTCATCGAGAACCTTGCCGTTGAGCAGCTTGGCGCCCGGCGCGACACCCTTGTACGTGCCGCCGGACTTGGCACCCGTGCCGACCGCGGTGGACGCGACGTGTGTGCCGTGTCCCTGGCGGTCCCCAGCATCGGCCGACGCGGTGAAGTTCTTCTCAGCGACCACCTGGTTCTTCAGGTCCGTGTGCGTGGCGTCGACACCCGTGTCCAGCACGGCGATCTTCACGCCCTTACCGTCGTACCCCGCCGCCCAGGCGCTGGGCGCGCCAATCTGCGCGACGCTCTTGTCGAGGCTCGCCCTACGCACACCGTCCAGCCAGATGTGCGAGATTCCGGAAGCGGTGGTGCGGAAACCGCCCGCCTGTTCGCGGGTGAGTGTGTCCCACAGGTCCTTGATGTCTTCGCGGGGGATGACGACGGCGTCCGCGTCGAGGTTCTTCAAAGTCCTGCGGACCTGAGTGTCGCCTGTGGCGCGCACGTTGGCCCGGGCGGCCGCGGCGGTTGCGCCCTGGTAGCCGACAATCACCTTCAGGCCCTTCTTCTGGGCCTTACGAACAGCGAGTTGGTCGAGCTCGGTGACATCGAAGAGCCGTTGGTCGAGCCTGCCGGAGGCGATGAGCCGTTCGGCGTCGAAGGGCACGACGAGGGTGTGACTCCCGGCATTGCGCGTCCGGACAGGTATGTGTTCACGGCCCTTTGCCCGCTCGATTCCGAGAGCGCGTCCGGTGGCGTCGACCAGGACCCGGTCGCCCGTGATCAGTGTGATGCTGTGGCCGGCGGTGAGCGAGCGGGTCGCCCCGGCGTCCCCCGCGTTTAAAAGAGCGTGCCCCGTGCTGTTTCCGCTCGCAGCCGCCGGGCCTGCCATGCCTGCTGCGAGCGCCATGGTGACTGCCGTGGCTACGGCGGTTGGGATTATTGTGTTCACTTGTTTGCGTAAGTCCTCACCTTGATGAATGTGCAGGAAGAACGGAGTCTCTCCGCCCCGCCGACCGGGACTGATCAGGCCGATGTGGCTGGCTCGGTGGGCTGAAGGGCCGACCGCACCGCCCACGTGGGCCCGGTCGAGGAACTGGTCGATCTCCGCGGTCAGACCCTAGAGGTGCGTCAGTTCGGCGGGCACCGAACCATGGCGGTGAACACGCGCCACCCTGCTGAAAGCGATTCCTGGACCACCATGAACAGCCGTAGGAGCACAGGGCACCGGCGCGGTCACCAGAACATGCCTCCGCCCGCCCCTGCCGGTTGCTCGGGCAGTACGTGGACGAGAATCCCCATTGCGATGTGCGCCGATCTCGCCCGCACGCACACCACCGGACGCGGGGTTGCACAAACGACGCGGCCACCGCCCACGCGCCAAGGGCGACGGGAGCACCGGGCGCCGCCCGATCCTCACCCTCGCCGACCGGCTCCTGGCCACCGTCCTCCATTACCGGCACGGCCTGCCCCAGGTCGCCGTCGCCAACCTGTTCAGCGTCTGCCCCGAGACAATCAACCGGCGCATGCCCTCGGGCCAGCCGTCGAGCAGGTCGCCGGTGAGTTCCGCGACCCAGGCGCCGTCCCGGATCTCGCCGTCGGTCTCGACGGCCGGGGTCCAGGCCGATGCCGGAATCTTGAGGACGTGCTGGTGGATGGCCTCGGTGATCACCATGCCGACCGAGTAGGACAGCCAGCGCCCGCGCTGGGCGAGCCAGGCGACGAACTCGTGAGTGCCGCCCGGTCCGTGGTCGACGAACCCCATCAACGGGTGGTGGCCGTAGGTCTTCTTCCAGGTCGGGGCGGCGCCCTGCTTGTCCGAGTGCGCGATGACCAGAACTCCGTCCAGGTCCACGGTCACCCGCCCGCCGGTGTCCGGAGCCCGACCTGCAGCCAACTTCCAGACGTGGCTGCGGACTTCGGCCCGAGCCGCGCGGATCGCACCCAGTGCCTTCCCTCCGGCGGTGGCGAGGGCGTCGACCGGGCGGGAGACCGTCGGGTCGGAGGCCATCGGCCCGAACACGGCTGGCTCGGGCCGCAGCAGTGCGATGTCGGCGAGGCAGTCCCCGCCGGGCGCGACCGCCAGCGCGAGATCCACAAGGACCTTGCCCGGGTCGTGGACGGCCCGCGGCTTGGGCCAGGGGCGAGTGCTGCGGAGATGGCCTGGTCAAGGCCGATCTTGCGGGCCGTTTCGACCAGCAGGACCGAACCGGCCTGCGAGACCACGGTTCGGCCGTCACTCTGGACACGGACATGGGGGGTAGGACCCGATAGGCTGCTTCACCTGGAAAGTGCCTCCGACAGGGGCGGGAACAAGGACCCCAGCAATCCTCATTCTCGCTGGTCAGAGGCACTTTTCGCTTACCTGACCGCCTGTCGGACGGCCCGCTTCATGAAAGCGCGAGGCTAATTGCACGGCATTGCTGCCAAGTGGCGTGCATCACGTTCCGGGAACTGGTTCGGGCTGGCCGGACAGTCCGAGGGTATGGAGATGAGTGCGCGCGCCCGAATACGGGCGGGAGATACCGATACGTTCAGGTCTCTCTTCGATGACTACGCCCGGGCGGTGTACAACCATGCCTTTCGGCTGACCGGCGACTGGTCAGCCGCCGAGGACGTGCTGTCCTTGACTTTCCTGGAAGCATGGCGGCTGCGCGAAAGGGTGGACCTGGACGGCGGGTCTCTGAGGCCTTGGCTGCTGAGCATCGCCACAAATACCACGAGGAACATCCGCCGGGCCGCGCGGCGGCACGAGGCGGCTGTCAGCCGTCTGCCGCGCGAGGAGACGCTACCGGACTTCGCCGAGGATTTGGTCGACCGGATCGACGAGGCAGGCCAGGTCGCGGCGCTGCATGCGGCGTTGTCCCGGCTGCGCCGCGCGGAGCGCGAGGTCGTCGCGTTGTGTATCTGGTCCGGCCTGGACTACGCGGCCGCGGCCCAGGCGCTGGGCATCCCGGTGGGCACTGTCCGCTCTCGTCTCTCGCGAGCCCGCAAGAAGCTCCGCAAGTTCGCCGGTGCCGAGGTTCCGTTCAGGAGCGGGAACTGGGACGCGGGCTGCGGACAGGTAGATGGTGACCGCGTCCCTGCGGTCCGGCCCACCCAGGAGGAGACCCGATGAGCCCTAAGCCGCCCATGCCCACCCAGGCCGAGCGCGAGGAGATGGCCCGGCTGCTGCCGGTCCCGGCCGAGCGTGACCTGCCCGGGCGCCGCCACCGGCTCCTGAAGGACCACCTGATGCGCGAAATCCAGCACGGCACCGATGCCGCCGCCAAGCCCTGTGCCCGGCATCGCCGCCGCCTGACGTTTACGGCCATCCCGCTGGCCGCAGCCATGGCTGTCGCACTGGCCACCGGCGGTGTGTTCGATCAGCACCCCACCGCCGGCCCCAGCCCGACGGTGGCCTCCGGCCCGTCGGCACGTGGAACCAATGCCACACCGGCTGCGGTGCTGCTGGACCGTATTGCCACCGTCGCTGCGTCCAAGCCCGCGCCTGCCGTCCGCGACGACCAGTACGTGTACATCTCCAGCAAGGACGCCTACTCCAGCCAGAGCGACGACCTCGTCATGCGCCTGGACAAGCCGCACCTGCGGCAGATCTGGCTCTCGGTCGACGGAACTCGCCCCGGCTTGCTGCGCGAGAACGGCCACGATACGGAGCTGGGCACCGCGCAGGAAGGCGTCGTTGTCAGTGAAGGAGACGGCCGGACCACGGGCACCGACTCGGGACGTCCGGTAACCGTGAAGCCCCCGGGCTATGCGGCACCCTCGCTGAACAGCCCGACCTACCGCTACCTGGAGTCGCTGCCCACCGACCCCGACGCGCTGCTGAAGAAGATCTACGACGAAACCAAGGGCGCTGGGCCCGGCCCGGACCAGGAGGCGTTCGTGACGATCGGCGACCTGCTGCGCGAGCAGCTCGCACCGCCGAAGGTCAGTGCCGCCCTGTACGAGGCCGCAGCCAAGATCCCCGGCGTCACCGTCGTGGGCGATGTCGTGGACGCCGCAGGCCGCCACGGCGTCGCCGTCGCCCGCGTCCACGACGGCGAGCGCACCGAGTGGATCTTCAACAAGCACACCCTGGAATTCCTCGGCGAGCGCAGCGTCATGATCAAGGACACCCCAAGGGCGAAGGCCGGTCAGGTCACCGCCACCACCGCTGTCCTGAGCCGCAGCATCACTGACAAGCCCGGACAGACACGCGGCCGCGCAAGCTGACGAAGCGCTGAAGCGGTGCCCGAACTGATCAGTTCTGGCACCGCTGGGCGGTCCGTCCGTCCCGCTCGGACGGACGGACCGCCCAGCCAAGAACCATCAACGCGTTACCTCGTCGGCGCCCGTGCGCCCTGCATACACGAGGTGACGACCGAAAACTCGTGACAGGACCCCCTTCATGCACGCGCTCATTTGTGCTGCTACCGGTCTGCCGTCCCCGTACACCGGCCAGGTGCAGCCATGACGCTTCAGGCAACCCGCACCGAGACAACCGCAGCGTCACAGACATCTGCGCTGCCGTCCTTGACCGGCATGCGCTGGGCGGCGGCGTTCGTGGTCTTCGTCTACCACGTGCGGAACTTCGGCTATTTCCGCGGCGAGAGCGCCCGAATCGTCGACTGGGCGTTCGGGGCCGGCGCGACGGGCGTGTCGTTCTTCTTCATCCTGTCCGGCTTCGTGCTGGCATGGTCGGCCCGCCCGGGAGACAGCGCGCGGGCGTTCTGGCGGCGGCGCCTCGCCCGGATATACCCGGTGCACCTGGTCACCGCAGCGACAGCCCTGGTACTGGCCGTCACGCTGGTGCCGGGCCTGCGCCCCAGCGGCCCCGCAGAAACGGGAGCGAACCTGCTGCTCGTGAGCTCCTGGAACCCGCACTGGTGGCAGGCACTGAACCCGGTCAGCTGGTCGCTGACCTGCGAGGCGTTCTTCTACGCCGCCTTCCCCGTCCTGTACGCAGGCCTTCTCCGCTTCAGCCCTCGCGGCCTCGCCGCCCTGGCGATGTCATGCACCGGGGCAGTGATCTTTCTGCCTTGGGTCAACTTGTCCTTCAACCTGGGCTGGACCCTGTATTCGTTTCCCCTCGCCCGGTTTCCGGAGTTTGTCCTGGGCGCGGCCATCGGCCGCCTGGTCCAGATCGGGCAGTGGCGCGGACCGGGGTCGGAGGGAGCCATGGGGCTCACCCTCATCGGTTACTTCCTCGCACATCAGCTGCCCGGTGGCGCCAGCTACGCGGCGTTCACGGTGATCGGGCTGTCCTGTCTCATACCGGCGGCCGCGCTCAATGACCTGCGCGGCGCCCCGTCGCTGTGGCGCCAACCGTGGCTGGTACGGCTCGGCGAGTGGTCCTTCGCCTTCTACATGATCCACCTTCTCGTCATGCGGGCCGCCGAGCAGTTGCTCGGCGAGAATCCCGCACTCGAGACAGAGCCCGCCCTGGCTCTCACCATCGCTGTCTGCACCGTTTCCCTCGGCCTGTCTTGGGCCCTGTACCGCTGGGTCGAACAACCCGGCCGACGATGGATTCTCCGAGGGCCCCGCACTGCGGGCCGTCCAGCCAACGGCGGACGCTGACATGGCGCCTGTCCTCGAGCGGTCCCGGACTGCCGGCCGCACGGCCGCCCTGCTCGCCCTGTGCGCACTCTTGAACGTCACCGCGCCGACCGTCCCCTCCTCACACCACACCCTGGTGGTGATCGGGGCATCGGTCTCTGGCGGCTACCGCAGCGCACCGGGCGCAGCCTGGCCCGAACAGATAGGGCGGCGCCTCGAACAAGCCCGCCTGCCCGTCTCGGTTGTCAACGCCAGCATCAGCGCCACCCGGCTGCTTACCAAGAACGACAACGGCAGTCCCAGCGCACTGGACCGCCAGGACCGCGACGCACTCGCGGTCCCCGGCGTGCACACCATCGTGCTCACCGACGTCATCAATGACATCCAACAGCCCCCGCACCAGTACGATCCGCAGGCAATCATCAGCGGGTTCAAAGAATTCGTGTCCCGCGCCCACGCCCGCGGTGTCCGGGTCTTCGCCACGACCATCCCGCCCTACAACGGGTTCCCCCGCTACGAGCCGGCCGGTGAGCGCTGCCGCCAGGCCGTCAATACCTACATCCGCCGCAGTGGCCTCCTCGATAGCATCCTGGACTTCGACCGCATCCTCAAAGATCCCGCCGATCACACTCGCATCCGTCCCGCCTACGACTCCGGCGACCACCTCCACCCGAACGACCGCGGACACCACGCCATTGCTGAAGCCACCGACCTCCGCCAACTCACCAGCAATCCGAATCGATGAAGAGGTGCCCTCGACGACCGCGCGCTGATCTGCGAGGTGTCCGAGGGACTGTAAAACGTTCGGCCCTGTCTCACATTCGGTGGTGACGGAGAGTTGTGACGGTCGTTGACACTCGCGTGAAGGATGTCAATGAGCTTGTGCAGACGGTGTTTTCGGGTCTTTCCCCGCTGGTCATAGAGGATGTGGCCGACGAGGGCGAGCGGATCGTGGTGTGGGCACGGACTCCGCGGGGCACCGCGGTCTGTCCGGTGTGCGGGGCGTCGTCGGGGCGGGTGCACGGATTTCACCTGCGGACGGTGGCCGACGTGCCGGTCGACGGACGGCGGGTTGTGGTCCGTGTGCGGGTGCGGCGCTTGGTGTGTCCCACGCGCGGCTGCCGGCAGACCTTCCGCGAGCAGATGCCCGGAGTGCTGGAGCGTTACCAGCGACGCACGGCCCGTCTGACCAGGCAAGTCAAGGCTGTGGTCAAGGAGTTAGCGGGTCGGGCGGGATCACGTTTGCTGGCGATACTCGCGGCGGGCGTGTCTCGCCACACGGCCCTGCGCGCCCTGCTGCGCATCCCGTTGCCCACCGGGCGGACGCCCCGCGTGATCGGCGTCGACGACTTCGCTCTGCGTCGGCGGCACCGCTATGCCACTGTGGTGATCGACGCCGAGACCCATGAGCGGATCGACGTGCTGCCCGACCGCACCGCCGACACGCTGGAAGCGTGGCTGCGCGAGCATGTGGGCGTCGAGGTCGTGTGCCGTGACGGCTCCGCGACCTATGCCGAGGCCATCCGCCGGGCCCTGCCCGACGCGGTGCAGGTCGCGGACAGGTGGCACCTGTGGCACAACCTGTGCGAAGCCGCTCTGAGCGAGGTGAAGGCACACAGCACCTGCTGGGCCGCCGTGCTGGACGCGCCCCTC
>NZ_JBIBYR010000058.1:0-13555 GCF_043083485.1 Streptomyces sp. NPDC014727 | reverse complement strand
ACGGCGCCTCCACGGCACCTCCCGACACCGCGCAACGCTCCCCCGCACACTCGAGCGTCCGTGTATTCGGGGACGGTTGGACGATCACACAGTCGGCCGACTCCTGCCCCGACTCTCTCCGGGTCTGTACAGCGAACCGCTCGGGTCACGGGAGGCCAGCGCCAGCGCACCGCCCTCCCGCCACAACTGCTGCCACTGGTAGGCCGACTTCCCGCTCACCCGCAGGCGCCGTGCCACCTCCAACGGCTTGATTCCCTGCGCGAACAACTCGGCCGCCTGCATCCGCACCGACTCACGGCGCAGCCGACCCGCAGCGGTCAGCCCACCCCCATCCGCATACCTCACACACCACGGAATACAGCCACCCCGGCGAACGCGTCGGGGACTTCGAGAAGGTTCACCCCAACGAGCCGAAGTCAGTACCGGTCGCCCACCTCGCTGGAGGGGCATCCTTTATGGGTCTTCTCCCGTGGGCCCCACTGGTGGGCCACCCATTCACTGACAAGTTCCAGGACTTGGGTGCTCACCGGCTGCCTGACGGCGCGACGGTAGCCTTTGGGGCCCAGTGATTGCGGGTCCGGCCGGAAGAGGTGGCTGAGGCCGGCCACGACGTGCCCTTGGAAGGGACCGTGCACCAGGCGGCCGATGACGTCGACGTCCTCGGGGGGAACCTGGAGATCGCCGCCCCCTGTGATCGCGAGGACCGGAACCGTGATCCGGGCGAGCGCCGGCGCCGGGTCGCAGGCGACGAAGTCACGGGTCCAGCGCGCGTTCACACGCTGCCCCTGAAGACGCATCTCGGCCTCGTCGGAGGCTGTGATCCTCTCCAGATTCCTGCGCTGGGCGCGGCCGAGGTCCGTGCGCAACACCCGCAGGACGAGTTTGACCGGCAGGGGCAGCCTGCTGGCCAGTTGCTCGGCCTGCCAGGCGAGGATGTCGCCGCCGGGCCGTGCGGCGGCGGAGAGCAGGACCGCTCCCGCCACCTGCGCGTCGGCGGCGAGTTGTGCCGCGTACCAGGCGCCCTCGCTGTGTCCGACGACCAGGAGGGGGAGACCGGCGGCCCGGTCGGCGAGCCAGGTGAGCGCGGCCCGCGCGTCGGCGAGCCCGTCCTCCATCCCGGCACGCAGGAAGTCTCCGTCGCTGTCCCCGACGCCGCGCTTGTCGTAGCGGAGTGTGGACACTCGGGCCTTCGCCAGGGTGTCCGCGACAGCGCGGGTGATTCCGGTCCTGAGCATCGGCCCACCAGGCAGTCGTGCGTCCGAATCGCGGTTCACCCTGCCGGATCCGGGGATCAACAGGGCGGCGGCGACGGGGTCGGCGGCCGCGGTGAATGTCCCGGCCAGTGAACAGCCGTGGCTGTTGATGACTACCGTCTCGTCAGTCACGAGTTCTTTTCTCTCTTCCTGTGCGCCGCCGGCTTCCGCGTCACTGCGGAGAGCGGCCTCGGTCTGCGCGTGGGCGGGGTCAGTTGGGCAGGGCGTCTTCAACGAGTGCCACGGTCGCGCGGGGATCGGAAACCTGGATCACGAGGCGGGCGTAGCGTTCGTCGGCCAGTTGGATGACCACCGCCTTGGCCGGGTCGCGGACGTCCCAGAAGACCCGTTCGCCGTCGACGTGGAAGGTGCCGGCGGTGACGACGCCCGGAACATGGGTGCCCGGGGATCGGAGCCCCTTGGGCTCCTTGACGATCCCGGGGTCAGCCGTGGCGCCACGCACGTGGGCCAGCGGAATGGTCAGGCGGCTCTTGAGCGCCCAGAGTTTGTCCAGCCCCTCGATCTCCACGATCAGGTTGTCGTCGTCGATGCTGATGTGTGCCATGGTGCTTCCTTTGCTGTGAGAGTGTCAGGGTTGGCCGAGGCGCTGCGCCAGGCCGACGCCGGCTCGGATGATGCCCTCGTCGGTCGTGCCGGACCTGGCGCGTGTGCGCAGACCGATGAGCAGTGCGGTGGCCGCTACGGGTGAGGCGGTGGCGTTCCTGTTGTCGGCGGCGCGGTCCGCGTCGCCGACTGCCCTGTCCAGCGCGGTGAACGCCTCGCCGACAAGTTGGGCCACCTCGGCATCCACCGGTGCCCGTTCGACCGCGGCCAGCAGGACCAGGTCGAGTGCTGTTCCGGTGACCGCGTCGGCGAGGACGTCGTGCGCCTTCTCCGTGTGGCCGCCCGCTGCCGTGACACGCTCCACCAGGCCGGCCACCTCATGCTCCAGGGACCACTTCAGCGCGGCCAGATAGAGCCCGCGTTTGCTGCCGAACGTCTTGTACAGGCTGTTGCGGTGCACACCGAGGTGTGACACCAGGTCGTCCACGGATGCGCCGTCGTAGGTCCGGCTGGCGAACAGCTTCGCCGCCGACCGGACTACGTCAGCCTCGTCGAATCCTCTCGGTCGTCCCATGGAATGACCGTACACAGTTAAGGAACGACCAGTCAAGAACGGTCGTTCCTTAACTGCGCTCCGGGTCTCACGGGACGGGAACGGTTCGGCGGTTGCCGAAGTGATCCGCCCCTACGCTTCGTTCATGAAGATCGTTGAGCCCCTCGTCCGGCCCGGCTCCGGCACCGACCCCTGTGTCTCCATAGAGCCGAGCGTTCTGTACTTCGGCACTCCCGTGGTGCTCCTGACCACCGAGAACCCGGACGCCTCCGTCAACCTCGCGCCGATCTCCTCCGCATGGGCGCTGGGACAGGTGATCGTGCTCGGCCTGGGCCCGGACGGCCAGACCGCGCGCAACCTCACCGCCCGTCCCGAACTCGTGATCAACATCGCCGCCCCCGGTCAGTGGCAGGCCGTGGAGCGTCTGGCCCCGCTCACCGGCCGCCATCCGGTCCCCCCGACCAAGCACGACGGCTGCCGCTTCGAAAAGGACAAGTTCGGCGCGGCGTGGCTGAGCAGCCGCCCGTCCCACACGGTCCGCCCGCCGCGGGTCGACGGATGCCCGCTCCAGTTGGAGGCACGCGCCGAGCGCATCCGGCCGGACGCCTCCGGTGAGTTCCTCATCGTCGAGGCCCACGTGCTGAAGGTGCACGCCGACCCACGCATAGTCGTCCCCGGTACCGATCACATCGACCCGGCCGCATGGAGCCCGCTCATCTACAACTTCCGGCACTACTTCGGCCTCGGCCCGGAACTCGGCCACTCCTACCGCTCCGCCACGCCACGTGATCAGATGGCCGGAGCGCCTGGCAGCGAAGGAGGCGGGCACACGTGACGGCGCCGTACGTCCGTCACTACGGTGCAGCCGAAGGGCCCGCACTGCTCGCGCTGCACGGGATCAAGGGGCACGGCGCTCGCTGGCGGCGCATCGTCGAGACCTCCTTGTACGACTTCTCGGTCATCGCGCCGGACTTGCGCGGGCATGGACGCTCCGACCACGCCCCACCGTGGAACACCGAAGCCCACGTGGCGGACATGCTCGCCGTGCTGGCCGCCCGCAACCTGGACCGTGTGGATCTGCTTGCGCACTCGTACGGCGGGCTGATCGCGCTGCGCCTGGCCCACGCGGCCCCCGAACGCGTAGGCCGCATCGTCCTGCTCGACCCCTCGGCCGGCCTGCCCGCCGGGCAGATGCACGAGCAGGCCCGCCGGACGCTGCGTTCCGGCTTCTTCACGGACCCGGAACAAGCGCGCACGGAGCGGAGGTCGGCCTGGCCGGCCGTCTCCGCCGCGGCCGTGGACGAGGAGGTCGCCGAGCACCTCGTACGACGCAGCGACGGGCGGTGGCAGTGGCGTTTCGAGCCCGCAGCCGTCGTGACGGCATGTTCCGAGATGGCGGGACCAGCCGTCACTCCACCCCCCGCCGTGCCGACGCTCCTCCTCATCGCCGGGCGATCCGGCTTCGTCTCCGCCCAGTACGTCCAAGCGTGCCGGGCGACACTGGGCGAGCGCCTCACGGTGGCGGAACTCGATGCGGGCCACATGCTGTATCTCGAACGCCCTGAGGAGACCGGCGAGCTGATCCGCCGCTTCCTGGCGTAGCCGCGAGCGCCGCACAGTGGTGATCGAGGAGGTCTTTTGGGAGCGCTGCGGGACCCCCGTGGCAGCAGGACGGCGTCGCCGTGGTGGCCGAGTAATTGTCAAGTCCTGTGGATTGGTGGCCCATTGGGGTTGAAGCACCCGCGGGGAAACTGGGCTTGGGTCTCCCGTAGGGGGAGGCACGAAGGTGCAGGCATGAACGGCGACACGCTCTTCACGATCGGGGCCCTGGCCCGGCGGACCGGGCTGACGGTCAAGACCCTTCGGTTCTACTCCGACACCGGAATCGTGCCGCCGACGGACCGCAGCCCGGCTGGCTACCGTCTCTATGACATCGGCGCACTGACGCGTCTGGATCTGGTCCGCACCCTGCGTGACCTGGGGCTCGACCTTGCTGCCATCCGGCAGGTGCTGGACCGGGAGGTCTCCGTGCCCGAGGTCGCGGCCGCACACGCCGACGCCCTGGAGGTGCAGATCCGCACCCTCCGGCTGCGGATCGCGGTGCTGCGAGCGGTGGCCAAACGGGGCTCCACCCCCGAAGAAATGGACCTCATGCACAAGCTTGTCAAGCTCTCCGACGACGAACGCCGACGCCTCATCACCGACTTCATCGACTTCATCGACGATACCTTCGGCGGGCTCGACGCTAATGCTGACTTCGTCGCCATGATGCGCTCGGCCATGCCCGAACTGCCGGACGACCCCGAACCCAATCAGGTCGACGCCTGGGTGGAACTCGCCGAACTCACCCAGGACCCCGACTTCCGCGCTGCCGTCCGTCGCATGGCGGAGTACCAGGCAGCCGAGCGCGCCCAAGGCGACGTCACCGGCTTGCACCACCACCTCACCGAGACCGTCCGCGACAGTGTCGGCCGCGAGCTCGATGCCGGCACCGCTCCGGCCTCGGCCGAGGCCGCATCCATCATCAACGCCCTTACCGCCCGTTACGCGCAAACCTTCAACCGCGCCGACGACGCCGACTTGCACCACTGGCTGCTGACACGCCTGGAGACCGCTGACGACCCCCGCGCGGAACGCTACTGGCACCCGCTGGCCGTCATCAACGGATGGCCCGTCCCGCCCAACCTGGCACCGGTGTTCACGTGGTTCACAGAATCCCTGCGCGCTCACACCCCGCAGGAGTCCCGCGTGCAGTAGTCCTGCGCCTGGCCGGTCGCTCCGATCCTCGCGGCTTCGATCACGCCGCGAGGGTCTCGGAGCGTTCGATAAGGTGACTGCCCTCGAAGCGGGCTCCGGCGCGGACAAGGGCTACGAGGTGGGGAGCGTTCACCGCTCGCCAGCGGGCCTGCGCGGACTCGACGGGCTTGAGGACCATGGCCAGGGCGGCGGCCGCGCTGCCTGCGCCTCGCCTGACCTTTAGTTCGCAGCCGGACGGTGGCGAAGGTCGACTCAATGGGATTCGTCGTGCGCAAGTGGATCCAGTGCTCGGCGGGGAAGTCGTAGAACGCCATGCCCAGCAGGAAGGCGACGAACCCTCCTGACCTCGCCCTTCGGACTCCAGGGCGGCGGCGAGCATCCGCCTCGCACCCTCGCGGACGATGTCGTCGATCAGAGAGCCGGGCATGCCTTCCCGACCGACGGTGCAACGTCGACCTACTCGATGACCAGAAGTCGATCGCTCGCGAAGGTACGCCCATCGCGTTCCGCCCGAGGTCGATCCGCAGGTCATGAGCATTGCTCGTGGTGGCCTTCTGTAAGCCAGTGAAGGCCAGTGCTTCGCCCAGGCCCGGCGGCTGACTGCTTGATCGCGGTCGTGCTGCTGTTCAGCGTGGACAACAAGACGGCAGGAAGCCGGTGTCGCTACCGGCCATGTTGGACCTTTACCAGCTACAGCCGTGACGGCAGCTTCGCGGTGCCGCGCGCCGACCACCGCTTCACCACGTAGGTAGGCCGATCCAGGAAAAGCGCGCCGCTGGCCCGCACCGACACGGGTCGGCTTTGCCGGCCGTCGTCAGGCCGCGCGGGCGCGCAGGCGGCGCAGCATGCGCGCGTCCTCGAAGCCGACCGAGCGGGCGGCGGCCGTGATCGTGGCACCGTGGCTGATGAGGTGCTCTGCGCGTTCCAGGCGCAGGGTCTGCTGGTAGCGCAGCGGGGTGAGGCCTGTGGCACGGTTGAAGAGCCGGGTGAGGGTACGTTCGCTGACGCCGACAGCCGAGGCCAGGCCGGGCAGCGGTAGCGGTTGGTCGAAGCGGGTGTCGATGAGGTCCTGGACGCGGTGCACGGTGTCGTCGAGGTGGGACCGGTGCCGGAACATGGCGCTGGACTGCGGCTCGTGGCCATTGCGGCGGGCGTAGACGACCATGTCCCGGGCTATTCGGGCGGCAACGGCGGGCCCATGTCTGCCGGCGACGAGGTGCAGGGCCAGGTCGATGCCGCTGGCGATACCGGCCGAGGTGATCACCCGGTCGTCGGCGGTGAACAGAACGTCGCGGACGACGACCGCTCCAGGGTGGCGCAAGGCCAGCTCGTCCTGCACGTCGTGGTGAGTGGTGCAGCGACGGCTCTTGAGCAGGCCGGCCCGCCCGAGTGCCTCCGCGCCGGCACATACGCTGGCCACCGTCCCGCCTCTGGTGTGGTGGTCCCGCAAGACCTTCAGGGAGGTGTCGGCGATGGCAGGCGAGTCGGCCAGCGTGACGGCCCGCCATCCGGGAACCACGATCAGGTCCTCGGGCCCGAGTTCGGGCCAGCCGGCCCCGGCCACCAGAGGCAGTCCCTGAGCGGTGGGGACCTGCGGCCGCTCGGCGACATAGCTGAGGGTGTAGGAGTGCCCGAAGGCGGCTGCGGTGGAGAAGACCTGTGCGGGGCCGGCCAGATCCAGCAGATGGACTCCAGGCACCAGAAAGAAGACGACGTGGCTCATTATTCGGTCATCATGCCGGGAGATCCGCCGCGGCCTCCACCTCGTCGACCGTCGCGATGGTGGCGAAGCGGCCGGCAAGGGCGTACTCGGTGCGCCGGACGACCTCGTCGGCGGGCAGGGTACGAGGGTCGGCGAGCAGTTCGGCGACGCTCTGGTCGGCGGGGGCGCCGCGGTGCGGGATCGGGTTGGTGGCGGTCGCATCGACGACGAAAGTGACCAGATAGCCGAGGTCGCTCGCGACGCGAGCGGTGGTCTCCACACACTGCTCGGTGCGGATGCCGCAGAGGGTGAGCTCGCGGACCCCGTGCGCAGTGAGGAGTTGCTGCAGGTTGGTGGTGGTGAAAGCGTTGTGCGAGCTCTTGTGGATCAACGGCTCGCCGTCCTCCCGCCGCTCCAGCTCATCCAGCAGCCGGACGTGGCCGAGGGACGGGTCGAAGACACCGCCGCTCCCGGGCTCGAAGTGCAGTACCCACACCACCAGGTCCCCGGCCCGACGGGCCAGCCGGACCAGTCGGTTCACCTTGTCGGCGATCTTCGGGTCGGAGATCGCTTCCCACAGCGGACGCGCGCGGAAGGACTCCTGGACATCGATGACGATCAGTGCTCGGTTCATGCCCCAAGCCTCAGCCGTTTGGACGGGGCGGCGACAGGCCGCATCGGGTCCCGAAGCGGACCGATCCGGTCAGCCGACACGTGCGGACGCCTCGCTCGCCAGAGGAACTCGGCCACCGACGGCCGCCCCGGCCCGGCCCTCGGTCTCCTGGGACGGCTTCCTGGCGTCGCCTTGTCGACGTGGACTAAATCGTGGTTCTGGATCACTTTCAATGCCAGAGCCACGGAGGGGCACCGAAACCACGATCCGGTACGCGGGATCGGGTGCCCTCAGTAGCCGGCCTTCCGGCCACGGTGCGGAACTGACCGGCGGGAAGGGCGCCCAGGTCATCTTCGACCCCGTCGACGGTCCGGCCCTGGCCGACCTGGTCAAGGCCGCCGCCCACGAAACCGTCATCGTCCTCCACGGCGTTCTCGACCCCACGCCGACCCCGCTGAACACCGGTGAGGTCCTCTTCAAGCACCTCACCATCCGCGGGTTCGAACTCTTCGAGATCACCACCGACGACCGTCGGCGGGCCAAAGCGGTCGCATTTGTCAGCGACGGCCTCGCCAAGGGCGAGCTCGCCCCCGTGATCGACAAGACTTTCCCCTTGGAAGCCATCGCGGACGCCCACCGCTACCTGGAGCCGGCGGCCACCTGTCGCTGGCCATGCTGATGCACTACGCGCAGACCCTCGCCGAGACCCATGAGCGGGAGTTCCTGCGCTACCGGAAGATCACCGCCGACGCCCGCGAGCTGTCCACCGACCCGCGCGACCTCTACGACATGCTGGAGCTGGACAAGCGCACCGACCGGATCCTGCCCAACGGGCTGTTTCTGCTGCCAACCTGTCAGGCATGCGCGAACGGCAACGCCTGCCTGACCTGCGACAAGTTCGCCACGGACGCCACCTTCCTGCCCGAACTCACCACCCAGCGACAGCGCACCGACCAGCTCGTCGAGGAACGGCAGCGAGCCTGCACCGGCCGGACCGGACAGCCGATGAGCGAGGACAACATCTGGCTCGCCGGGCGCCGCCAGAAAGTGGATGCCCTCGGCCGGATCAGCCTCAAGCTGGAGCAGACCCGTCTTGCCGACGGGTCCCCGCAAGCCGTCCGCGGGGCCGGCGTCGACGCCCGCACTGATACGATCATCCGCAGCCAGACCGGGAGCTGACCGGCATGCGCGGCAAACCCGACAACATCCGCCAGGCCGCCGCCCGCAAGAGCGCCGCCGCTCAGGCCCGCGCCGAGAAGGGCCGTAGGCGTCCTTGCCGTAGGCCCAGGTGCCGTGGCTCGGTTTGAGGGCCATGACGAACGGCAGTCCTGCCGCGGGGAGTTGTCTGCGGAAGCCGTCCTGGTCGCCGTAGGCGCAGTCGGCCACCACGGCCCGGAAGGCTACCCCGGTAGCCTTCGCGGCGCGGGCCAGCTCTGCGGCGATCTGCAGCTTGGTGCGGAAGCCGGGGTCGCTCTTGCCCTTGGGGAAGTGATGGGCTGGGCTGTAGGGCACGGCGTGTAGAGGTTCTCATCGGCCCAGCAGGTAGTCACGGTGACGATGCCGTTGTCGGTCTTGCCCAGCCGGCCCAGCCACTGCCGTGCGATGTGCGCGGTCGCCATCCCGTCCTTACGGTCCCCGGAGTCGTCGATCACCAGCACCCCGCCCAGGTGCGGCGCGGTCGCGGGGTCGGCCAGCAGCAGTTCCACCCTGCGGGCGTTGACCCGCTCGCTCCTCGCACAGGCCAGCTGAAGAGCCCAGGCATCCCCAGGCACCGCTGATACCACCGAGCGCCACCCAGATCTCCCCGACCGGGCTCGGCGCTCCGGTCGTCCCCACCCTTCCCTTCCCCAGAGAACCGGAGGCACATCTGTGCGCCCGACCCACCCGATCCGCCGGATCTCGTTCGGCTACCTGCACCTGCCCACCGGCCCGGACGGCCCGCCCGCTGCCGACCGGAGCGAAGACGTTCGCGACCGGCTCCGCGACCCGGCCGCCGCCCGCGACATCCTGGACCTCGACGGCTTCCACCCGCGTCCAGGACATCGTCCTGGGTACCCCCGGCGCCCGCGAGCTGCTCGCCAACCTCACCGACTACGCGACTCTGCGCGCCGGCCTCCGCCGCATCGCCATCGGATGCGCGGGAGGTCTCTAGCCACAAGCAACTGTTGCTGCCTGCACGCCACCCGGACAAAGGGGATTCTTCGTGATAGATAGTGCGGTGGAGGTGGACAGATGGCCCGGTATCCGCTTCGGGACCGCATCGCACTGGCGGCAGCCTTGGCGGGCCCGCTGCTGGTCGCGCTCGTCATGGTGCCCTTCCGGGGCGGCGTGTCGAGCACGAACCTGGCTCTGATCCTGGTGGTGGTCATCGTGGCCGTTGCCGCTGCCGGCAGCCGCCTGGCCGGCGCTCTGGCGGCCCTGTCCGCAGCCGTGTGGTTCGACTTCTTCCTCACCCGCCCCTACCAGAGCTTCACGATCGGCCGCCGCGGGGACATCGCCACCGCGGCCCTGCTGCTGGCGGTGGGTCTGGCGGTGTCGCAGCTGGCTGCCCGCGCCCGGAAGCTGGAGGTGCTCGTCGTCACGGACGCCGACTACCTCCTCCGCGTCCATGACACCGCCCAGCTGGCTCAGTCGGCCTCCTCCGCCGATGTGGTCGTCGACCACGTCAAGCGGCAACTCACCGACCTGCTGCAGCTGCGGCAGTGCCGTTTCGAGTACGGCTCCCTCCTGGGTCACCCCGCTCGCCTGGAGCAAGACGGCAGCGTCACCGTCGGACGCAAGCGATGGGACGTGGACCAGCTCGGCTGGCCCCGGGAGGAGATCGAGCTGCGGGCCAGCGGAGGTGGCCGGTTCCAGGGCCGATTCATGCTCACCCCGGCGCCGAGCACCCGCCCCGCCCTGCAAGCCCGGTTGGTCGCTGTAACCCTCGCCGACCAGGTCGGCGCCGCCCTGGACACAGCCGGCCCCAGCCCACAGCAGTAGCCTCCGGCAGGGTCACAAGACCACCAGCCATCACTCCGAGTTGCCTGATCCGGGCGTGGCAAGGAGCCACGCGCTGCGTGGGCTGGCGGCGAGGCTGATCAAAGGGGAAATCGCTCCCGCCGGGTGACCGCCCCGGCCGTGACCTTCGCGAAGCAGCAGCGCCTCCACGTGATCGACCGCCACACCCTCGGAGTATGGGCGTCCGGCTCACGTCCCTTGTGGGAGCTGTTCCGGGCCGTCCCGCCGCCCTGTAGGCCGACCGCCCTGTCTTGAGCAGCCCGCAGAGTCACGGGGCCGTTCGGTCGGACGCCTCGGTGGGGTCTGTCACCCCCGGAAGACCTCTTCCGCGGACAGTGGCAGGGCCGGCCGTCCAAGCTGGACGCGTTCAAGCCCTACCTGGATGACCGCTGGAACCAGGGCTGCACCAACGCCTGGACGGTATGGGAGGAGATCGTGCCGCTCGGCTATCAGGGCAGCTACCAGCGCGTTCGCGCCTACTTCCGGGAGAAGAGGACCTCGATCACAGCTCGGCCACCCTCACCCCGCGTCGTCGCCGGTTGGATCCTCCGGCGCCCTGAGAGCCTCCCTGATATCGACCACCTTCGACTCAAGGCAGTCCTGGTCCACTGCCCCGAACTCGACGCCCTCACCACGCACGTCCGGTCCTTCGCCCAGATGCTCACCGAGCGCCAGGGCGAACGGCTGCCGCAGTGGGGGTCCCGGTAGTACTCGCCGAGAAAACAACGGAGTAGTCCCTGACCTGGCCCGTTTCTGTGGAGCCGGTGGCTCGTTGAGCTGAGCGGGTGAATCCGGCAGCGACGGGGCGGGCAGATGGCAGCGCGGGTGTTTTCCAATAAGGAGTTGGAGGCCTGCGTTCCTTCCTGGCGATCGGCAAGGACGAGCTGATCCGCTACTTTCGCCCACTCGCACCCTGTAGGCCCGCGCAGGCGTCATTGTCCCCGGACCGCACCTCTTGTGCGGTTTGACCACCAATGACCGAATACTGAGGGGAACCGCTTGTGGAAGTGTCGACTCGACCATTACGGCGAAAGGCCACTCTGCTCAAGGGTGTGGTCGTCGCCCTTGCCTCCCTCGCCGCTCTTACCGTTCAAGCGTCCCCGGCGGCCGCGGATGACGTCTGCGGCAAGCCGGTCGGCGGAGCGATCCTCGCAAAGTACACCGAGCTGGGCCGCGAGACAGGACCGCTCGGCTGTCCGACCGACATCGAACTGGACAACCCCGACGGCGTTGGCAAGCGACAGGAGTTCACGGGCGGCACCATCTACTGGTCCGCCGCCAGCGACGCGCACCCCGTATGGGGCACGATCGGCGGCAAGTGGGGCGCGCTCGGCCACGAGGGCGGGAAGCTCGGCTACCCGGTCGACGACGAACGCACCAACCCCGACGGCGCCGGCAAGCGGCAGCAGTTCCAGGGCGGCTCGCTCTACTGGCATCCCACGCGCTCCAACGGCGTCCACCCCGTCTGGGGTCTCATCGGCCAGCGCTGGGGACAGGCGGGCTGGGAAGGCGGGGTGTACGGCTACCCCATTACCGACGAACTCCAGCAGGAGGGCGTCACCCAGATGTTCGAGCACGGCCCCATCCGGTGGTCGTCGAACGAGATCGCGAACCCGCTGATCCCCCGTGCGAACGCCCAGTTCTTCCAGGGCAGCCCGGCCCCGGGTGATCTGAAGGAGAGCGCCACGCTGCTGCCCAAGGGCCCCGACCGGGGCATCGTCGTGGCGCGCGGCTACATCGGCGACGACGGCAACCCGGTCAACCACTCCCTGGGCAACCACCGCCTGTGGAGCACCGAACCCGAAGCCAGCTCCAAGGTGGCCATCGCCTGGGACACCGCCACGGGCCAGGTCGGGATCTACGTCGACCAGTCCTGTGTCGGGGATCTGCCGTGCCGTAATGCCAAGCCTCTCGTGCGTACCGAGCACGCCAAGGTGATCCAGGACGACCGGACCCCGCAGAACGAGTACTGGGCGGAGCCCTACGGTGACGGCGGCATCCGGGTGGACGTGTCAGCGGTCAACTCGTTCGTGGACGTCCCGGGCTCGCAGTACGCGAATCTCGGCCGGATCAACGCAACGTTCCACATTCACCCGCACGGTTACGACGACAAGAACAAGAACTTCACCGGCTTCGACGTCGACACGAACAAGGACAAGTACCCGTCCTGGGAGGTCCTGCGCTACCCCCGTCTGCTGGAGAACTCCGGTTCCCCGCAGGTTCTGTGGCAGGGCACCGTGTGGCAGGGTTCCATCTTGGACCTGAAGGCCCCGCAGCACCTGTGCTACCGGAATGACCCGGACCACGCACCCGTCAGCATGACCTGCAACTGATCAACGCGGGAGGGCCGGTCCGTCCGGTCCTCCCACTCAGTCCACCGGCACGATGTACGCCCTGGCGCTGGGTACGGAATATGCCAGCAGGATCGTCACCAGCCGTAAACGGCGGTGATCAGTCAGCTGGCCTGGAGGGTCGGGGCAGTTCTGCCGTGTTGGTCGACTCGGCGAGCGCGAGACGGCCTCCCCTCAGCTCGGGCACGTAGTTGTAGATGGTGTTGCGGGAGACCCCAAGGAGCTTCGCGATCGAGGTGACGGTGGTTTCCGGACGGGCGAGCAGGTCGCGTGCGTGACGTACCTGTTCGTCAGTCATCGCCGGCGGGCGGCCGAGTCGGGGTGAGGGTGAAGTAGCGGATCAGCTCGTCCTTGCCGATCGCAGGGAACGAGCGCAGGGCCTCCAACTCCTCATCGGAGAACACCCGCGTTGCCATCTGCCCGCCCCTCTCGCCGCCGGATTCACTCGTTCAGCCCAACGAGCCACCGGCTCCACGGCAACGGGCCAGGTCAGGGGCTACTCCGTTGTTTTCTCGGCGGGTACTACCGGGACCCCCAGTGGCTCGACGCCGTCCGACGCGACGACCTCCCCAGTCTCCACACCCTGGCCGCAGGCATCGAACGTGACCGTGATGCCGTCATCGCCGGTCTCACCCTGCCCTGGAACTCGGGCGTCGTCGAAGGCCACGTCAACCGGATCATTCTGTGGAATCTGATTTGTCAACATCATGCCTATTTGAGCAGTTCCATGGTCCACTCTCGTTGCTCGGCGGTGTCTGGGAC
>NZ_JBIBYR010000057.1:0-14633 GCF_043083485.1 Streptomyces sp. NPDC014727 | reverse complement strand
ACGGGGGCGGGGTTCGGGGGGGGGGCTTGGGGAAAACAATAAGTTGGCCCCCCCCCGCCCCGGCGGGGGGGTGGTCCCCCCCCCCCCCCGCCCCGGGGGGGGGGGGGGCCCGGGGCGCCGGCCCCCCCCCCCCCCCTCTCGCCGGTCCCGCTTCGGAACCTCGCGTGTACTGGTCAGCCGACCGCCGGATCACCCTTCGTGTACGAGAGCCGCTCGACCTGACCGGGCTGGAACTTGTCCTCGACCTTCTTGCCGTTCACAAAGAGCTCGATGGACCCGGCGTCACCGAGGACGAGGTCGACCCGCTCCTGGTCCTGAAAGGTCTTGGACTGGCCCTGGAGGAGCAGACCGTCGAAGAGCAGCCGGCCGTTGTGATCCTTGGCGGAGATCCAGCTCTTGCCCTGGCTGGCGCTGAGCTTCACCGTCACCTTGTCGCGGGGTGCCGCGGCGATGGCACTGTCGGAGGGCGCCGGCTTCGGATCGACGGACTTGCTGGCCTTCGGCGCGGGGCTCTTCGTGTCGGGCGTCGAGCCCTCGGCGACCTGAGTGGTCTTGGGGGTGTCGTCGCCGCCCTTGAAGAAGGTGAAGCCGACGAACCCGACGACGGCGACGATCGCCGCGACCATGGCCGCGGTCCAGTTGGGCCGCCGGGGCTCGGAACGGATTCTCTCGGCCTCGAACAGCGGCGCCGCGGGCGTGGGTGCGGGACGGCCGCCGTGCTCGGCGTCGAACTGCGAAACCAGCGGTTCCGGATCGATGCCGACGGCACGCGCCAAGGTACGGATATGGCCGCGCGCATACACGTCGCCGCCGCAGCGGGAGAAGTCGCCCTCTTCGATCGCGTGCACGATGGGGATGCGCACCCGGGTGGACGAACTGATTTCTTCGACCGTGAGACCTGCGGCGATACGAGCCTGCTGGAGCACTCGACCGATCGAAGGCCGGTCGTCTTCGGGGGAGTTGCCGATGGACACGGGGGCGCCTTTCGAGCGTGAGCCACCTGCTGGATGTTCAGTCTAGGGGGGGTACGAAAGGGTGGGGCAACCGGGACGAAGGACTTTGTACGCCATCAGACTCGAACGCCGTCGGATTCACCGGGCCACCCCGAGAAGGACAATTTTGCCGTCCCTCCCTTCAACTTGACGTACGACCCGGCGAAACGGTTGCCCACACTTCACCTACGAAGCGGATTCCCCGCGGATCAGTGCCAACACCCCGTCCAGCTCGTCCGGTTTCACCAGGACGTCGCGGGCCTTGGATCCCTCACTCGGACCGACGATGTTTCGCGACTCCATCAGGTCCATCAGCCGGCCGGCCTTGGCGAAGCCGACCCGCAGCTTGCGCTGCAGCATCGAGGTGGAACCGAACTGAGTGGAGACGACCAGCTCGGCGGCCTGGCACAGCAGATCCAGGTCGTCGCCGATGTCCTCGTCGATCTCCTTCTTCTTGGCCGCGCCGACCACCACGTCCTCGCGGAAGACAGGCGCCATCTGATCCTTGCAGTGCTGGACGATGGCCGCGACCTCGTCCTCGGTGACGAAGGCACCCTGCATACGGGTGGGCTTGTTGGCCCCCATCGGCAGGAACAGACCGTCACCCTTTCCGATCAGCTTCTCGGCGCCGGGCTGGTCGAGGATGACGCGGCTGTCGGCCAGCGAGGAGGTCGCGAAGGCGAGCCGTGAAGGCACGTTCGCCTTGATCAGACCGGTGACGACGTCGACCGAGGGCCGCTGCGTCGCGAGCACCAGGTGGATACCGGCGGCGCGGGCCAGTTGGGTGATACGGACGATGGCGTCCTCCACATCACGCGGAGCGACCATCATCAGGTCGGCCAGCTCGTCGACGATCACCAGCAGGTACGGGTACGGCGAGAGCTCGCGCTCGCTGCCCTCCGGTGGTTTGACCTTGCCGTTGCGGACGGCCTGGTTGAAGTCGTCGATGTGCCGGTATCCGAACGCGGCGAGGTCGTCGTACCGGAGGTCCATCTCCCGTACGACCCACTGGAGAGCCTCGGCGGCGCGCTTGGGGTTGGTGATGATCGGTGTGATCAGGTGCGGGATGCCCTCGTACGCGGTCAGCTCGACTCGCTTGGGGTCGACCAGCACCATGCGGACGTCGTCCGGCGTCGCCCGCACCATGACCGAGGTGATCAGGCAGTTGATGCAGGACGACTTGCCGGAACCTGTCGCACCGGCCACCAGGACGTGCGGCATCTTCGCCAGGTTGGCCATCACATAGCCGCCCTCGACGTCCTTGCCGAGCGCGACCAGCATCGGGTGGTCGTCCTCGGCGGCGTCCGCGAGGCGCAGCACATCGCCGAGGTTGACCATCTCCCGGTCGGTGTTGGGGATCTCGATGCCGACCGCCGACTTGCCCGGGATCGGGGAGATGATCCGGACGTCGGGACTGGCGACGGCGTAGGCGATGTTCTTGGCGAGCGCGGTGATCCGCTCGACCTTCACCGCGGGACCGAGCTCCACCTCGTAGCGGGTGACCGTCGGCCCGCGGGTGAAGCCGGTCACGGCGGCGTCGACCTTGAACTCGGTGAAGACATTCGTCAGGGACGCGACGATCGCGTCGTTGGCGGCGCTGCGGGTCTTGCCCGGGCCACCACGCTCCAACAGGTCGAGCGAGGGCAGTGAGTAGGTGATGTCGCCGGAGAGCTGCAGTTGTTCGGCGCGGGCCGGCAGCGGCTCGGACTGCGACCGGTCGGGCGCGGGCTTCGTCAGATCGGGTACGCCGCCCGAGGACACCGCCCGTTTCTCCGGCTTGCCTCCCCCGGTGGCGGGTTCGCCCTCCCTGGCGCCCGGCACCGGCGTACCCGGGCGTTCACGCTCGACGGAGACGCCCTGGGTGAGGTCGGCGACGATCGGCGAGGGCGGCATGCCGTTGAGCACCGCCCCGTCGAGCGCCGCGGCCGCGGCCGCGGCCACATCCACCGCGTCCATGGTGCGGTTCATCGCGGGCTGCACCGAAGGCCTGCGCGGCCTCGGGCGCTTGGAGAGAGCGTCGGCCTCCGCCCGGTCGGGGTCGTACTCCGCGGGTGCTTCGGAACGGCGTGCGGAGGAGCGGCGGGAGCGGGCGGGGAGCGCCTCGCGCCACTGCTCGTCGTAGCGCTCGTCGTCGTTCTCCTCGTCCGCCTCGGGGTCGTGCACCGGGTCGAGGATGCCCAGCTTGGTGCCGAGCAGACGCAGCCGCTGCGGAATGGCGTTCACCGGGGTGGCGGTGACGACCAGCAGCCCGAAGACGGTGAGCAGCAACAGCAGTGGTACGGCGAGGACCTCGCCCATCGTGTAGATCAGCGGCTTGGAGGCCGCCCAGCCGATGAGTCCGCCCGCGTCCTGCATCGCCGTGGTGCCGTCCCCCCGGCCGGGCGATCCGCACGCGATGTGCACCTGCCCGAGCACCCCGATGACCAGGGCGGAGAGTCCGATGACGATGCGGCCGTTGGCCTCGGGCTTCTCCGGGTAGCGGATCAGCCGTACGGCGATGGTGCCGAGCAGTATCGGCACCAGCAGATCGAGTCGCCCGAAGGCCCCGGTGACGAGCATCTCGACGAGGTCACCGACGGGTCCGCGCAGATTCGACCAGGTACCCGCGGCGACGACCAGCGCGAGGCCGAGCAGCAGCAGGGCGACGCCGTCCTTGCGGTGTGCGGGATCGAGTCCCTTGGCACCGCGGCCCACGCCGCGGAACATCGCACCCACGGCGTGGGCCGCGCCGAGCCAGACGGCACGCGCCACCCGGTACACACCACCGGTGGGCGACGGTGCGGGTTTGGGCGCGGCCGCCTTCTTGGCGGGAGCCTTCTTCGCGGGCGCGGTCTTCTTCGCGGCGGTCTTCTTGGCGGGCGCCGCTTTCTTGGCCGGCCCCGCGGTACGGCCGACGCGCTTCGCGGTGCCCGCCGTGCCCTGGGAACCCTTGCCGGACGTACGTGAGGCCATGGTGCCGAGGTTACCGGTGTCGACGGCCGTGAACACGCGTGCCTGCCGCTTCACCCGTCCGTGTCGCCGTACGGAGGCGGCAAACTGACGCGCGCTCACGTGTCCGCACCGGTGGGAGCCCCTGTTCCCGCTGTCGAACGGGTCGGGTGGCAGGGAAGTTGGGCCGAAGTCCCGGACAACCGCCGTTCACCGACCGCAGGTCGCACGGCCGGACCGCTCGCGCCGTGGCTCAGCGCCGCGGCACGACGTTACGAGGGAACGACGCTCGCGCCGCTTCCGGTCCCGGGTTCCAGCGCGTCGAGCGCCCGGCGCAGGCCGGTCAGCTTCCGTTCCAGGTGGGCCGCGGTGGCCACGGCCGCGGCGTCCGCCGACTCGTCGTCAAGTTGCTTGGACAGCGCTTCGGCCTGCTCCTCGACGGCTGCGAGACGCGCCGAGAGTTCGGCCAGCAGCCCCGCGGGCTCCTGCTCGTGGCCCGTGTCGCCGTTGACGTCGCCTTCGAGCTGGAGCCGCAGCAACGCCGCCTGTTCGCGCAGCTTGCAGTTCTTCATGTACAGCTCGACGAAGACCGAGACCTTGGCCCGCAGCACCCACGGGTCGAACGGCTTCGAGATGTAGTCCACCGCGCCCGCCGCGTAACCCCTGAAGGTGTGATGCGGACCGTGATTGATCGCGGTGAGGAAGATGATCGGGATGTCCCGGGTCCGTTCCCGCCGCTTGATGTGGGCGGCCGTTTCGAAACCGTCCATGCCTGGCATCTGGACGTCCAGCAGAATGACCGCGAAATCGTCCGTGAGCAGCGCTTTGAGCGCCTCCTCCCCTGACGATGCCCGTACCAGGGTCTGATCGAGCGCAGAGAGGATGGCCTCCAGCGCCAGCAGATTCTCCGGCCGGTCATCGACCAGGAGGATCTTGGCCTTCTGCACCATGGCCCGTCCTCCTCGCCCCGGAATTGCACCGGGCGCCGCCCCAGGGGACGACTCCCTTACGCCGTCCGTCCTTGTGCCGGTCATGGTAGCCGCACCCCGCCCGTCGCCACACCCTGTCACCGCGATGTCACTGTGCACACAGCAAAAACGCGGTGGGGGACCAGAAGGTTCCCCGTACAGCGCCTTCTCACACTCCTGCGGGCACAGCCAATCACCAACTCATCGCGATTCCCTCAATAAAATGATCACTCTCCGCGCATCCACTGCTCCATTACGGAGAGGAGATGATCAGGATCGACAGGCTTGGTGACATAGTCGGAAGCGCCGGATTCGATGGCCTTCTCCCGGTCGCCCTTCATGGCCTTGGCCGTGAGCGCGACGATCGGCAGCCCCGCGAACTGCGGCATCCTGCGGATCGCCGCCGTCGTGGCATAGCCGTCCATCTCCGGCATCATGATGTCCATCAGTACGACCGTCACATCGTCGTGCTGTTCCAGGACTTCGATGCCCACCCGCCCGTTCTCCGCGTACAGCACCGCGAGACCGTGCTGCTCCAGCACGCTGGTGAGCGCGAAGACGTTACGGATGTCGTCGTCGACGATCAGCACCTTCTCGCCGTGGAACCGGAACGTCCTGCGAACCTCCGGTTCCTTCTGCCCGCCGAGCGTCCACGGCTCCTGCGGAGACGCCGGAGCGGCGGCGCGCGACGGCAGCGCGAGCCGTCGCTCCGAGCTCCCCAGGGGCTTGCGGCTCCGCGCCGGTCCGCCGGCTCCGGCCGAATCGTGCACGGTCCCCGTCGGGCCGGCGCCCGGACGGGCGTCTGTGAACGGACCCTCCTCGATCGCTGCGCCGTGTGCCTCGACGAGCCCCGGGCCCACCTGCGGATAGCCCTGCGGCGGCAGCTCGCTCGGGTGCAGCGGGAGATACAGCGTGAACGTCGAGCCGCGGCCCGGCTCGCTCGCCGCGTGGATCTCACCGCCCAGCAGCCGGGCGATCTCCCGGCTGATGGACAGGCCGAGCCCCGTGCCGCCGTACTTGCGACTGGTCGTCCCGTCGGCCTGCTTGAACGCCTCGAAGATCACCAGCATCTTGCTGGACGCGATCCCGATACCGGTGTCGGTGACCGAGAAGGCGATCAGATCGGCATCGGCGTCATGCAGCGATCCGGCCTCCAGCAGCTGCTCACGAATGGCGTTCGGCACATCCGTGCTGGCGTGCCGGATCACCAGCTCGACCGCTCCGCTGTCGGTGAACTTCACCGCGTTGGAAAGGAGATTGCGCAGCACCTGGAGCAGCCTCTGCTCGTCCGTGTGCAGCGTCGCGGGCAGCTCCGGCGACACCCGTACGGAGAAGTCGAGCCCCTTCTCCGCGGTGAGCGGCCGGAATGTCGCCTCCACGTAGTCGACCAACTGAACCAGCGCGATCCGGGTCGGACTGACGTCCATCTTGCCCGCCTCGACCTTCGTCAGGTCGAGGATGTCATTGATCAGCTGCAGCAGGTCGGAACCGGCCCCGTGGATCGTCTCGGCGAACTCCACCTGCTTCGGCGAGAGATTCCCCTCGGCGTTGTCCGCGAGCAGCTTGGCCAGAATGAGCAGCGAGTTGAGCGGGGTACGCAATTCGTGCGACATGTTTGCCAGGAACTCGGACTTGTAGCGCATCGAGACCGCGAGCTGCTCGGCGCGCTCCTCCAGGACCTGCCGGGCGTCCTCGATCTCGGTGTTCTTGACCTCGATGTCGCGGTTCTGCTGGGCCAGCAACTCGGCCTTCTCCTCCAGTTCGGCGTTGGAGGCCTGAAGCGCCTGCTGCCGGATCTCCAGCTCCTTCGAACGGTCCCGCAATTGCTCGGCCAGCTCCTGCGACTGCTCAAGGAGCTTCTCGGTCTTCGTGTTGACGCTGATGGTGTTGACGCTCGTCGCGATCATCTCGGCGAGCTGATTGAGGAAGTCCCGCTGGATATGGGTGAACGGCTGGAACGAGGCCAGTTCGATCACACCGAGGACCTTCCCCTCGAACAGCACCGGCAGCACGATCACATGCGCGGGCGGCGCCTCACCGAGCCCGGAGGAAATCTTCAGATATCCAGGCGGAACATTGTCCACCTGAATCGTCCGCTTCTCCTCCGCCGCGGTGCCGATGAGCGTCTCACCGGGCCGGAACGAAGTCGGCATCGATCCCGCCGAGTATCCGTAGCTGCCCCTCATCCGGAGTTCGTACGAGCTGTCCTTGTCACTGTCCGGTCCCACCGCATCGGTGTCACCGGTCGGCATGGCCAGGAAGAACGCACCGTGCTGCGCGGAGACGACCGGAGTCAGCTCGCTCATGATCAGCGAGGCCACGTCGTCGAGATCGCGCCGCCCCTGCATCAGACCGGAGATCCGGGCGAGATTGCCCTTGAGCCAGTCCTGCTCCTTGTTGGTGGCCGTGGTGTCACGCAGGTTGGCGATCATCGTATTGATGTTGTCCTGCAGTGCCTGGATCTCGCCCGACGCGTCCACATCGATCTTGAGATTGAGATCGCCCCGGGTCACCGCCGTGGCGACGGCCGCGATGGCCCGCACCTGACGAGTGAGGTTCCCGGCCATCTCGTTCACCGACTCGGTGAGGTCGCGCCAGGTGCCGTCGACGTCCCGGACTCGGGCCTGGCCCCCCAACTGCCCCTCCGTGCCCACCTCACGGGCCACGCGGGTCACCTGCTCGGCGAACGAGGACAGCTGATCGACCATCGTGTTGATGGTGTTCTTCAGCTCCTGGATCTCACCGCGCGCGTCGATGTCGATCTTCTTGGTGAGGTCGCCCTTGGCGATGGCCGTGGTGACCGTGGCGATCTGCCGCACCTGACCGGTCAGATTGGACGCCATCGAGTTCACGGACTCGGTGAGGTCCTTCCACGTACCGGAGACACCCGGAACGCGTGCCTGGCCGCCCAGCTCACCTTCCGTACCCACCTCACGGGCGACGCGCGTCACCTCGTCGGCGAACGAGGACAGCGTCGTCACCATCGTGTTGACGGTGTCGGCGAGCTCGGCGACCTCGCCGCGCGCCTCGACGGTGACCTTCTTCGTGAGGTCGCCCGTGGCGACCGCGGACGAGACCCGGGAGATGTTCCGCACCTGGCTGGTCAGGTTGTTGGCCATCAGGTTGACGTTGTCGCTGAGGTCCTTCCAGATACCCGTCGCACCGCGCACCCGGGCCTGACCGCCGAGGATTCCCTCGGTACCCACCTCGCGGGCGACCCGCGTCACCTCGTCGGCGAAGTTGAGCAGCTGGTCGACCATGGTGTTGACCGTCGTCACGAGTTCGAGGATCTCGCCCTTGGCGTCGACGGTGATCTTCTTGGACAGATCGCCCTTGGCGACCGCAGTGGTGACCTCGGCGATGTTTCGGACCTGGAGGGTCAGGTTGTTCGCCATGCCGTTGACGGACTGGGTGAGGTCCTTCCACGTACCGGACACACCCTGCACCTCGGCCTGGCCGCCGAGGATGCCTTCCGTGCCCACCTCACGGGCGACCCGCGTCACCTGCTCGGCGAAGTTCGAGAGCTGGTCGACCATCGTGTTGAGGGTGTTCTTCAGCTCCAGGATCTCGCCGCGCGCGTCCACGTCGATCTTCTGCGACAGGTCGCCCCGCGCCACCGCCGTGGCGACCTGGGCGATGCTGCGGACCTGATCGGTCAGATTGCCGGCCATGCCGTTCACCGAGTCCGTCAGATCGCGCCACACACCGGCGACGCCGGGCACCTGCGCCTGGCCGCCGAGCCGCCCGTCCGTACCCACCTCGCGGGCCACCCGCGTCACCTGGTCGGCGAAGGCGGAGAGCTGGTCGACCATCGTGTTGATGGTGTTCTTCAGCTCCAGGATCTCCCCGCGCGCGTCCACGTCGATCTTCTGCGACAGGTCGCCCCGCGCCACCGCCGTGGTCACCTGCGCGATCTGGCGCACCTGGGAGGTCAGGTTCCCTGCCATGAAGTTGACGGAGTCGGTGAGCTCCTTCCACGTACCGGAGACACCGTCGACCCGTGCCTGGCCGCCGAGGCGCCCCTCCGTGCCCACGTCGCGTGCCATCCGCGTCACCTGGTCGGCGAAGTTGGACAGCTGCGCCACCATGGTGTTGACGGTGTTCTTCAGCTCCAGCATCTCGCCGGCCACGTCGACGGTGACCTTCTGCGACAAATCACCGTTGGCGACCGCCGTGGTCACCTGCGCGATGTCCCGCACCTGACCGGTCAGGTTGCGGAAAGCAGTGTTCACCGAATCGGTGAGGTCCTTCCACGTGCCCGCGGCACCCGGCACCTCCGCCTGGCCGCCCAGCCGGCCCTCGACGCCGACCTCCCGGGCGACCCTCGTCACCTCGGACCCGAACGACTGAAGCTGGTCCACCATCGTGTTGACGGTGTTCTTCAGCTCCAGCATCTCGCCGGCCACGTCGACGGTGACCTTCTGCGACAGATCACCACTGGCCACTGCCGTGGTCACCTGCGCGATGTCGCGCACCTGCGTCGTCAGGTTGCGGAAGACCGTGTTCACCGAATCGGTGAGGTCCTTCCAGGTGCCCGCGGCACCCGGCACCTGGGCCTGGCCGCCGAGCAGGCCCTCGCCGCCGACCTCGCTCGCCACACGCGTCACCTCGTCGGCGAAGGTGCGCAGCGTCTCGGTCATCTGGTTGATCGTCTCGGCGAGCTGGGCGACCTCGCCGCGGGCGCTCACGGTGACCTTCTGGGACAGGTCACCGTTGGCGACGGCAGTCGTCACCTCGGCGATCCCGCGCACCTGGGAGGTCAGGTTCCCGGCCATCGTGTTGACGGAGTCGGTCAGGTCCTTCCAGACCCCGGCCACACCGGGCACGGTCGCCTGGCCGCCCAACTCGCCCTCCGTGCCCACCTCGCGGGCGACCCGCGTCACCTCGGAGGAGAACGACGACAGCTGGTCGACCATCGTGTTGACGGTGTTCTTCAGCTGAAGCATCTCGCCGGCCACGTGCACGGTGACCTTCCGTGACAGGTCGCCCTTGGCGACCGCCGTCGTCACCAGGGCGATGTCTCGCACCTGTGCGGTCAGCCGGTACGCCATGGTGTTGACGGAGTCCGTGAGGTCCTTCCACGAACCGGACATGCCGCGCACCTGGGCCTGTCCGCCCAGCTTGCCCTCGGTACCCACCTCGACCGCGACCCGCGTCACCTGCTCGGTGAACGCCGACAGCTGGTCGACCAGGTTGTTGACCGTACGGGCAACCTTCAGGAACTCACCGCGCAGCGGGCGCACCGTCTCGTCGGAGGTGTGCGACCGCAGCTCCATCCGCTGTTCCAGATCGCCGTCGGCCACCGCCGACAGCACCCGGCCGACCTCGGAGACCGGACGGGCCAGATCGTCGACCAGTTCGTTGGAGGCGTCGATGGCGGCGGCCCAGGAGCCCTCGCAGGCGCCCGTCTCCAGCCGTTCCGTGAGCTTCCCCTCACGCCCCACGACCCGCCGGACCCGAGCCAGCTCGCCGGTGAGATGGAGATTGCGGTCGGCGACTTCGTTGAAGACTGCCGCGATCTCCGTCATCACGCCGTCGCCCGAGACGGTCAGGCGCCTGCGGAAATTCCCGTCGCGCATGGCCACCAGGCCCGCCAGCAATCTGTTGAGTGCCGCCGCGTCGACCTCGATGGTTCCATTGCGCTGCTTCTTCACGGACTGTCCGCCTTTTGTGCGCGTGCCTGATCCCCGCGCCGCCACGCCAGACTCCACCGTGATCCCTCCCGCAGGGGTTGACCGTATAGCTCGGGCCTTATCTGGGAGCTTGCCCAGTTCCTCATTGGCTCACCGCCACAGCCCACCGTCGACGGGTGACCATGCGGACGTCAAATCGTTGAAACCTACCAGGCCCCACCCGATCCGGGTGCAGCCTCCAAGGGTTGCCCCACATCATCTTGTTGGGAAGCCCACACTTGTCCGGTCATGTGTCTGTTCCTCATCGTTCCTGCCCGAAGTCGGCCCTCGTGTATCCGGCACCGAGACCGAGCGTCTAGCCTGGCAGGCGAATCGAAGCGGCGAGAAACGGGCACAGGACTCGGGGAAGCGACGAGACACCAAATGGGGAGTGCTGTGATCACCGCGCGCGCGGCTGCCACCTTCGACCCGGTCGGGCGCTCTGTCGCGACCGCCCGCGCATTCGTCCGTGACACGCTCCAGGGATGGGGATACACGGATGTCGTCGACGACGCTGTCGTCCTCACCAGCGAGCTCGTGACCAACGCGGTGGTGCACGCGGGTACCGCCGCGGACGTGCTGTGTCTGCGTACGGAGGACGGAGTCCGCATCGAGGTCTCCGACCACTATCCGGAGCGCGAGGTCCCGCTCCAGAGCTCGGGCCCGGATTTCGGCAGCCCGGACCGTGAGAACGGCCGCGGGCTGCTGCTCTGCGCGGCGCTCGCCTCCCGGTGGGGCGTCGAGTATTCGCCCACCCACAAACATGTCTGGTTCCAGCTCGATCTTCCCGAGCGCCCGGTGGGCATCCGTTCCGCCGGTCCCCTGCTCCCGGTCGGCCTGCTCCCGGTCGCCGACGAGCGCGTCCGGGTGGCCGTCGTGCAGATCGACAGCACCGGGTCCATCGCCGCCTGGAACGAGGACGCCGCGTTCCTCTTCGGATACGCCGTGGACCAGGTCACCGGGAAACAGCTCACCGACTTCACCGCCTGGCCGCAGACACCCGGCACCAATACGGGCATCGTCGAAGCACTGCAACTCTCACGCTGGGAGGGCAGTTACGGAATCCGTGGCGCCGACGGCCGCACCATCCCCGTCTACGCCTCGCACCTCCGGGTCCGCGACACCGGCGGTGAACCGTCCACGGTCTGCCTGCTCGTCCGCGACTACGAACGCGCCGTCCTCCAGTCCCCGGCACGCGCGCCGGTGTCCGACGCGAACACCCAGCACCGCAAGGCGGACCCGTTCGAGATCTTCATCGGCTCCCCCGCCCCCGACGACCTCGACGGCCTGCTCCAGCGCACGGTCGAACGGGCACGCGACATGCTCGACGCCGACTCGGCCTTCCTGCTGCTGGCGACGGACGACGAGACAGAACTGGAGGTACGGGCCACGACCGGCCTGCCCTCCGCCCGTCAGCGTTTCGCCCGGGTTCCGGTGGAGGCCGGTACCGGACGTTACGGCTCCGCACGGATGCCCGCCGTCCACGAAGACCTCGACCACGTCCCCGGCGCCGTCCCGCTGCTCGGGGGTACGGGGATGCGCTCGGTCGTCACCGTCCCGTTGAAGGTCGAGGGACGTCTGACGGGCTCGCTCGGCGTCGCCGCGGAAGCCGCCGGCCGCTACTCCAACGAGGAGGCCCTGCGCCTCCAGTTCGCCGCGGACCGCATCGCGCTGGCCGTCGAGTCGGCCCGGCTCGGCGAACTGGAGCGCCTGCGCCGCGGTTCCCTCTCCTTCCTCGTCGAGGCGTCCGATCTGCTCGCCGGCACCCTGGACCGGGACCAGACCCTGGCCCTGATGGCCCAGATGACGGTCCCTACCCTGGCCACCTGGTGCGCCGTCTACACGATCGCCGACCAGTCCTCGGAGCCCTACCTCTCCTACGTCCTGCACGAGGACGAGGAGCGCATCGACGGCCTGAAGGCTCTGCTCTCCAAGATCGCTCCCCCCGACCCCGTACCGACCCCCGGCGCCCGAGTCTGGACGGCCCCGACCGAGGCCGCCCACCAGGCAGCCCTGCGCACCTCCATGCGTACGCTCGGCCTCGGCGAGCCCGGCGGGCTCGGCTCCGGCGCCCGTACGACACTCGCCACCGCCGCCGCGGTGGGCGGAGAGACAGTGGTCCTGCCACTCGTCGCCCGAAACCGCGTCATCGGCATGCTCACGCTCGGAAAGCCCTCCGACGACCACTTCCGCCAGGAGATCCTGGAACTGGCCGAGGACCTCTCCCGCCGTGCCGCCCTCGCACTCGACAACGCCCGCCTCTACTCGGAGCGCATGGCGATCAGTCAGTCCCTCCAGCGCAGCCTGCTGCCGCCGGGGCTGCCCGATGTCCCCAATGTCGAGATCGAGGTCATCTACCGCGCGGCGGGCGAGGGCAACGAGGTCGGCGGCGACTTCTACGACGTCTTCCCGATCCGCGACGGCGCCTACGGCTTCGCCATCGGTGACGTCTGCGGAACGGGTCCGGAGGCCGCGGCCGTCACGGGCCTCGCCCGCCACGCCCTGCGCCTCCTCGCCCGCGAGGGCTTCGGAGGCCCGGCAGTCCTGGAGCGTCTCAACGCCGCCATCCTGGACGAGGGAGCCCGCAGCCGCTTCCTGACCCTCCTGTACGGGGAGCTGTGGCCCCAGGAGGACGGGAGCGCTCTCCTGAAGGTGGTCTGCGCGGGCCACCCCCTGCCGCTGCGCCTGCGTCAGGACGGCTCGGTCGAGGCAGCGGCCGAACCTCAGCCGCTGCTGGGCGTGATCGAGGACCTCGAACTGTACGAGCAGACGGTCACCCTCGCCCCGGGCGACGTCCTGCTGTGCGTGACCGACGGCGTCACGGAACGCCGTGAGGGCACCCGTATGCTCGGCGACGACGGTCTGGCGGACGTCCTCTCCACGTGTACCGGTCTCACGGCCGGCGCGGTGGCGGCACGCATCCTGCGGGCAGTCGAACGCTTCGCCGCGGATCCGGCTTCCGACGACATGGCCATCCTCGCCATGCGCGTCCCCGAACCCCCCACCGCCTGAACACATTTCATCAAGGCTCGGCTTCGGTGCGATGCGCCTGACCGGCAGCGCCGCCTTCCACCTCGGCACCCCGAGCAACCATGAGCAGTCGATCGGCGTGCCCCGACGGCGATCGAGTTCGGTGTGAACCACATCGACACCGCCGCGTTCTACTTCTCGTCTCTGCGGTCCGCCAACGAACTGATCAACCGGGCGCTCGCCCCATAGCCACCAAGGTCGGTCCCCGGCGGGACGCCTCGGGCGAGTGGATCGCCCCCGCGAGGCCGGACGAGCTACGCGGCCAGGTCGAGGAGAATCTGCGCCAACTGGGCCGCGACCACCTCGATCTGGTGCATCTGCGTCTGATGGGTCAGGAGTCGCTCTCCGAGCACTTCGGAGCACTGTCCGAGCTGCGCGAGGCGGGCCTCGTACGCCACCTCGGCATCTCCGGAGTCAAGGCCGTCCACCTGGCTGAGGCCCAGTCCATCGCCCCCGTGGTCTGTGTACAGAACCGCTACGGCCTCTATAAGCCCAGCGCGGGCAGGGTTCACACGTCCTTGCCATCCCCGGCACCGGTAATCCGGACCACTTGACGGAGAACGTGGCCGCAGGTGCCTTGCGCCTCTCAGCGGACGAGATCGCCCGCCTCGATTCGCGCCACACGGGCGCCGAGTAAGGACGCACCGAACATGCGAAAGGCCCCCGCCGTTTGGCGGGGGCCTTTCTTCTCACTGAGCCCCAATGCGGAATCGAACCGCAGACCTTCTCCTTACCATGGAGACGCTCTACCGACTGAGCTATTGGGGCCTGCTGCGCTGTGGCAACGAGGTAAAGCATACCCTGAACTCAGGGGTACTCAAAACCACTGACCACAGAAGATTCTGACGAGCTCTCATCCGCCCCACCGGCCCTCTCACCACGTTGCGCCGACGTCGCCGGCCGGGAGGAGGACAGGCAGAGCCGAACGACGGCATGAGTGGGTCCTGAAACGCAGAAAAGCCCCGTGCCACAAGGGCACGGGGCTTCTCCGTAAAAGGAGTTCGGCGGCGTCCTACTCTCCCACAGGGTCCCCCCTGCAGTAC
>NZ_JBIBYR010000056.1:0-15514 GCF_043083485.1 Streptomyces sp. NPDC014727 | reverse complement strand
AAGCCTGAAGAACTCCCATCATCGCAGGTCACAAGGCACTTCCTCGTTCCAAGAAGAGTTATCCACAGACACCGAATCGGTGGATCAAGGCTTAGCCGAGTGAAACGGCCAGCTGCCACGCCGGGCCTATGGCATTCCCACTTCCAGCACGACCCAGTCAGTGTGTCGTGGGTGTCGCTGTCGTACGGGATACCCCAGGCGTCGAGGGACAGGCGTCGGGCGAGACGGGCACCGCGCGGAGCTGAACCGCATGGTGAAGTGGTGCCAGGGGAGGCGCGGTTGGGTGGTGCGGATGGGGCGTACCGGGAGTGGTGGATTACTGGTCATGGCTCCACGTTGCCGCTTGGTGGCGTAGCGTGACCAGGGGTGACGCGCCGTCGCGGGCTGGCTGTACGTGGCGTGCGTCCAGCTTGTACGCACGTGGGACAGGCGGTGGCGATGACGCAGGACGAGACGGTTGCTGGTACGGGGACGGATGGGGGCTCCGAGTCCGGGAAGCGGCCGGAGGACGAACCGGGTTCGGGTGTGATGACCGCGTTCGGGCGGCAGTTGAAGCTGCTACGGATGCGGGCGGGCCTGGACCGGGCGGAGTTCGGGAATCGGGTGGGGTACGCGGCGCAGTCCGTCGCGTCGTTCGAGCAGGGGCGGCGGATCCCGCAGCCGGCGTTCATCGACAAGGCGGATGCGGTGCTGGAGGCCGGGGGCTTGTTGCTGGCGTTGAAGGAGGAGGTTGCGCGGGCGCAGTACCCGGTGTTCTTCCGGGACATGGCGCGGCTGGAGGCGGAGGCGGTAACCCTTCACGTCTACGCGACGCTGGCAGTTCCGGGCCTGTTGCAGACCGAGGACTACGCACGAGCCGTGTTCACCATGCGACGCCCGCTCCTTGACGAAGAGACGATCGAACAGCGCGTAGCAGCACGCATGGCCCGCCAGTCAATCTTCGCTCGCAGACCCATGCCAACACTCAGTTTCGTGATCGAAGAGTCGGTGCTGCGACGGCCCATTGGCGGTTGGGCCGTGCTGCAAGGCCAGCTTGAGCAGATCATCCTTCACGGGCAGCGGCGCAACGTCGAAGTCCAGTTGATGCCGACTGAGCGGACGGAGCACTGCGGTCTTGCCGGGCCATTTACCTTGATCGAGAAACATGACGGGCGGAGGATGGCCTACGTTGAGGTTCAGCGAGACAGCCGTTTGCACACGGACTGGGCGGTGGTGCGGGATGTTGAGGAGCAGTACGGGATCATTCGAGCTCAGGCCCTGACACCGCGCGAATCGCTGGACGTCGTCGAGGGACTCCTGGGAGAGAAATGATCAGCCGGATGGATGTGCGGACCGTGCCTGAATCGGCGTGGTTCAAGAGCAGCTACAGCAGTGGCGAAGGCGGCGAATGCGTGGAGGTCGCCTGGCGCAAGAGCACCTACAGCGGGGCTGAAGACGGTCAGTGCGTGGAGTTCGCCGCTGCGGCCACGCACGTGCACATCCGCGACTCGAAGCAGCTCAGTGGCCCCATGCTGACCGTTGGGCCAGGAGCGTGGGCCGGATTCATCGGCCTCGTCGCCGACTGAGGCACACAATGCCCGGAGGGTCCCGCCGCGCCGCGCAGGCGTGACGGCGGGACCCTCCTGTGTGTGGTGGGACTACTCCTCCACGCCCTCCTCGCGGCGGATCATCCGCCACGCCGCCCGGCGCGCGCTACGGTCCAGGCTGGACTTGAACCCCTTGTCGGGCCCGAAGTACTGCCGTCCCATGCCGGCGATGGTGTCGATGTGGTCGGCCATCTTGTCGGCGAAGACCTTGTCGAAGACCTTGCCGAAGTTGTCCTCGTCGTTGACGACGGCCGCCGCTCGCACCTTGCCGTCGGCCTTCGCCTCATCGAAGGGCCGCCTGACGTCGTCCTCGGTGAAGTCGGTGCCGAACTTGGCGTTGAACTTCTCGATCAGCTCCGACAGCAGCGACTTCTCGGCCTCCGCAGCGCCGCCCGCGCCCTCCCCGAACCCCTTGAGTTCTGCCGGGCCTTCGGCGGTGAGTGACTTGTCGTGCTCGCCTGACTTCTCCACCCGCAGATGGCTGAGGTCGATCTCGCCTATGTCGACGCCACCGTCGGCGCGGCGCGGAAGCCGGTTGAGGAGGTAGCGGCCGTAGAGGTGTAGTCGTTCCAGCTCGGAGTCCCGGTAGGGCACGATCTGGGCGAGGAATCCGTACTTGCGCACGTAGTCGGTGAGGTCGGCGCGGAAGTCCTCGGCGGTCTCCACGTCGTCGTCCTCCTCGCTCTCAAGCAGGGGCGTGAACCGGGCGACGGCGGGGGACAGCAACCGGTACAGCTCGGCGTGCAGCTTCTCCCACTTGGCCTGCGAACCGGCCGCCTTCTCCTTCGCGGCGAAGTACGCGGCGGCGAACTCGTCCATCTCCGGCTCGGAGATGATCGGCGCCGACATGACACGGCTCTGCGCTGTGTAGAGCAGGTTCGGGTCGGAGGGGAGAGTCATCGCCTCCTCGAAGTACGGGCGGAACGCGTCCTGTATGTCCTGGGCGTCGTTGGCGAAGTCCAGGACCGCGAGGTCGGCCTGCGACTTGCGATCCGCGGTGCGGTTGAGGCGGGAGAGTGTCTGCACGGCGGAGATGCCGGTCAGCTTCTTGTTGACGTACATGGTCGTCAGGAGCGGCTGGTCGAAGCCGGTCTGGTACTTCTCCGCGACCACCAGGATCTTGTACTCCTGCTGCCCGCGCCCACCGGCCGCCACGGCCTTGTCATCGGCACGGGTGTACGCGAACGCCTTCGGCAGCGCGCTCTCGGCGATCCCGCCGTTCTCCTTCGGCTCGGTCGTCTCCTCGTCGTCGATGGTGAGCGAGCCGGAGAACGCGACTAGGACGCCCAGGTCCGGGTACTTGGTGTCGTACTCCCGGTCCTTGATGTAACTCTTGATCGCCCGTGCCATCTGTACGGCGGAATGCCGCGAGGCCGTCACCACCATGGACTTGGCCCGCTCGCCGAGCCGGCCTCGGGAGTGCGCGAGGAAGTGCTCGACGATCACCTGGGCGTGCTGGGAGACGGTGTACTCGTGGGTGAGCGCGTAGCGGGCGAGCAGGCCGTTGGCCTTGGAGGGGTCCACCTCGCGCTCGTCCGGGTTCTGGTTCACCAGCTTCCAATACGTGTCGTACGTGACGTAGTTGCGCAGCGGATCGAGGATGAAGCCTTCTTCGATGGCCTGGCGCATGGAGTACGTGTGGAAGGGGCGGTAGACGTTCTTGCCGTCGACGGTGTGTTCCGTGCCGAAGAGTTCGAGCGTCTTGGCCTTCGGAGTGGCGGTGAAGGCGAAGTAGGAGAGGTTCGCGGCCTGGGAGCGTTCCGTGGCCTTCTTCTTCAGCTTTTCCTCGACGGTGACGGCGGTTGCGCCCTGATCCGCCGAATCGGAGTCCAGACCGAGGTCACGGAGTACAGCACGCACGTCCGTGGCGGCGCCACCGGACTGCGAGGAGTGCGCCTCGTCCACGATGATCGCGAAGTTAGTGCCCTTGATCTCGGTCGGGTTGCGCTGGATGTAGTCGATGAGCGCCGGGAACGAGTGCAGGGTGACCGTGACGATCTTGCCGGTGTCGCGTGACAGCGCGCGGGCCAGCTGCTCGCTCTTCGCCCCGTGCTTCTCGTCGATCTTCACGACCAGGCCCTCGGTCTGCGAGAAGCTGCCGACGGTTTCCCGGAGTTGGGCGTCCAGGTTGCGGCGGTCGGTGATGACGATGACCTTGTCGAAGACGGGTGCGCCGGGCTTGAGGCGGCCTTTCTCCACGGCTTCCGGGTCGAGTACGCGCGGGTCGGTGTCCGCGTGCAGATCGCTGAGGCGGTGGGCGAGCCAACCGATGGTGTTGGACTTGCCGGAGCCGGCGGAGGCCATGACGAGATAGTTCTGGCCTACGCCGTGGGTCGCCGCGTGTGCGGTCAGCTTCTTCACCACGTCCCACTGGTGGAAACGCGGGAAGATCGTCGACTTGGTGGTGCCTCCGCCGGGAGTCTTGGTCTTCTGCTGGTGCACGTAGCGCTGGAGCAGGTCGAGCCAGTTGTCGCGCGCCCAGACCTGTTCCCACAGGTAGGAGGTGGCGTACGTGCCGTACGCGGTCGGGGCGGGGTTTCCGGAGCCGCCGGGCTGGCCGGCACCGTTCGAGCCGGTGTTGAAGGGGAGGAAGCGGGTGTTCTTGCCCCGGAGTTGCGTCGCCACGAAGACGAGATCCGGGTCCACCGCGAAGTTCGCGATGACACGGCGGGTGAAGATCAGCTCGGTGGGATCGCGGTCGGTGCGGTACTGCTCCTTGGCCTCCTCGACGCCCTGCCGGGTGAGCGGGTTCTTCAACTCGGCTGTGGCGACCGGGATTCCGTTGAGGAACAGGGTCAGGTCGAGCCGGTTGTTCCAGTCTGCCTGCTTGGTGGCGTAGGCGAGTTCGCGTACGACGGTGAGGCGGTTGGCGCGGTAGCCGTCGAGGACGGAGTCGTCGGCGACCAAATTCGGCTTGAAGTAGGCCACGCGAAGGCGGACGCCCCGGTCCTTGACGCCGTTGCGGAGGACGTTGAGCAGGCCGTCCTCGCTGATCGCCTTGTCCAGGCGCCGGGCGAAGCCGTGCTGGGCGTCGTTGACGTTGTTGCCGTAGACGGTGAGGAGTTCATTCCATTCGTTGATCTGCGTCTCACCGAGGAAGGTGAACAGCTCGTTGGTGTCCAGCCCGAGGTCGGCCTGGTAGTCCTCGGGCCGCGCCTCGCGCCAGCCGCGCTCGGTCATGGCGGCGACTATGGCATCGCCGAAGGCGGACTCGTTGTGGATGGGGCTCACGGGTGGACTCCGTCCGTTACGTTGAGTCCGCTGGCGGTGGAGACGTCGAATTGACCGGTTACGGCGGCGGTGATGAGAGCTTGGCGGCGTTCGATGAGCAGCGATTCGGCCCGCTTGATTCTCTTTTGAGTCGATTCCAACCGCTCTGCATCAGTATCCAACTGCATCACAACACGCCGTTGAAGGTCTTGAGGCAGGAGAGCAACTTTCTGGCGGTGTAGGTCGTTTCGATTCACCCCTGGGACTGCTGCACGAGCTTGCTCCATTTCGTAAGGAAGCGAACGGAGTACGTGATAGCAGTAGCGGGGGTCGTTGCCATTGAAGTTCTTCACGTACAGCGTAGTGTTGTGTGGCCAGTATGGTGTCTCGACCCAGTGCACATTGCCCACTGAGCCATATCGCCCGATCACAACGCCGGGTCCTTCGGAGAGTGCTACATCATGCCATCCGGCGAGGCCAGCGGTTGTAACGACGGGCACGCTCCCCTTCCTGCGCTGGTCTTCGGAGAGATCTGCGCCTCGTTGAAGCTGTAGAAGTCTGATGAGCGGCACGAGCTGAGCACGGGGGTGCATGGCAGGTAGCCACCCCAGGCCAGTATTGACGCTTTCGTCGTCGAGTCGAGCTCCTGCGACCGTGAGTGGAAGTGAAGTGCTTTCGCGTTCATCCAGCAGGCTCCGTTGGCGACTAAACCTGCTGCGGAGGTGGTCGATGCGGGCGGTCTCGGCGTCAAGGAAGTGGGCGATGCGACACTGCTCATCCAAATCTGGGAGCGTCACACTGACTTGAGCCAGGTCATCCCAATAGAGGCGCCACTGAGCGGGTCGAATTCCCTTCGATCGCGATTTAAATTCTCCGATGAGAGGGCCGGATCTCAGCAAGTGATGGAGAAATCGGGGATGGGTGTTTGGGGTCAACTTGCAGACGAGGTAGTCTGGGCTGACGATCCCTTCGTGCCCTGAAATTCCCAATGACCCCTGCCAGGCCTTCATCTTGTTGACGACCAGATCGTGATGCTGTACTAGCTGGTATCGGGACAAGTCTGCTGGCGTTTTGTTGTGATTATCGCTGCGGGAGTCCTTGCGAATTACTCCGTGATCACGGTAGACGGACAGGACGGTGGCGTCGGGAAATCCCGTCCTCTCCACCGGACGCAGAACATAGCGAAGCGGGGTATTCGAAGAATTGGTCATTACAGTGTCACTTCCCCCAGTAGTGCCTGAATCTCCGCCTCAAGTGCCTTCAACTCCGTGTCGATCTCCGCCAACGGCCTCGGCGGCTCGTATACGTAGAAGTGTCGCGTGAACGGGATTTCGTACCCGACCTTCGTCTTCGTGTGGTCAATCCACGCTTCCGGCACGTGCGGGTGAACCTCCCGCTTCAGGTACTCCTCGACGTCCTCGCACAGCGGCACGCTCTCGTAGTCCCGCAGCTCACTGTCCGACTCCGGCTGACCCTTGACGGTCTGGACCTCGCCCTCCGTGTCCCGGACCCCCACCGTGTCCCGCAGTGCCTTCGTGAACGGCGCACCGGTCGGGCCCTGGACGCCGGCTTCCACCATGGCGTTCCGCACCGCCACCTGCGCCTCGGACTTGGTTGCCCACTCTGAGCCCAGCAGCGGGCTCAAGGCATCTCCAAGCACCTGCGCCTCAGCCTCTGCCAGCTTCCGGAACTGCGCCTCTTCCTCTTCCGTCAGCTTCCGCCGGGCCTTCGCCTTCGCCGCCAGCTCCGGTTCGCGGGGCAGGAAGCGCTCCTCCGCCCACTTCTGCACCGGCTTCGATGCGAGCAGCGCCGCCAGCGTCTCACCCGTCAGCTCGAACCGCAGTTTCAACGGCTGTTCCACCGTGATGCGCTGGTAGCCGAACGCCGAGTTGTCGAAGACCTTTACCTTGCCGTGCAGCGGGTGTTCCGCATCCGCCCCAGCCGCCACCGCGTCCCCGTACAGGCGGGTGATGTCGGCGATGTGGTTGGGCTTGTTGCCGGTGCCGTCGCCGAGCTCCTTGCGCTTGTCGCCCAGCGACTTGCGCATCTTCACCCACTGATCGCGCGCGTCCAGCAACACGACCTTGCCCTTGTGTTGCGCGTCCTTCCGGTTGGTCAGGATCCAGAAGTACGTGGAGATGCCCGTGTTGTAGAAGAGCTGGTCTGGGAGCGCAACGATCGCCTCCAACCAGTCGTTCTCCAGGATCCAGCGGCGGATCTCCGACTCACCCGAACCGGCCGCGCCCGTGAAGAGTGGGGAACCGTTGAAGACGACGGCGATGCGCGAACCGCCCCCACCGTTCACGTCCACCGGCTTCATCTTCGAGATCATGTGCTGGAGGAAGAGGAGCGAGCCGTCGTTGATGCGGGGCAGGCCCGCTCCGAAGCGGCCGGAGTCGCCGAGGTTCTTGTACTCGTACTCGACGTCCTCCTTGACCTTCTTCCACTCCACGCCGAACGGCGGGTTCGCCAGCAGGTAGTCGAACTTCTCCCGTGAATGGCCGTCGTCGGAGAAGGAGTTGCCGAAGGCAATGTTCTCTGGGTCCTGGCCCTTGATCATCAGGTCGGACCGGCAGATCGCCCACGACTCCGGGTTGAGTTCCTGTCCGTATACCTCGACAGTGGCGTCCGGGTTCAGGACCTTGATGTGCTCCTCGGCCGCGCTGAGCATGCCGCCCGTGCCGCAGGCCGGGTCCATGACTGTGCGTACGACCCCCGGCAGGCTGAGTGCGTCGCCGTCCGGGGCGATCAGCAGGTTGACCATCAGCTTGATGACTTCGCGCGGGGTGAAGTGCTCACCCGCGGTCTCGTTCGACTGCTCGGAGAAGCGACGGATCAGCTCCTCGAAGATGTAGCCCATGTTGTGGTTGGGTACGACCTCGGGGCGAAGATCCAGGTCGGTGAACTTGCCCATGACCTGGTAGAGCAGGTTCGCGCTGTCGAGCTTCCTGACCTGCTGATTGAACTCGTACTTCTCCAGGACCTCACGGGCGTTGTCCGAGAAGGAACCGACGTACCGCTGAAGGTTCGCCGCCGCGCCCTGTGGGTCACCGACGATCTTCTTCAGAGTCAGGTCGCTCTTGTTGTAGAACGAGTGGCCCGAGGCCCGTCGCAGGAAGTGGTCCGTGTCGATGTCCTGGCCCTCGAAACGGGCTGCCGTCTCGGCGACCTTCTCGCGCGTCGGCTCCAAGACGCACTCCAGGCGGCGCAGCACCGTGAACGGAAGGATGACCTTGCCGTAATCCGACTGCTTGTAATCGCCGCGCAGGAGGTCGGCGACGGACCAGGCGTGGTTCGCCAGTTCCGTGTGCTTGCTGCTGTTCAAGGGATTTCCCGGTTTCCTTTCGGACCCGCCCACCCCAACCGGAGCGGATTCGGACAAGTGTGATGGATGCGTGAAGGTGGTGGTGTCGTTCAGGCCGAATCGTTGGAGGCGTGACCGGCCGACGATGGGACCAGCCCGCCCCCTGTCAGCCCGCCCGCCAGCAGTCGCGCCGTCTGTTCCGCGAGCTCCGTCGCACGCCGCGCCTCCGTCCTCAGTTCGTGGACGCGGCGGAACACCTCCCCGTAACGGTGCTGCTCCTCCAACGGCAGGAGCGGTACGCGCAGCCGCCCCGGACTGACGTGCAGGACCGTGCTGCCGGTCGATGCGCCTGCGATGTTCTCCTCCGCGCCCAGGAAGCCCGCGAGGAACCACGGGTCGAGCCGCGTGGGATCGGGGCGGAAGAGATGGACCTGCGGGCCGAGCAGTGCCCCCTCGTCCGGCTCGCCCGCCACTCGGACCATCGGCCCGCTGCCGCCCGCGAGCGACCGTACGAGCACATCGCCCGCAGCGATCACCGGGGCGGAGTCCACGCGCAGCTCGGACGGGTCGCCGGTCGGGCCCGTGCCGCGCGCGATGTCCGCGCCCGTCAGGACTGCGGCGGCCGTCGGCACGGCGGTCGCGCCTTGCGGGGTCTTCAGCTCCTTGGCGTCGGGTGCCGTACGCAGCAGCGTGAGCGCGCCGCCTCGTGCCAGGTCGGACGCCGTTGCCGTACGCCACTCGCGCACCGCCGACCCAGCCGCCTGCCAGTCGGCGTAACTCGCCGCCCTGCCCAGGGACTTGGCGGAGGCGAGGAGACGGCGGCGGCTGTCGTCCGCTTCCCGCTCGAGCTCCGCCGGTTCGATATCGGTGCGAGAGACAAGCACGTACCGGGCGGGGGAGAGGTCGACGACATCGCCGATGAGGTCGACCACCGGGACCGCGCGTGCGATGCCGGGCTCGTCGGTGAATGCGTCGGGGGCGTCCGTGAACGCGGCCCACGCCGTGAGCACCTGGTCCGTAAGCGTCGGCCAGTCCAAGGAAGCGCGGCTGCCGCCCCGCGTGCCCGAGCGTGTCCCACCCCCGCGAGAACCGGCCGCGGCGGTCTCACCGGCCCGCCCCGGGCCCGGCGCCTCGGACGTGTCGACGAACAGTACGGACTTGCGCTCCGGGCCGCTCGGCTCGGGCCGTTGCAGGACCCAGATCTGGAGCCCCACGTGCAGCGGAGCCGCCGCTCCGGTCGGCAGGGCGATCACTGCCCGCAGGGCACCGCTGCGTACAAACTCCATCCGTACGCGGCGCCCGGAGGCGCGCGAGGCCGTGGCCGGCGGAAGGATCAGGATGGCGTAGCCGCCCGGCATCAGATGCGCGAGCGCGTGCTGGACCCAGGCCAGCTCGGACTCGGCGCGCGGCGGCACTCCGTAGGCCCAGCGCGGGTCGTAGGCCAGTTCGTCGTGACCCCAGTCGCGGTCCCCGTAGGGCGGGTTGCACAGTACGGCGTCGGGGGCGAGCTGTGGGAACGCGTCGGAGCGCAGGCTGTCGCCCGTGCGTACCGTGACCGCCGCATCCGGTGCGGCCAGCGACAGGCTCACCGCGCTGCGCTGGGCCTGCACCGGAACGCTGTCCTGACCGTAGAGCTCCGTCGCACCGCGCCGGGCAGCCGCCGCGAGCAGGGTGCCGCTGCCGCAGGCCGGGTCGAGTACGCGGGTGATCGGGCCGGGGACGAGCCGGGCCACGAGATCCGTGAGCGGGGCGGGGGTCTGGTAGGTGCCACTGGCCGCGCTCTCCTCCAGCTCCCGTTCGGCTAGCACGCTCAGTGTGGCGTCGCCGCCCTCGTCGCGTACGCACAGGAGCAGCGCCCGCAGCGTCGCAGCGTCACCGCCCGAGGCGTGGATGGACTCCGTCGCCGGGATCGTGTCCGCGAGATGTGCAGCCGCGTCGTCCGCGTGGGCGACGAGGTCCGCGTCCGGCAGTCCGGCCAGCGCTGTCAGCTCGTCCGGCGTGTGACGGGCGGCGGCGAGGACGAGCGGGAGGAACCGGCCGGTCATGCGGCTGCCCTGCGGGCGCAGGCGCAACGCGGTGCGCAGCTCCTCCAGCGAGCTCACCGCCGCTGTGTGGCCTCGTGCATCCAGCCAGGCCCGTACGGCCGGCAGGTCGTACAGCGGGCTGCTCTCGTTGCCTCCGGACGGGGCCGGGAAGTCGTCGTGCCGACGGCGCCAGTTGCTGACGGTGGCGCGCGTGACTCCCGCGATGCGTGAGATCTCGGCGGCTGTCACCTGTGCGGATGGCTGGGGCATGGCGGGAGTCCTGGGCCTCTCGATAGTGAGCTGTTAACAACCTACACCGGACGTCAAATCCGTCAAGGCGTTTGACAGTGCTTTCACGGTGATGCTTATCTAGCATCGCTTCCGGGTCGCGCTCGCCGACCGGGCAGCACACCTCTGTGCCTGTCTCATGTCGATCCCTTGGGGGGAACAGCCGTGCGCATCACCATGCCGACCGCCGTGGTCGAGGGGACCCAGCTCACCGTCATGCCGTTCCGTGCGGACGCCGTGATCGACACCATGTCCGTACCGACGCTCGTCCAGCTCGTACCGTCGCCCCGCCGCGAAGAGGACACGAAGACGCTCAAGGCGGCGTCCGGAGCCGTGCGCCGCCATGCCGAACTGCGCTCGCTGGTGCAGCGGGCGCTGAAGTCCACGCAGAAGGGGAAGAACGTCGGCTCGTACGCCGAGTACATCGCCGACGGCGTGAAGGGGGAGCTGGGTGCCGGCTGGTCCACCCCGCCGATCACCTTCTGGCACGCCGGACCGCTCGCCGCGCTCAGCGACGAGCTGCTGCCCGGTACCGGGCTGCGGACCCTGACCATCACGCCCGGAACCTCGGTGGTCGCCATCGACGGCGAGACACAGACCACCGCATGGCACGAGCTGTACGACGACCCGGAGCGGTACGGGCTCACGTACGCCGAACTCGCCCAGGTGCGCGTGCCGTTCGAGCTGTACGTGGACCTGACCGTGGCCGATGCGCGGCAGATCTTCTACGACCGCAACGTGCAGGGCGTCGTCGTCGCAAAGAACCTGGCCATGTCCATGGACCAGCGGGACTTCGCCACACGCCTCGCGCACCGCGTCGCCGACGCCGTCAAGGTCGACATCGATGGCAAGCTCGTACCGTTCACCAAGCTCGTCAACGCCAGCAAGCGACAGGTGGGGAAGACCGACGCCGAGGTCATCACTCTCTCCGCGCTGCGGGCGCTCGTGATCACGGCGGTCTACGGGCGCGGCGGACTGTCCCGGTCGGCGGAGACTGTCCACGAGGACGAGCTGCCCACGGGGACGAGCGCCGAGCAGGTCGAGCAGAGCATCGTGCCGCTGCTGGCCCGCCTCATCGCCGAACGCAGCGAGCACTTCGTCTCGCGCAGCGCCCTCACCGCACCGGCCGTGCTGGCAGGCCTGGGCATCGCCGTGCACCACACCACGGCGTGGGCGGACCCGGTGAACGCGCTGGGCGCCGACGAACTGCACAGGCTGCTCTCCGGCATCAGGTGGGAGCGCGTGGCCCGCTACTGGGACGGCGTGGCAGCGAAGTCGGGTGCGACCGGGCGCCTCAACTTCAGCGGCGGCGTCAAGGACTCCGGCGGCCGAGTAGCCGACGCGATCCTCTACCCCGGCACCGAGGCAGGACGCCGGATCCGCGGCCAGTAGGCGCCGAATCGCGCACGCCTGCACCTTCGGGGCCGCCGGCTCGCAGCAGCGGCGCCAACATCCCGAACACGCCCGAACCCGAACCAACCCCGAACAGACCCGACTTGGAGCACATCATGACCACTCCCCACCACCAGGGCCCCGGCCCCTACCAGGCACCCCAGCACGTCGGCACGGCCCCTCCCGTCGCCCTCCCGCCGCGCAAGCCCTCGCGCGGCAAGGCCTGGCTCACGCACGGTGCGGTCGCTTTGGTCGCTCTGCTCATCGGAACGGGGATCGGATCGAGCGGGGAAGCCGATGCGGACGCCAAGGCGAGCGGATCGGTGAAGCCGGGACCGACCGTGACGGCGACCGAGACCGCCAAGACCCGTCCCGCGCCGACCGTGACCAAGACGGTGACCGCGAAGCCCAAGGAGCCGAAGAAGACGGAACCGGCTGGCCCGGCCACGAGCTTCAACGGCGACGGGGAGTACCTGGTCGGCGAGGACATCGCAGCGGGCACGTACAAGTCCGCAGGGCCGGACGGTTCGTTCGGCTGCTACTGGGAGCGGGCGAAGGACTCGAGCGGGGAGTTCGGCTCCATCATCGCCAACAACAATCTGAACGGCCCCGGTCACGTGACGCTCAACAAGGGCGAGTACTTCAAAACGAACCGCTGCGAGGAATGGAAGAAGGTCGGCTGAGCCGACTGCTACGACAGTGGAGAGGAGCGGCCGCATCCATGGGTGACGGAGTCCGGACGATTCGTGAAGCTCGCGCGAGCGGAGGGAACTGGGTGTTCGCGGGGACACACCTACCCGGTCAGGCCACTACCTGCTCCCCGCGCGCGTTGCCGATGAAGCGGCGCAGGGCGTCCGTGCTGTGGAAGACGCGGTAGTTGCCGGCTTCCAGCGCAGCCAGCTCCTGGGGTGTGTTGTCCGGGGCGAGGACCACGGGTACGCCCACCTCTTGCTGGAGCCCCTGGGGCCAGCAGGCGGCAGCGACGGTGATGGCGGCGCCCGTGCGGGGGTCGCTCACCTCGCTGTCCAGCTCTGGTGCGGCCAGGCCCGCCTCCGCGAGCTCCGAAAGGAGGGCAGCCAGGCCCGGGATTTCCTCGTCGTCATCCGACTCGGTCACTGCCACGGCAGTCTGCACCGTGGTGAGAGCGGTTGACGCCTGGAGTTCTACCGGGGAAGGGCCGTCGTGGAGGGCCTGGAGGAAGTCGTTGGCGGCGCCGGCCAGTAGTTCGCGGCGGGCAGCCAGGAATTCCGGATAGTTCTCGATCCGCCAGAGTTCCTGATCCATGGGGATCCACTGCGTCGCCAGCGAGCCCGGCACGTGGATCTCGATCTCCTCCAGGTACTCGGCCGGATTCTTTGCCCCGATCCGAAGATTCGTGTCCTGGGTGAGGAAGCAGAAGTTGGCCACGGCGTTCACTTCGGCGCGGCTGTATCCGTGCTCGTAGAGGCGGGCTTTGGGGAAGATGTGGTGCACCTGAAGAGAGCTGAGGCGGCCGAGCATGCCGTCCCGCAGGGGCACGCCGCTGACGAAATCCTGGGCCCCGTACACCCGCGTCAGCAAGTAGAGAAGGGGATAGAAACGGGAGCCCATGCTGGAGCCGACGAAGTCGTCGGGACGGACCTTGAGCAGACCACCACGACTGCGGCGCAGCACACTGATCAACTGGTCGACACCGCCGTCGTCGATCGCTTGCAGATCCTGGTTGAGCGCGGTCTCGGTGGCGCCGGTGTGGCGGCCCCACAGGAAGCTGTGGACGTACCAGTGGAAGAGGCGGTCGCGGGTCATGGCATCGGGGAACCGGCCGCCGTGGTGGTGAAGCAGACGGCTCATGACCGGGAATGCGGCCCGGCCGCTCAGAACCCGCCCGTGGTCGAGTCCGAGACGTCCGCCGAGCGCGTTGAGCAGGTACGAGATGGAGTCGACGGTCTCCGTCAAACCGGTACGAAACAGCGCCACATCGACATCCGCGAGCTTGGAGAACTGCGCCTCGCCGGTGAGTACGGCATTGACGTTACGCAGCAGCCAGTCGAGCTTGAAGTCGAAGCCGGCTGCGGACCAACTGCCCAATGCCTCTTTCATGGTGGGCCGTGCCGCCGACCAGCTCGCGCAGATGGCGGCCAGCGCCAGGTCTCCCTTGGAGAGCTTGGTACCACCCGAATTCACGCGGTTGAAGATGTCCACGACGACATCGATGGTCTTGTCCGCACCGGTGACCTCGTCGACGTGGACGGTGCGGTCCTTTATCTGGGTGATCCGGTTGAGCCGCTCGATGAACGCTCCCTGCAGCGCCGCGTCCTGACCCGCGAGCTGCGTGACGGCGAGCAGTTGGCTGCCCAGGCCGCCCTGGAACAGAGCCGAGACATCGACCCAGACGGGATTGCCTTTCATCTTCCCCGGCGCGTAGAACTCAAAGGCCTCGGTCTGGAGGTTGAAGTGCAGCCCGGCCAGCGTCGATGAGTTGCCCTCGAAGAAGCGGGGTGGCCGGCCGCGGGTCACGCCGTACAGCGTGGTTACCCGCTGCTGACCGTCCAACAGGAGCTGAATCGTGCCGTCCTTGCCGGACAAGCCGCCTCGCGTGTCGGCCTTCTCGGCTTTGGTGCTCCAGGTGAGGAAGCCGCCGATCGGGTATCCACGGTACAACGACTGGAAGAAGCCGCGTACTTGGTCGCGAGTCCATACATAGCCGCGCTGGAATTCCGGCAGAGCGATGTCGCCTGCGTCGACCTTGTCCAGGACCTGAGAGATCTGCATATCCGTAGCCCGCCTTCTGAACCCAGCGGTTCCCCCACCAGGAACTGCGCGTGATCCCTGCAAAATTAGCAGTCAGTGGGGCCGCGCGGGCGGGCATCAGTATCCCCGCGCTGCAGAGCGAAGCACCGGCTACGCCGTCGATACGAGCCGGGGACGACGGTTGCGGTCGCCGTCAGCTCCGTGTGGCGTACACGATGAGGTTGTCCACCGGGTGGCCCTGCGCGTCGAAGGCGCCGTCGCAGGTGATGAGACGCAGCACGCGTTCGTCGGTGGCGCCGTAGACCTTCTTGGTCGGGAAGGCCTTCTTGCTGACGGACTCGGTTCCGGTGACCCGGAAGTGGAGTTCCGCTCCCCGGTCGTTGCGGATCGCGATGTCCGCACCCTTGCCGATCTTCTTCAGATCGTGGAAGACGGCCTTGCCGAAACGGGTGTCGTTGTGTCCGATGAGGACCGCGGCGCCACGCTCGCCGGGGGCGGCGCCACCGGTGTACCAGCCGGCCGTCATGCCCTTCTCGGCGGGCGGGACCTGGACGGTGCCGTCCTCGTTCAGACCCAGCCGCATCAGCGGGGTGTTCACCCCGATCGAAGCAATGCTGAGCTGGACGGGGGACGCCGCGGGCTCGGATCCCTCGGGCTTTTCGGTGCCGCCGGGGGCGGTGTCCTTCGCGGGGGCGAGAGGAGCACTCGTCTTGCTGCCCGGTGCGTCGGACGCGGCGTCCACGGCCCCCGAGGAGCAACCGGCGAGAGCGAGACAGACGAGCACCGGAAGTGCGGCGCGCCAGAACGGGGGAGGCATGGGGAACATGGGGGCTCCAGATCGGGACGGAGATCGGCAGTGGGGGCGCCCGCGGGGGGGGGGGGCCCCCCCCGGGGGGGGGGGGGGGGGGCCGCGGGGGGGGGGGGGGGGGCCCAATTTTTGGGGTGGGACAACCCCCACAAAAAGAACCCCCACCCCAAAC
>NZ_JBIBYR010000055.1:0-16549 GCF_043083485.1 Streptomyces sp. NPDC014727 | reverse complement strand
CGTCCCAGACACCGCCGAGCAACGAGAGTGGACCATGGAACTGCTCAAATAGGCATGATGTTGACAAATCAGATTCCACAGAATCAGCCGGTTGATGTTGCCCTCGACGGCTCCAGAACTGTGCGGCAGAGAAAGGCCGTTGCGGACGGCGTCGAGGTCGCGGCGGAGGTTGCGGGCGAAGGATGCAAGCGGTGCCAGGGTGTCCTGCTCGACGCTGGTGATCCAGTCTTCGAGGCGGTCGCCGTGGCGTCCGGTCATCATGGCGGCGAACTTCCTGACGTGCAGGGTGAGCCGGTCCAGACCGTTGTCGCGTTCGCGCAGGTGGTGCAGCTTGCCGGCGACCTCGTCGTTGAGGTGTTCGGGATGGGTCATGATCCAGGAGGTGACCTCGCGGACCGACGGGGGCTTGGGGCCGACGGCCGGTGCGTGGCCGCGCCCGTCCCGGTAGCGGCGAAGGTGGCGCTGGACGGCCAACTCGCCTCCTGGGTAACCGAGTTCTTTGATCTCCCGGTAGAGCTGGGCGGCGTTTCTGACGCCCTCGCTCCAGCGACGATGCAGGTAGCCGGTGTACGGATCGACAACGTGCGCGCGCTGCAGAGTCTTGGTGATGACGTCGTCGACGGAGCGGGCGTTGACGAGCTTGCGGACGGTGGCCTGATGGAGCCCGATTTTCCGGCCGATGGCTGCTTTCGACATGCCCTGTTCCCACAGCTCGTGGACGGCGGCATGCTGATCGCGCAGCCGGGAAACAATCTTCAGCTCGGGAAGCGGTTGCAGTGTCTTCGGCTCCGCGTCCGCAGGGTTCGCAGGGCCAGGGCTGGGCAGCGGCTCGGCCAGCCGGGAGCGATAGACGTTTACTGTCTTCTCCACGGCCTGGCCGAGGTTCTGCCACAGGTGGAACCGGTCGGCGACCTGCTTGGCCTGCGGTGCCCCAAGCCGTGCGCCCTCGCTGTATCCACTGGAACGGTCCCGACAGATGACCTTGACCTCGGGGTGACCACGCAGCCATGCGGCCAGGTCCTCGCCGTCGCGGCCGTCGAACATATCGAGCGGACGATGGGTGTCCATGTCGATCAGCACGGTGCCGTAGTGACGACCCTTGCGGAAGGCGAAGTCATCCACCCCGAGCACCTCCACCGCACCGGCCTCCGGATCGGGCAGTGCTCTGACCAGCCGCAACAGCGTGTCCCGCCCCACCGCGACGCCGACCGCGGCCGCCATACGCACTCCCGCCCGGCCGGCCAGGGCGAGCCCAATCTGCGTCAGCACCCCGCGCAGCAGTGGGGTGTGGCGGCTGTGCGCAGTGGTCAGGCCCGCGACCTGCTCGGCGAAGGTCACCGCGGCACAGGCAGGGTTCTCGCAGCGGAAACGGCGTACACACAACTCGACCACGACACCCAGACCACCGACAGCGACATCACGCAGCCGCCGCACGTAACGGCCGTGCACCCGCCCAGAGCTCTGGCCGCACCGGCAGGCCGCGGTCGCCGCCCGCACCCGCGTCCTCAACACGACCGCGCCCGGCCGCCTTTCGACCTCCTCGATCAGCAACGCAGACAGGTACGGAAACAGCTTCAGGAGCACATCACGAGAGCACGCGATGCATGATCGCGAACATACGGAAGCGCTCGCCCTGCCGTCCAGATCACAAGATCGTCGACAGAACCAAGATCCGCGACGGGGCGGTAGCCAACAGGCCCATTTACGTGGCCCTGGCGGTCACTGTCGAGGGCCGGCGGGACATCCTCGGGCTGTGGGCCGGCGACGGCGGCGAAGGCGCCAAGCACTGGATGCACATCCTCACCGAGATCAAGAATCGCGGTGTCAACGACGTCCTCATGCTGGTCTGCGACGGGCTCAAGGGCCTGCCTGACGCGGTCGAGGCCGTCTGGCCCCGCACCACGGTCCAGACCTGCGTGGTCCACCTGCTGCGGAACTCCTTCCGTTATGCCGCCCGCCAGGACTGGGACAAGATCGCGCGTGTCCTCAAGCCCGTCTACACCGCGGCGACCGAGGAGGCTGCACTCGATCGGTTCACCGAGTTCGCCGATGCCTGGGGCAAGAAATACCCGGCGATCGTGCGGCTCTGGGAGAACGCGTGGGAGGAGTTCACGCCGTTCCTCCGTTTCGACACCGAGATCCGCCGCATCGTCTGCACGACGAACGCGATCGAGTCCGTCAACGCCAGGATCCGGCGGGCAGTCAAGGCCCGCGGACACTTCCCCAACGAGCAGGCCGCCTTGAAGTGCGTCTACATGGCAATCATGTCCCTGGACCCCACCGGCAAGGGACAAGCCCGCTGGACCATGCGCTGGAAGACCGCACTCAACGCCTTCGACATCACCTTCGACGGGCGCCTCTCCGCAGCCCGTCAGTAACTCCAACAACCCCAGTTACACCGCTCGTTTGACAGACCCCGCCCCGCGCGGCATCCGCATCAACGCCGTCCGCCCCGGCATCATCGACACCCCACGGTCAGCGACGTGATCGCCGAGGGAGAACTCGCCCGCGCAGAGGCCGAAGCAGGCCGGCTCATCAACCGGCTCGGCACCGCTGACGAGATCGCCCAGGCCGTCCTGCGGCTGTGCACTCCCGGTGCCGGTTTCGCCGCCGGGGTCGCCCTGCGCGTCGACGGCGGCCACCTCGCCCGGTGACCACACGGCCAGCGACCGGGTTGCGCCGGCACGACCCGTACACAGAAGGAAGTGACACCATGCCCAAGCAGTCCGCCCCCAAGGAGCTGGAAACGATCGCTCCCAAGCTCGTATGAGGTCACCGATGACGTCCTCTTCAGCGACATCTGGGAGCGCCCCGGTCTCTCACCGCGCGACCGCAGCCTGGTGACCGTCAGCGTCCTGGCCGCCCTCTACCGCAGCGAACAGCTGCCCTACCACCTGAGTGTGGCGCTGCAGAACGGCCTGAGCGTCGAAGAACTGTCCGAAGCCATCACCCACCTGGCCTTCTACGCCGGCTGGCCCAACGCCATGACCGCAATTAATCAGCTCAAGAAGATCGTCGACGAACACGATGCCTGATATCGGCGCACATGCCCGTCAGTACGCTCCCCGACCCGGTCAAGGAACAATCGCCATGGAACACACCACCGAAACCCCCACTGTCAAGGCCCCGGCCGAACGCTTCACCGGCGACGTCTACCTCACCCCGATCGAGACGCCCACCGAACCCGCCCGCCTCGCTTCCGCCCTGGTGCGCTTCACGCCCGGAGCCCGCACCAACTGGCACTCCCACGCCAACGGCCAGACCCTCTACATCACCGACGGCACCGGCCTGGTCGGCACCCGTGACGGCAACGTCGTACGCGTCTCGGCCGGCCAGACCGTCAAGTGCCCGGCCGGTGAGGAGCATTGGCACGGAGCCACCGACACCACCCTCATGGCCCACATCGCCATGGTCGTCGGCAATGGCAACGGAGACGGCACGACGTGGCTCGAACCCGTCACCGACGAGCAATACGCCAACGCCCTGAACAGCAAGTACCGATCCCCAGCTGCACCTGCCCCCTCGACAGGAGGGGGCTCATGAGATCGAGCGCCCGGACAGCGGACAGGCCTCGCGCCACCAGGACCACGGCCTCGCGTTCGCGGAACATCGCTCGTCACGGGGACGCCACCACGGCGTCGGTCCGAATCGACTACCGGTCAGATGCCCTCGCAATACGCATCGATGACGACTGCAAGGAGACGCAGGACACCGCCCCGACGCCCGGCGTCGGACTGAACGGAGCGAACACGAGCGCGATCGGGTCTGTCTGTCAGGCACGAGCCACCACGACCGCCACCCTGGCGGGCTGCTCATCCCGGGTCCGACCGTCCAGCAGACGGCCGCCGGCCTTCGCGGTGAGCCCGCCGATCTGCTTGAAGAAGCAGGACAACCTGGCGATCGACACAGCGGTTCCGGATGTCGCGGACCCATGCCGAGTCCAGCAGCCGCTGATGCGGACCGCTCTCCCCATCGACGGTCACCCGGTCGATCCCCGTCAGGTCCAGAGATGGCGCAGGGCCCAGCAGCGGCTCCGGAGGCAGGAAGCGGATGGCTGCCGGGATGCGCCGCAGTTCGTCGGCCTGCCAGCAGTACTCATCCGACTCGATCGAGGTCCCGACCCACACGTTCGGCGCCGGTCATCGACGTACCCGCGGGCGAGCTGGCCACGTTCACACCAGAGGACGACGGCCGCGCCCACACCCGGCTCCGTCCTGACCATCGGCTGGCCACCGACCTCCGACAGCCTTGGAAGGAGCCGACCCCACCGAACAAGCTCACCCGGCGCGGCTCCGGCGAGGGTTCGGAAACCTCCGCGCGAAAACACCGTCGCCTGCGTGTGCACCGAAACCCCGCACCGGCCACCATGCGGGCGTTCTCGGTACCGATGGTGGCGGAGGCGGGGCGACTCTCGCTGCGACGACTCCGACCGTCACGGCTGCAGCGAACCCGGTCCGCACGATGAGGTTCATGCAATGTCTCTCTGGCACGATAAAGACTCGGTTGCTGCAAGAGGAACCCTGCCCACACGAGCGAAGGGCTCTTGGCGTCGCCGGTCCGGCAACACCCCCGAACCACCCGTCCGGACACCACCAGGTGACGGCGGCCGAGACGGCCACGGCCAGGAGCAGGTGACGGGTTTCAGGCACGGGACGCCCCCTCACCGGTTCGCTTGCCGGTGGTGAATTGTCGAGAAGAGCGGCGGTGAACAAGGTGAAGGCGGCCAGCAGCATCTGGCCGGGGAAGACCAGACGGGCAGCCAGGGCGCTGAGCAGCGCGAGAACAGGCGTGGGCAGGTCACCGCGCTGTTCCCGGACGGCGTCGAGGGCCAGCACGGCGAACAGGGCGGTCATCGCGAAGTCCAGGCCGGTGACGCTGTTGGGTACCACCGAGCCGAGCAAGGCGCCGGCGGTGGCACCGCCGACCCAGTACAGCTGCATGAACACCTGCAGCCACACAATGCGCGCGCCGGACCAGGACCGGGCCTGTTCGCCGGTGGTCAGTGCGTATGCCTCGTCGGTCAGGGCGAAGGTGCTGTAGGTCCTGGCGAGACGCCCCCGCACGCGGTCAAGGGGGAAGGACAGCGCGTAGAACACGTGCCGGACATTGACCAGGAAGGCGGTCAGCGCGACCGTCGCCAGCGGCGTGACCGCAAGGGCCAGGTTCACGAGGAGAAACTCGAACGAGCCGGCGTAGACGACGGCGGTCAATGACTTTCACCTCGATGCCGTCGACAGAGCAATTTTGTTTCAACTGCGCCAGGACGGGAGGTTGACCAATGTCGAACTGGCCAAACGGGTCGGGCTGACCCCGCCGCCGTGCCTGCGCCGCCTCAAACGCCTGGAGGAGGCCGGTGTCATCACCGGCTACCGCGCCGTCATCAACCCGGAAGCCGTCGGCCGGGGCCTGGAAGTCGTGATCGACATCGAGGTCTACGCCAACGACCTGAAGACCATCGAAACGCTGGAGGAGACGCTGGCCTCGTACGAGGAGGTCATCGAGTTCCGCCGGATGTTCGGCCGTCCCGACTACTTCCTCCGCGTCGCGGTTGCCGACCACGCCGCCTACAACGTGTTCCTCACCGGCAAGCTCACCGGCTTCCCCGGGATCCTGCGCGTCGAATCCCACCTGACCATGAAGAAGATCAAGACCGACGACTGACCGTCACCGGCGGGGCTTTGGGGCTTGCTTGCAGAGTTGCGTTGTTGCAGGCCGACGGCCTGCGCCCCGGCAGAGATGGTGCGTCTGCGGCGTCGGCCGGTGGTCGACGGAGGTGCCGGTCGGGATTGTCGTTGCAGGTGACGAACCGGCCGGGGTGGCCCCGCGGGTCGTTGCGGTCCATCGGTCTGCGCATCCGCGCCTCGCCGGGTGTCTCGCGCATGAAGCGGAGCCGGTCGCCGAACCTCTCCAGCCGCACGACCGCCTCCGCCCCGGCCGTGTCGCACACCGGGGGGTCCTCGTGACCGCTGGCCATGGCGGCAAGCCGCTCTCCCGCACGCGCCTGTTCCCGTGCCCGGCTTCGGCGCTGACCGCGGAGCACGGAAGTTCCGCACGGCGCAGTCGGGTACGGGAACGACCTGGACGCCTGACTCAAGGCGCCATTCCGTAGCTGCGGGGCCCGGTTCAGCCTGCCCGCCGACGGCAGGACAGCCCCGATCGCCGCTGCGGGGTGCGCGGCGCAGGCCGCCGCCACCGGCACCGGCACCGGCACCGGCGCCAGCAGGATGCCGGCCGCTGTACTGCCCGACCGCGTGCCGACGGCCGCGCGCGGGACAGTCTCGGCATTCATGGGGCCCTCACGTTCGCCGCGACGCCGATCACCGGCGTCCGCCTCGTCCTGCCCCTCGTCGCCCCGTCAGCGGTTTCCTGCCCTATGGCGCCGCGCCGTCTCCGCCGGACACGAACCGGCCGTTCATGCGACGGCCGGTCATACCGGCTGGACACCGCCTTGCAATTGCTGGACGACGTGGGCCAGGGGCGCGAGCACGGGCTCAGTGGCTGCCTGGTCGAGGGCCTCGCGCAGGGCGGCGTTGTGGGTGGGGCGGGCCTCCTCCAGCAGGCGCAGGCCGTCGTCGGTGACATCGGCGTAGATGCCGCGGCGGTCGGTGGGGCACAGGTAGCGCGAGAGCAGCCCGCGGTTTTCGAGCCGGGTCACCAGCCGCGTGGTGGCGCTCTGGCTGAGGACGACGGCTTCGGCGACCTGTCGCATCTGCAGATGTCCGCCCTCGCCGTCGTGCTGACGGCTCAGCACGTCCAGCAGCGAGTACTCGCGTGCGCTCAACCGGTGCTCGGTCTGAAGCGCACGTTCGACCCTGTTCTCGATACGTCCATGCAGCAACGAGAGCGCCGACCATCTGTGCCCCAGGGCGGTCATCGCCAGGCCGGTGGCGGTCATGAGCAGCTCCCTCGGTCGGGTCGTGCAGCGGCGGGGCAGGCAGGGGAAGTGCCCCGTATCACGGACTTCACCATACCCGCGTTTGCCACTAGTCCTCGTGTGCAATTATTGCTGATGCACGTAAGGCGCTCACGCAACTTCACTCTGTAGGTCAAAGGACCCTCGTCATGCCACTCGCACTGCTGGCCCTGGCCATAGGGGCCTTCGGAATCGGCACCACGGAATTCGTGATCATGGGGCTGCTGCCCCAGGTCGGCGCGGACCTCGGTGTGTCCGTTCCGACGGCTGGCTTCCTGGTCACCGGCTACGCCCTCGGCGTCATGATCGGCGCACCGATCATGACCGTCCTCGGCACCAGGATCTCTCGCAAGAACATGCTCATGCTGCTCATGGGACTGTTCATCCTCGGCAACCTCATCTCCGCCGTCGCCCCGGTCTTCGCCGTCATGCTGATCGGCCGAGTGGTGGCCTCGCTGGCCCACGGCGCCTTCTTCGGCATCGGCTCCGTCGTCGCCGCCGAACTGGTGGCACCGGAGAAGAAGGCCGGCGCCATCTCCATGATGTTCACCGGCCTGACCGTGGCCAATGTCGTCGGAGTGCCCCTGGGCACGTTCGTGGGCCAGAGGGCCGGGTGGCGCGTGACCTTCCTGCTCGTGGCCGCCCTCGGCGTACTCGGCCTGGCCGGCGTCGCCAAGCTCCTACCCGACGTACCCAAGCCGGCTGGAGTACAGCTGCGGCACGAGGTCGCCGCCTTCAAGAACGTCCAGGTCGTTTTGGCCATGGCCATGACGGTCCTCGGCTTCGGAGGCGTGTTCGCCGCGATCACCTACATCGCGCCGATGATGACCGAGGTCAGCGGCTTCGCGGAATCCTCAGTCACCTGGTTGACGGTGGCTTTCGGACTGGGCATGGTGGCAGGCAACCTCATCGGTGGCCGTTTCGCGGACCGCAAGCTCATGCCCATGCTCTACACCGCCCTGGGCGGCCTGGCACTGGTCTTGCTGCTGTTCACCTTCCTGGCCTCCGGCAAGGCCGCGTCCGTCGTGGCCGTCTTCCTCATCGGCGCTCTCGGCTTCGCCACCGTCCCGCCGCTGCAGAAGCGCGTCCTGGACCATGCCCACGGGGCGCCGACGCTGGCCTCCGCGGCCAACATCGGCGCCTTCAACCTGGGCAACGCCCTGTCCGCCTGGCTCGGCGGCCTGGTGATCTCCTCCGGCCTCGGCTACACCGCACCCAACGCCGTCGGGGCTGTCCTGGCCGCCGCCGCCCTGGTGCTGGCCGTCATCTCGCACCGGCTCGAACTGCGGCCCAACCGCACCACTGCGGCTTCCACCCCGGCGAACCTCGACCCCGCCGAGGCCTCCGACCACGGTGCCGCTCCCACCGCGACGGGAGCTGTCCGCTTCTGATCCCCCGCACCCGCGCCGCACCGGCCGCGTGTCCCCCACCGATGCAAGGAAATCTCCCATGAGCGCCACCACCGTGGCCCCGCTGACCGCTACCGACGCGGAGACCCTCGTCCTCGCCGGTCGCCACGCTGCCGACGCGGCCGACGTCCCCGTCAGCATCACCGTCCTCGACGCCGGCGGAAACCTGCTGGCCTTCCGCCGCGACGAGCGCGCCGTACTCGTCTCCGGCGAAACCAGCACGGCCAAGGCCTACACCGCCCTGCAGCTGAACGCGCCGACGGCCGACCTGGTCGACCTGGTCAAGCCGGACGGCCCCTTCCACTCCCTGGCCACCGCGCTGGACAGGCCCCTGCTGTTCATCGGCGGCGGCGTCCCGATCCATCGCGACGGACAGCTCATCGGCGCCCTCGGCCTCGGCGGCGGCGCCCCCGAGCAGGACCACGCCTTCGCCCGGACCGCTCTCCAGGCTCTCTGACCGAACTCGACCGGCGGGGCGGCGGTGGCCGGCACCGGCGGGCCACTCCCTGCTCCGCGTTCCTGTCAAAGCAGTACCAAAGAAAGGACACCTGATGACTTCCGTGCCGAACGTGACGCTCAACAACGGTGTGGCCATTCCGCAGTTGGGATTCGGCGTATTCCAGATCCCCGACGCGGAGACCACCACCGCGGTCACCAGCGCCCTGAAGGCCGGCTACCGCAGCATCGACACCGCCGCGATCTACGGCAACGAGCGCGGTGTCGGCAAGGCCATCGCCGCCTCCGGCCTCCCTCGCGAGGAGCTGTTCGTCACGACCAAGCTGTGGAACGAGGACCAGGGCCACGACCGGACCCTGGCGGCGTTCGACGCCTCCCTGCACAAGCTCGGCCTCGACCACGTCGACCTCTATCTCATCCACTGGCCCACCCCGGCCCGCGACCTGTACGTGGAGACCTACAGGGCGCTGGAGCGGATTCTCGCCGACGGGCGTGCCCGCGCCATCGGCGTCTCGAATTTCCAGATCCCCCACCTGCGGCAGCTCCTGGAGCACACCGGCATCACCCCGGCGGTCAACCAGGTGGAGCTCCACCCCGGCCTCCAGCAGACCGCGCTGCGCGCATTCCACGCCGAGCACGGCATCGCCACCGAGGCCTGGAGTCCACTGGCCCAGGGCGCGGCACTCGGGGGACGACGCGATCGTGGGAGTCGCCGAGGCGTATGGCGTAACCCCGGCGCAAGTCGTGCTGCGCTGGCACCTGCAGACCGGCAACATCGTGATCCCCAAATCCGTCACCCCCGACCGCATCCGGCAGAACCTCGACGTCTTCGGCTTCGAGCTCACCGACGCCGACATGGCAGCCCTCGCGTGCCTCGACCGGGGTCTGCGCACCGGCCCGGACCCCGACACCTTCAACTGATCCCGAACGTCCCGGAGCGCCCGTCCACGTCGAACGGGCGCTCCGGGACGCCGACATCGCCTCAGCAGCTCCACAGCCTCGACGAGGGGAACGCATCATGCAGATCGATCTCTCCGGCCGCACTGCTCTGGTCACCGGCTCCACCCAGGGCATCGGCCACGCCATCGCCGCCGGCCTCGCCCGCGCGGGAGCCCGCGTCGTCGTCAACGGCCGCGGCGAGGAGCGTGTCGCGGGGGCCGTCCGCACGGTACGCACCGACTCCGGCAGCGACGACGTCACCGGCGCCGTGGGCGACCTGGCGACGGAGCAAGGAGCCGCCACTGTACTGAAGGCCGTGCCCACGGTCGACATCCTCGTCAACAACCTCGGCATCTTCGGCGCCTCCCCTCCGCTGGAGATCGACGACGCCGAGTGGCGCCGCTACTTCGAAGTCAACGTCCTCTCCGCCGTCCGGCTCATCCGTGCCTTTCTGCCCGGCATGAAGGAGCGGGGCTGGGGGCGGGTCCTCAACCTCGCCAGCGACTCGGCCGTGGCCACCCCCGCCGAAATGATCCACTACGGCATGACGAAGACCGCGCTGCTCGCTGTCGGCCGCGGGTTCGCCAAGGACGCCGCCGGTACCGGCGTCACCGTCAACTCCGTCATCGCCGGACCGACCCACACCGGCGGCGTCGAAGGATTCGTCCGCGAGCTCGTCGGCAACGAGTTGCCCTGGGACGAGGCGCAGCACGAGTTCATGGTCAAGTACCGTCCCCAGTCATTGATTCAGCGCCTCATCGAGCCCGAGGAGATCGCGAACATGGTCGTCTACCTCGCCTCGCCCCACGCCTCCGCCACCACCGGTGGCGCCGTGCGCGTCGACGGCGGCTACGTCGACTCCATCCTGCCCTGAGCCAACGGCGACGACCACGGCGTCCCATTCCTCCTGGCCGGCCGCTACACCCTGCTGGACCACCGGCGGGCGCTGCAGCGGCTGCTGCCCGCGGCACAGGAACAGGGCGTCGGCATGGTCGTCGGCGGCCCCTACAGCTCCGGCGTCCTGGTCGGCGGCACACGCACGAAGGACCCCACCATGGCATCCACTTCAGTCAGCCGCGTCGTCCAGGCCTCCCTCGATGAGGTCTGGAACCTGATCGGCGGCTTCCACTTCCTGCCCGACTGGCTGCCCTACATCCCGCAGAGCGTCTCCGAGCAGGGCGGCCGCGCACGCCGGGGCCCGCGCCGCCGGACGCCTCGACGGCGCCGGGGCGCTCGCCTCTCCACCCTCCGCCTCCACACCATGCCCGGCAGGCCGGAAGCCGCCGAAGTCCAGTGGAGCGGACGCTTCGTCCCCGTAGGCGTGAGCGACCTGATCACATCCGATGCCCCGAGACTCCGGCGTGCCACCCGACGGCACAGGCAGGGTTCCCCACTCCACCTGACCGTCCGGGGCACACGGGGCCGACAGGCATGCTCCGATGCCCGACGGTCGACTTCTGGATCTGTTGGCCGACCGACCACGGCGACAGCCCCGAGACCTCGGTCCCGATGGCCATCAGGCCCAGCCGGGACCGGCTCGTCGCCACTCTCCGATCCGGCAGCCGCCGGGTGCTCGCGATCAACCCGCTGGCGCCTCCCACTGCCGAGACCGCCACGGCGTGAGTCGCAGGAAGTCCGACCCCGGCGACGCCCCGGTCCTGGCGCACATCATCCGCACCGACTCCACACGCCCTCGATGTACGTCAGTTCGGCGTCACTGAGCAATGACGGCGACGCCGGTGCGTCCGCCGTCCACGTCCAGGACCGTGCCGTGCACGAAGTTCGCCTCGTCGGAAGCGAGGTAGACCGCTGCCTGGGCAATCGCGTCCGGAAGTCCGAAGCTACCGGCCGGGGTGCCCTTCATCATGATGTCGCCGGGGTGGACCCCGGTCTCGTCCGGATGCGGCGTGTGGACCACGCCTGGAGAGATCGCATTGACGCGGATGCCGCGGGGACCGAACTCGGCTGCCCAGGCGCGGGTGAGCGCTTCCATCGCCCCTTTGGAGGAGCTGTAGACGGCACCGACCGGGACGCCGAGCCGGGCGATCCATGAGCCCAGGTTGATCACTGCGCCGCCGCCGGCCTCGATCATCGCGGGAGCCAGCGCTGCGGTCAGGAAGAACGGAGCCTTGACATTGACCCCGTAGATTCGGTCGAACGTCTCTTCGTCGGTGTCGGCGGTGGAAGGGCTCGGGTAGATGCCGGCGTTGTTCACCAGGATGTCGATGCCAGAACCGCAGCAGCTCTGCTGGCGGGAATCCAGGGCGGGGTGTCGATCCTGCTGTCGACCGGCCGCTCCACCCACCTCCGCGCGGCGCTCGACGAAGGGATCACGGCACTCCGCAACACCCGTGCCACCGGGGTCTGAGCCGCCACCATCCGTGCCTGTCGGGGGTCGGATGCCGTGCCCGCACCATGAAGTGCCACCAACCTCGCGCCATGTCCGCCCCACCCTCTCAGTCGAAGCACGCCCGCGTTCCCGCCGAAGCAAACGGCAACAGCGCTGTTGCACGCAACGAGTGGACTCATGCGGTTCACCTGCGGGCGACGTCCCCAGCAACTGGCGCCGAAGGCGGTGGGCCCAGTCTCGGGGTGGAGACAGGCGGCGGCACGCCACCTGTGGTTGTCGTCCCGTGGGCCAGGCTGCATTGCCTGACCCACGGCGATGACGAGGTCAGCGCGTGTCTGTGCCGGCAAGTGGCCGGGGCGCCATGCCCTCACAGGCGAGGGCATGGCGGGATGCCCGGAGCGTCGTCAGCGGACGACGTCGAAGACCTGCTTCTGCAGGCCGTTGCTGTAGACCTCGTGCTCGACCAGCTTCAGCTTCTGGGTGTCCTTGTCCGTGGTGCTGAACAGGCGCTTGCCGGCGCCGAGCAGCAGCGGAAAGACCAGCAGGTGGTAGCGGTCGATCAGGCCCGCGTCCGAGAGGCTGTTGTTCAGCGAGGCGCTGCCGTGGACGATGATCGGGCCGCCGTCGGTCTCCTTGAGGGCGGCGACGTCGTCGAGGGAGCGCAAGATCGTGGTCTCGCCCCAGTTGGAGACCACCTTGTCCTCGGTAAGGGTGGTGGAGACGACGTACTTGGGCACCGCCTTGTAATGCGCGAACTCCGCCATGTCCGGCCACACCGGGCTGAACGCCTCGTAGCTGACCCGGCCCATCAGGATCGCGGTGGACTCCTGCTGTTCCCGCTCCTTGATCTCGAACGCCTCGGGGACGAAGTCGACTGCCTTGAAGGTCCATCCGGAGTTCCGGTAGCCGTGTTCGCCGCCCGGCGCCTCCACGACGCCGTCGAGCGAGATGAAGGCCGTGCTGATCACAGTGCGCATGAGAATCTTTCCTCGGTGTCTTGGATGTGCGTTGTGTGACTGCTCGGTGCGCGCTCGGGCCGCGTTCACGGCGCAGGCGCCCGATGGTGAGGTGCCGGTGGCCGCTGCAAAGAGCGGCTGGTCCGGCAGTTAGTTCTACGGGCGAAGCGGGCCCCGGTGCCCGACGGGGTGGCCGTGCACCCGGGCCCGCCAGAGGTCAGGCGAGGAGTCCGGTCAGCCAGTGCTGCCAGGCGGCCTCGGCGCCGTCCGTGTCGGGGCCGAAGAGGTGGTGGAACATCAGCACCACGCCGGGGAAGTGGTGGAAGGTGTAGATCCCGTCGGCGGTACGGACCTTGATGCGCTCGTCGTCCGACCAGGTCACCTCGCCGTTCACCGGCGGTAGGCCGGCCGGCTCGGCGTGAGCACGCGCCCCCACGGCGGCCGGACTCGGCAGCGACAGTCCGCGGGTGAGGGCCGCCCGGACCTGCTGCCCGGGCCGCTCGCCCGAGGGCGCCACGGCGAAGACGGGAACGGCGGTGCGTCCCGGGAAGTGGGCCAGGTACTCGCGGAGCGTGTGGAGGTGGAAGGGCCAGCCGCGGCGCAACGCGTCGTACTCGTCCTGCCAGTCGTCGCCGAGCACACCGCTGTGGACGATGCGGAGCACGGTGCTGCCGCCGTCGCGCCCCTCGATCAGGTACTCGAAGGCCATGAAGCGGCCGTCCTCGGCGGTGGCCGTGCGGGTGGCGAAGCGTTTGCCGGGTTCGTGGGCGGTGACCACCGACTCCTCCCGGTTGCCCCCGGTGTCCATGGCGGCGGTGCCGCCCTCGCGCGGCTCCACCTCGTTGCGCCCCATGAACCAGGAGTCGATCCCCGGTCCGGTGGCGATCGCCTCCCAGACCTGTTCGGGACTCGCCGACAGGGTCGTCTCCTGCTCGATCTCGAAGGGGTGCGTCATCGCGGGGTCTCCTGTCGTGCTTCGGATTCGTGCCCTTGTGTCCCCCCGGCTTTCTGCTGCGGTTCGGCCGAGCTCCCCTGGGCGCCGGGCTGCGCGGCGGGGATCTGGTGGAGCCCGACGATCAGCCGGTGGCTGCGCCCTGCGGGGGCGAACTCGTCGTGGTAGCGGCCCACGAGGTCCGTCACGGCCTGGGCCAGCTCGTCGGCGAAGGCCGTCCGGTCGGCCGCGGAGGCGAACCGCACCTCCGCGTCGATACCGAAGGTGGCAACCCGTCGCGCGGCCAGGGAGGCGCCGGTCAGCAGAGCACCGACCTCCTGCACCAGCCGCGCCCCCAGCGCCAGCAGCCAGCGGGCGGAGAGCTGGTCCGGGGACCGGGAGGGGTCCGGGCTGACGGCGGCCAGGGCGCTGGGAGAGATGACGTAGGAGGCGGCGGTGGCGCGGTACACCCTCTCGGTGACGTTGCCCTTGCGCCGTTCCTCGGCGAGTTCGACCAGGCCGTGACGCTCCAGTTCCTTCAGGTGGTAGTTGACCTTCTGCCGGGGCAGCCCCAGGCGGGCGGCCAGCATGACGGCCGAGCCGGGCTCGGCCAGGGCGGCGAGGATCCGGGACCGTATCGGGTCCAGGGACGCCTCGGCCGCGGCGGGTTCTTCGATCACAGCTACGTCCAGCACCGCTCCAGGATGCAACCGACGAAATTAATTGTCAAGAAAAGAAAAGTTGTCGGAGAGTGCGCGCCGAATGGTCCCCGACGCGGATGCGCCTGGGCCTGGATGCCCAGACGCCGCCCGACGTGGGAGAAGGCACGACAGGGCTTCCCGCCGGGAGGAACTCCGGATTGCCGCAGCGTCCGGAAGCCGCTGCCCGTACGGAAGCGATGAGTCCGGCAGAGGCGCGACGTCCGCCTGCGAGGACGGTTCGCCTCCGACGCGGTGGTCCCGACGGCCGACGAATGACTTCGGCCGTGTGGGCGGCGGACTGATGGAACCGCCGTTCGCGGTGGGGGCCGTTGAGCGAAGGGCTACGACTACGACCGCCTGCGCCGATGGTCGTCGACACGCGGCATCCAGCACCGGATCGACCGCAAAGGGCGCGAACGCGCAACGGCTCGGCCGCCGCCGACGGACCACCGAACGCACCATGGCCCAACTACGGCGGCCGAGGTCGGATCCGGCAGGCGCACTGCGACGGACAGGAAGACCTGGCGGCCGAGCCCCAGGAGGGCGAGCCGACATGGTGCTCGAAGCGCAGGGCGAACGACTGCAAAAGCAGCGCGAGTTCCAGCCGATGATGTCGGCGGCGCGGCCCCGGCAGGCGTCGGAGAACGCCGACGGGGCGGCATACGCCGACGCGGTGTCGGAGTACGCCGCCCCGGAGTGGGACGGGCTGTCGGCCCCTACTTCGGATCACGGTTGAACAGCGACTTGGACCAGAAGTAGCCGAGCACGGCCAGCCCCACGCACCAAACCACGGCCAGCCACCCGTTGTTGCCGATCTCGGTGCCGAGCAGCAGGCCGCGCAGGGTCTCGATGGCCGGGGTGAAGGGCTGGTACTCGGCGATCGGCTGGAACCAGCCCGGCATCGCGTCGACCGGCACGAAGGCGCTGGAGATGAGCGGCAGGACCATCAGCGGCATGGCCGCGTTGCTGGCCGCCTCGGGGTTCGGGCTGGACAGGCCCATCCCGACCGCGATCCAGGTGAGCGCCAGGGAGACGAGCGCCAGCAGCCCGACCGCCAGGACCCACTCCAGGACCGTGGCATCCGTGGCCCGGAACCCGATGGCCGCGGCGACGGCCCCGACGAGCACCACACTCATCACACACTGCAGCACGCTGCCGACGACGTGCCCGATGAGCACCGACCCGCGATGGATCGCCATCGTGCGGAAGCGTGCGATGATGCCCTCGGTCATATCCGTGGTGACGGACACCGCGCTGCCGATCGTGGTGCCGCCGATGGTCAGCATCACGATGCCCGGGACGATGTAGGCGATGTACTCGGCCCGGTCCGCGCCGCCGTCCCCGATGCCCGCGCTCATCACATCGCCGAAGATGTAGACGAAGAGCAGCAGCAGCATGACCGGCGTGAGCAGCAGGTTCAGCGTCAGGGACGGGTAGCGCCGGGCGTGCAGGAGGTTGCGGCGCAGCATTGTGTTCGAGTCGCGGACGGCGAGGGAGAGGGAGTTCATCGGACAGTCTCCTTGGGCTGGTTGGGGACGTTGGCCGCGCCGGTGAGGGCGAAGAAGACGTCGTCGAGGTCGGGGGTGTGGACGGTCAGCTCGTCGGCCTCGATGCCGCCCGAGTCGAGCCGGTCGAGGATGGAGCGCAGCTCGCGCTGGCTGCCGTCGCTGGGGATCTGCAGGGTGAGGGATTCGTCGTCCCGGGTGACGTCGCGCAGTGCGGAGGCGGCGTTTCGGTAGGCGGCCGGGTCGGTGAAGCGGAGCCGGACGTGCCCGCCGGGGACGATCCGTTTGAGTTCCTCGGCGGTGCCCTCGGCGGCGATCTTGCCGTTGTTGAGCACGGCGATGCGGTCGGCGAGTTCGTCGGCCTCGTCCAGGTACTGGGTGGTGAGGAA
>NZ_JBIBYR010000054.1:0-16587 GCF_043083485.1 Streptomyces sp. NPDC014727 | reverse complement strand
TTGTGCTGGGATGGTCTGGCCATGGGGGGTTGTTTGCCCCCTGCCCCCAAACCCTTGTCTTTCGGCCCACCCCCCGGCGCGGGGGGGGCGCGTAACCCCCCCCCCCCCGGCGCTTGCGGACTTCGTCAGGGCCGGCGGCCGACCGCGGACGAGCCGGTCGACCGGTCGACCGGTCGACCCCGGTGATCACCGAACGACGGCCCCCGGCCGCGTGGCCCGCTCCAACTCCATCAGCACCGAGTAGTACGAGTGCCCGGTGGCCCGGTCCATACCGATCTCGCACATGCGGTTGGCCGAGAGATACGCGTCGTACTCCCGCGTGTTGACCTCGGCCGCCTCCTTCGCCGTCGCGGAGGCCGTCAGTTCCTTGTGCAGCATGCCCCGGTCACCCGCGAAGGCGCAGCACCCGGCGTCGTCGGGGATCACGACCTCCTCGGCGCAGGCCTCCGCGACCGTGCGCAGCTGCTCCACGTCGTTCAGATGCTGCATGGAACACGTCGGGTGCAGGACTGCCGAATCGATTTTGCGGAGAACTGTCAGCTTCGGAAGCAGCTCGTCGGCCGCCCAGACGAGGGAGTCGACGATGGTCAGCTCCCGGTGCAACTCGCGATTGTCGTCGGTGAGATAGGGCACCACCTCATGCGAGATGCCCAGTGTGCACGACGAGGCGTCGACGACCAGCGGCAGCTTTCCACCCGCAGTCCAGCCCCAGGCCGCCTCCACGATGCGGTTGGCCATCACGGTGTTGCCCTCGTCGTAGCCCTTGGAGTGCCAGATCGTTGCGCAACAGGTCCCCGCGACGTCGTCCGGGATCCATACCGGCTTTCCGGCACGAGCGGAGACGGCGACGACGGCCTGCGGCAGCGACGGGCCACGATGGCCCTCGGGGCCGCCGAAGATGCGGTTGACACACGCCGGGTAGTAGACGGCGCTCGCCCCGACGCGGGAGGTGCGGGGCAGCTTCCGCGCGGCGGCGCCGGGGATCTCGGGCAGCCACTCGGGGACGAGGTCCGGGCGTACGGCCTTACGGGCCAGTGCGGTGATGGTCTCCAGCGGTCCGTCGCCGATCCGTTCGCCGATCCGGTCGGCTGCGGCTACGGCGAGCCGTGCCGCCGCCTCGACCGCCTTGAAGTTCTTCGCGGTGAGTGCCGCGATCCGCTCCTCGCGCGGGGAGTGCCGCTGGTGACGGAAGTCCTTCATCATGGCGCCGGTGTCGATGCCGACCGGACAGGCGAGCTTGCACGTCGAGTCGCCCGCACAGGTGTCGACGGCGTCGTAGCCGTAGGCGTCCAGCAGCTGCTCCTCCACCGGTGAACCGCCGGGCTGTCGCATCATCTCCCGGCGCAGCACGATCCGCTGCCGCGGTGAGGTGGTCAGGTCATGACTGGGGCAGGTGGGTTCGCAGAAGCCGCACTCGATGCAGGGGTCGGCGATCAGCTCGACCTCGGGGATGGTCTTCAGCCCCCGCAGATGGGCCTTCGGGTCGCGGTCCAGGACGATCCGGGGTGCCAGAACCCCGTCGGGGTCGATGATCTGCTTGGTGCGCCACATCAGCTCGGTCGCCTTCGGACCCCACTCCAGCTCCAGGAAGGGGGCGATATTACGGCCGGTGGCGTGCTCCGCCTTCAACGAGCCGTCGAAGCGTTCCACCGTCAGCCGGCAGAAGTCGTCCATGAACGCGGCGTACCGATCGACGTCGGACGGCTTCGCCGCGTCGAAGGCGAGCAGGAAGTGGAGATTGCCGTGCGCCGCGTGACCGGCCACGGCGGCGTCGAAGCCGTGCTCCGCCTGGAGCGCGAGCAGGGCCTCGCAGGCGTCGGCCAGCCGGGAGGGCGGCACCGCGAAGTCCTCCGTGATCAGCGTCGTGCCCGAGGGACGGGAGCCGCCCACCGCGGTGACGAACGCCTTGCGGGCCTTCCAGTAGCCCGAGATGACCTTGGCGTCGCGGGTGAACCCATTGGTCACCGAGGCCACGGGGGCGACGAGGTCGAGCCCCTCGACCACGGCTGCCGCCGCCCGCTCGTACGCCTCCTGCCCCGCCTCGTCGGGAGCACGGAACTCCACCAGCAGCGCCGCGGTCTCCTTGGGCAGCTCGGCCCAGTCCGCAGGCACACCCTGGACGCTCACCGACGCGCGGAGCGTGTTGCCGTCCATCAGCTCGACGGCGATCGCCCCCGCCTCGTTGAACCGGGGCACAGCGGACGCCGCCGCGGGGAGGGAGGGGAAGAAGAGCAGGGCGGTGGAGACACGGCGATCCAGGGGCAGGGTGTCGAACACGACCTCCGAGATGAAGCCGAAGGTGCCCTCGGAGCCGACCATCAGACCGCGCAGGATCTGCACGGGCGTCGAGCCGTCCAGGAAGGCATCGAGCCGGTAGCCGTTGGTGTTCTTGATCTCGTACTTGGCGCGGATCCGGGCGGTGAGCCCGGCGTCGGCCTCGATCTCCGCCTTCAGCGCCAGCAGTTCTTCGCACAGCCGCGGTTCGGCACGGGCCAGGTCCTCGTCCGCCGCGGGGTCACCCGTGTCGACGACCGTGCCGCTCGGCAGCACGAAGGTGAGGGAGGAGACGGTTCGGTATGAATTGCGGGTCGTTCCCGCGGTCATTCCGGAGGCGTTGTTGGCGACGACTCCGCCGATCGTGCAGGCGATCGCACTGGCCGGGTCGGGCCCCAGCAGCCGTCCGTGCCGGGCGAGGGCGGCGTTGGCCCGCAGGACCGTCGTCCCCGGCCGGATGCGGGCCTGCGCGCCGTCGTCCAGCACCTCGATGCCCGCCCAGTGGTGGCGCACGTCGACGAGGATGTCCTCACCCTGGGCCTGGCCGTTCAGACTGGTGCCGGCCGCCCGGAAGACGACCTCGCGTCCCTTGCCGTGCGCGTACGACAGGATCGCCGAGATGTCGTCGATGTCCTCCGGGACCACGACGACCTGGGGGACGAAGCGGTAGGGGCTGGCGTCGGAGGCGTACTTCACCAGGTCGGAGATCTTCCACAGCACCTTCTCCGGCCCCAGCAGGTCGATCAGCTCGCCGCGCAGCGGTTCCGGCGTACCCGGAGCCTGTCGGTCGGGGACCCGGTCCGGGGACGGAGTACGCACCGCACCGGGGCGGAGTGCTTCCGGCTTCGGCTCCAGCAGTGGCATGTCGGGCTCTCCTCGGCTGTTCTGTTCGGTTCGGTACAGCGGCGGCACGCGCGACACCCCTCGGGCGCGCGGGCGCGCAGTTCAGCAGCGGCGCTGCGGCATCCCGTCGACCAGGGCGGACAACAGCCCGCCGAGCACCTCGCGCTGATCGGCGGTCAACGGAGCCAGGATCTCCTCTGCGGCGGCCCGGCGCGCGTCGCGCAGTGACCGGAGCGTGGCGAGGCCCTCCTGGGTGATCTCGATCCGGACCACCCGGCGGCTGTCCGGATCGGGGGCACGGCGGACTCGTCCGCTCGCCTCCAGGCCGTCGACCAGGCTGGTCACGGCGCGCGGGACGACATCCAGGCGCTGCGCGAGATCCGCCATCCGGGGCGGACCGTCGTAGTGGGCGACGGTGCGCAGCAGCCGGAACTGCGCGGGAGTGATACCGATCGGCTCCAGCTGGCGGCTCTGAATCCGCTGGAGCCTGCGGGTCACCCGCAGCAGCTGCTCGGCGAGCACGCCCTCGGCGTCGGAGGAGTCCATGGAGGAACAATATCAGGATCTTGTGCATTGTGAGCATAGGTAACAATGAGCTATGCTCTCAAAATCCGCGTCGCCGGATCCGCGTCGCCGGATCCGCGTCGCGGGATCCGATCACCCGGCTTTGAGGCCGATTGCCGAGCCCGACGAAGGAGCCCATGAAACCCGACGAAATCACCTGGACACCACCGCCCCGGGACGAGCGCCGCCCGCCCGCCGAGCTGCGCCGCATCCTGCTTCTCTTCCGTCCCTACCGAGGCCGGCTCGCCCTGGTCGGGCTGCTCGTCGGCGCCTCGTCACTGGTGTCGGTCGCCTCGCCGTTCCTGCTGCGCGAGATCCTGGACACGGCCATCCCGCAGGGGCGCACGGGACTGCTGTCGCTGCTCGCCCTCGGCATGATCCTCACCGCCGTGACCAACAGCGTCTTCGGCGTCCTGCAGACCCTGATCTCCACCACGGTCGGCCAGCGCGTCATGCACGACCTGCGCACCGCGGTCTACGCCCAATTGCAGCGGATGCCGCTGGCCTTCTTCACCAGGACCCGCACCGGCGAGGTGCAGTCCCGCATCGCCAATGACATCGGCGGCATGCAGGCGACCGTCACGTCGACGGCGACGTCGCTGGTCTCCAATCTCACCGCGGTCGTCGCCACGGTCGTCGCCATGCTGGCGCTCGACTGGCGGCTCACCCTTGTCTCGTTGCTCCTGCTGCCGGTCTTCGTCTGGATCAGCCGCCGGGTCGGCCGTGAACGCAAGAAGATCACCACCCGCCGTCAGAAGCAGATGGCCGCCATGGCGGCCACGGTCACCGAGTCGCTCTCCGTCAGCGGCATCCTGCTCGGCCGGACGATGGGCCGGGCGGATTCCCTCACCAAGGGCTTCGCCGAGGAGTCCGAGAAGCTGGTCGACCTCGAAGTGCGCTCCAGCATGGCCGGGCGGTGGCGGATGTCGACGATCGGCATCGTCATGGCCGCCATGCCCGCCATCATCTACTGGGCGGCGGGGCTCGCCCTGCAGTCCGGTGGTCCCGCCGTCTCCATCGGCACGCTCGTCGCCTTCGTCTCGCTCCAGCAGAGTCTCTTCCGCCCTGCCGTGAGCCTGCTCTCCACCGGAGTGGAGATGCAGACGTCCCTTGCGCTCTTCCAGCGGATCTTCGAGTACCTCGACCTCGATGTGGACATCACCGAGCCGGAGAACCCAGTGCGGCTGGAAGAGATCCGGGGTGAGATCCGCTTCGAGGACGTCGACTTCAGCTACGACGAGAAGAGCGGCCCGACGCTCAGCGGCATCGATGTGACCGTGCCGGCCGGCGGCAGCCTGGCGGTCGTCGGGCCCACCGGATCCGGAAAGTCCACGCTCAGCTACCTGGTTCCCAGGCTCTACGACGTGACCGGCGGCCGGGTCACGCTCGACGGGGTCGACGTGCGCGACCTCGACTTCGACACCTTGGCACGAGCCGTGGGCGTGGTCTCCCAGGAGACCTACCTCTTCCACGCCTCGGTCGCCGACAATCTGCGCTTCGCCAAACCCGATGCGACCGACGCCGAGATCGAGGACGCCGCCCGTGCGGCGCAGATCCACGACCACATCGCCTCACTGCCCGACGGCTACGACACCCTGGTCGGTGAACGCGGCTACCGCTTCTCCGGCGGTGAGAAGCAGCGTCTCGCCATCGCCCGTACGATTCTGCGCGACCCGCCCGTCCTGGTGCTCGACGAGGCGACGAGCGCCCTCGACACCCGCACGGAGTTCGCCGTGCAGGAGGCGATCGACGCACTCTCCGCGGGGCGCACCACCATCACCATCGCGCACAGGCTCTCCACCGTCCGCGACGCCGAACAGATCATCGTGCTGGACGGCGGCCGTGCGGCGGAGCGGGGCAGCCACGACGAACTCCTTCAACAGGACGGCCGCTACGCCGCCCTGGTGCGGCGGGACACCCAACTGGCTCCCGCGGCAAGCTGATCGGCGGGCTCGGACGCGCCCCGGCCGAGGCCTGAGAACACGCGGCGACGCCGCCACTCCCGTGGGACAGGGAGCGACGGCGTCGTGCGGGGCAATGGTCAGACGAGCCAACCCACGAAGTGGACGATGCCGGCGAGCAGGTTGGTGATGAGGTTCATCCGGTGTTTCTCCTTGTACGTGGTGCATCTGTGGGACAGCGCAGTCGCGGTCTGCAGCCCGTTGCTTGCGCCCCGTAATCATCATCCTTCGCGGGGGAGTTGAGCAATGAACAGCGAAACGATCACGCGTTCCAGCGAACATCCGATCCCCTGTTCGTGTGTTCTGTCGCGGGTGGCAGGGCCTGTGTCGACCGGTTCTGGATTCCGGGCGGCGGGATGGCGTGCCCGCATGGTGAACGAGTCCCCGGACGGCCCGCCGCCTCCCGCACCACCCCGCAGGGCCTGCTCAGGTGCATGGTCGACACGGCGGTCGAGCGATTCGGCGCGGACCACATCACCACGGGTGCGCGACGCAATGGGGTCTCCGTCGGAACAGCAGAAGAACGTGGAGGAGTTCAACCGCAACCGCCGCAGCGCGTCCAGCGGCTGAGCTCCGGAGCACCTGAGCGCCGAGCAACTCAGTACCTGAGCACCCGGGCCGTCGATACCGGCCGCTGTCGCCCACGTCCGGTCGGCATCCGCGCTGTCACGTCGGCGCGGTCGGCACCCGTGCCGTCACACCACGGCAGGGGCGAACTTTTCGTCCGCCCCTCCCTCCGTTCCTCTCTCCGCCTCCGGCTCGTCCAGCAGCCGTGTGATCGCCCGCACCGCTGCCCGCCCGGCCCGGTTGGCGCCGATCGTGCTGGCGGACGGCCCGTACCCGACGAGGTGGATCCGTCCGTCCCGCACGGCCCGCGTGCCCTCGACCCGGATGCCGCCGCCCGGCTCGCGCAGCTTCAACGGCGCGAGATGATCGATGGCCGCCCGGAATCCGGTCGCCCAGAGGATGACATCGGCCTCGACCGTGCGGCCGTCGTCCCAGGCGACCCCGGTCGGCGTGATCCGGTCGAACATCGGCAACCGGTCGAGGACGCCCTTCTCGCGGGCGCGTCGGATTGCGTCGGTGAGCGGCAGCCCGGTCACGCTCACCACACTCTGCGGCGGCAGCCCGCGCCGTACTCGCTCCTCCACCATTGCCACGGCGGCCCGCCCCTGGTCCGCGTCGAACGGCCCGTCCCGGAAGACCGGCGGCCGACGGGTCACCCAGTACGTCTCCGCCGCCACCTCGGCGATCTCCATCAGATGCTGCGTACCGGAGGCTCCGCCACCGACCACCACCACGCGCTGCCCCGCGAACTCGTCGGGCCCCGGGTAGTTCGCGGTGTGCAGCTGCCGCCCCCGGAAGGTCTCCTGGCCCGGGTAGCGCGGCCAGAACGGCCGGTCCCAGGTGCCAGTGGCGTTGATGAGGGCGCGGGTGGCATACGTACCCTCGGACGTCTCGACGAGCAGCCGCCCGTCGTCGCCCTCACGCACCGCGCTCACCTCGACCGGTCGGTGAACCCGCAGATCGAAGGTGTGCTCATAGGTGTCGAAGTACTCGCCGATCACCTCGGACGAGGGCCGGCCGTCATCGGCTCCGGTGAGCTCCATGCCGGGCAGGGCGTGCATGCCATGGACCTTGCCGTATGTCAGTGAGGGCCAGCGGAACTGCCAGGCCCCGCCGGGGCGCGGAGCGTGATCGAGCACGACGAAGTCACGGTCGGGTTCCAGGCCGACACGTCGCAGGTGGAAGGCGCCGGACAGTCCTGCCTGTCCGGCGCCCACCACGACGACATCGACCGCCCGTGCTGAGGCCACCCCGAAGTTGTTCACGCTTCTACCAACTTGTCCGGGGGTGCGGATCTTCCCGGGAGCGGCCACGATTCCAGCTCACCGGCCCCTCGACGGCCTGGCAGCGGAGCCCCGGGCCGAACGGAACATGGCGCCGAACGTAGCGATCCATGACTGAAACGGTCAATGGTGTCTCGGCACGTGGGCGCGCGGTCTCGTCGCAAGGGCGAGAGGATGGATCCATGCCCCACGCCTTCACGACGAGCGTCCTGCACATCACCACCGGAGCGACGGAGGCCGTCACCGACCTCACGCACGACTGCGAGCAGTTCCTCGCCCGGACCGCCGCCGCCAGGGACGGTCTGCTCAATATCTTCGTACCGCACGCAACCGCCGGCATCGCCCTCCTCGAAATCGGATCAGGCAGCGACGAAGACCTGCTGGCCACCCTCCACACCCTGCTCCCCGCCGACGAGCGCTGGCAGCACCGTCACGGCACCCCCGGTCACGGCCGCGACCACGTACTTCCCGCCCTCGTCCCACCGCACGCGACACTGCCGGTGATCGGGGGCAGGCTGGAACTGGGGACGTGGCAGTCGGTGTGCCTGGTGGATACGAACAGGGACAATCCGGAGCGTCAGGTCCGGCTGTCGTTCCTCGGGTAGCGGCATTGCAGGCGCGATATCCGGCCGTACCAAGTGCCAGTCAGCGTGACAGGAGCTGTGCCGAGCCGATCTCCGCCAGCCGGTCCGCGAGGTCCGGACGCCGGCCCAGGCGGCCGGTGCGGACCGCGTGGTCGACCACGGTGAGGACCGCGCACAGGGTGATCTCGGCCTCGGCCGTGTCGAGGCCCGGCTCGACCTCGTCGAGGACGCGGAGCCAGAGGGCGAGGCAGTCGCGCTGTGCCTGCTTCGAGGCCTTGCCTTCCCTCTCCGGCAGCTGGTCGGGCTCGCTGATGCGCAGATCGATCAAGTGGCTGTGCTGGAAGGCGAATTCGATGTACGAGCGCAGCAGGAAGTGCAGGCTCTCGTCAGGGGTGGTGGCGCGGGCTATCGCCGCCGCGGTGCTGTTCGCCGGCGCGGGCTGCCGCTGGGACGAGGAGGTCCGTCCTGCCTGGACGCCTCGCCCTCGTGCAGCGGGCCGGCGCGCTCGCCGCCCGTCTGCGGTTCCGGCGCGGGCGGCACCAGCGGCCGGCTGCCGGGCCCGCTGAGTCGTTGGTCGGATACCCGTGACACACCCGTACCGCCCCGCGACTCCTTCCGGGCCCGGTGGCGACGCACCCGAGAAGGGAGCGGTGAAACGAGCACCCGGGAGACCTTCCTCGCACGGATCACACAGTCGCACTGGCCGACGTACCCGGGACCGAGATTCCCGACAGCGTCCCCGTCCCCCGCGACTGCCGGAGCAGTCACGCCGGAAACGATCCCGCAGCCCTCTTCATCGAGCGCGTCGCCGAGTACCAGGCCGCCGTGATCCGCACGACCGAGGAGGGGGTCGCAGGCCGGTCTCTCATCCCTGAGAGGGAGGCCGCCCGTGCGTCCGGCGCCGCTGCAGCCGGGCCGCGAACTCCCCCGGCAGGACGTCCCGGTTTGCCGGAGTGAGCTCGACGACCTCGATATCGGCGCGCTGCTTGAGGGCGTCGGTGAACGGATCGCGGTGCGTGTGGACCGTGGCGACGACGTCGACCTCTGCGACGAACAGCGCGCCGACCGCGTGCCGGAACGCCGTGCACGCCAGTTCCATCCGCCCCAGCTCGTCGATGAGCACCAGCCGCCCTGTTGCCTCCTCGGTCGCTGCCGGCCGAAGCGACGGCAGCGCCAGTCCTTCCATGACGCCCAGGTCGACGCCGTATTTCCCTACCAGTGGTGGACCGGGCAGGTCGACATGGGCGAGCACCTCCCGCCGGCCTGCCAGGGTCTCCAGGGCGAAACCGACGCGGGCGCCGGATTGCCGGATCTCTTCCGTGGTGAAGCCGGTGGCCGCGTGAGTGGGCAGCAGCGCGGCCAGTCGGCGCAGGGCGGTCGTCTTGCCCACGCCAGGGCGGCCCTCGAGCAGGATCCTTGTCGGCACACTGCCATCTTCACTCGCTCTTCCGGAAGTGGTCCGGGTCGGCTCGGCCGAACGGGGGATTTGGGGTGCGGACCGGTGCCGGTGCCGCCGTTGCGGGTATGGCCGCGCGCATGAGCGGAATTGAACTCAGCAGCACCGCGTTCGACGACAAAACGGTGATCCCCCGTCGATACAGCGGGGAGGGTGAGAACATCTCACCGCCTCTGACCTGGTCGGGGGTGCCCCACGAGGCCACGGAGCTGGTGCTCCTGTGCGAGGACCCGGACGCGCCGGGGACGACCTTCCTGCACTGGCTGGTGACCGGCATCGGTCCGAGGACCACCGGGGCGGCGGAGGGCCAGAAGCCCCAGGGCGGCATTCCGTGGCCCAATGGCTTCGGCCGCGTGGGCTGGGGAGGGCCGATGCCTCCACCGGGGCACGGGCCGCACCGCTACTTCTTCCGCCTGTACGCCCTGTCCGAGCCGCTGCCGCTGCACGACCACCCGGGCGCCGAGGACGTGCACCGTGCCCTGAAGGGCAGGGAGCTGGCCTCCGGCACCCTGGTCGGGACCTATCAGCGCTGACGCGTCAGTGCTGGTCGTAGCCATGGGCGCCGTACAGCCGGACGAAGCGGGCCGCGGTGACCATCCTGCGGTGCACCAGGCCGCGGGCCCGCCGCTCGTACAGCTGGACGTGCTCCCGCCCACCATGCCCGATCGGCTGGACGAGCCGGCCACCGGAGCGGAGCTGATCCACCAGCGGCCCAGGCACCCGCGGGAAGGCCGCACAGACGATGACGGCGTCGTACGGGGCACGGGCCGGCATGCCGAGGGTCCCGTCGCCGAGTACGACTTCGGCATTGCCGACGCCCTGCCCGGCCAGCCGCAAGCGGGCCTCGTCGACCAGGTCGGGACAGCGCTCGACGCTGACAACGTACGCGGCCAAGCGGGCCAGCAGCGCGGTCTGCCAGCCGTATCCGGTCCCGACCTCCAGGACCTGTTCGTCTCCGGTGAGGGCGAGAGCGGAAACCATCATGGCGATCAGCGAGGGCTGGGTGGTCACCTGCCCGTGGGGGAGCGGCACAGGCGTGTCCCGGTACGCGGATGCCACCTCGTCCGCAGGGACGAATTCCGCCCGGGGGATGCTCCGTACGGCCTCCAGGAGACGGTGGTCGGTCACGCCCACGGCGTGGGCCGCGCGGACCAGGTCCTCGGGGGTCCCTTTATGGGTCATCGGAATGGGCGTCTGTTCCAGGGAGTGGAGTACCCCGGCGCGTCGGCCAACGCCGGCAACGCCACCGCCCAGGTCTTGGGAGGGGGGATCAAGACGTCGGTCTCCTCCGCGCCGCTCCTGCTCCTGTCCATGCGCCCCCATCCGCCGCCCATCTGCCGCGCTGCCGCTCCAGCCCAGTGTCGGCACGTTCCGCGCGCGGCGCGATCCGGGGCGGTCGGGCGCAAGGGGCGGCCCGTGAACCGGGAGGCGCAGCGCGCCGACGTCAGGACGGGGTCCCCGGGTCGGTGTACCGCAGCAGGGCGCCCACGCCCTCGTGCAGCCTCAGCTCGTTCTCCGGTACGACGACCAGCTCGGCCCCGGTGCCGACGAGGGCCCGGACGAGGGCCTCGTCGGCGCGTTCCTCGCGCGGGGCCCGAACGCCGAAGGACATCAGCTCCGCCTCGGTCAGGGCGAGCTGAGTGGGCTGGGAGCCCGTCCAGAGCCGCAGCGAAGACCCTGGCGGCCGGTTCAGCAGCAGTGCCGCGACCTGGCCGCGCTGGAGGGCGGCGACGGTCGCGGCCAGCCCCTCCGTCATGGGTCCGTCCAGGGCACGCCGGCCGATGAAGATGTCCACGAGTTCCCGGTCGTGGGCGGCCATGCGGCCGCGGAAGACGCCGTCGAGCTGCGACTCCAACAGGGCGCGTCCGGTGTCGGTGGGGGTCCGGCCGCCCACGCGTACGACCTTGTCCCGCAGGGTGTGCGGCAGGCGGCGGATCAGTACGTTGCACGCCCACTCGTCCCCGCCCACGACGACGGCGTCGGCATGGGCGCGCCGCGCCCGTTCGTCCAGCCGGTGGCCGAGCCGGAGGGAGGTACGGTGCCAGGTCGCCACCGCGACCCTGCGGTGCAGCCGCTCACCCGGGGTGACGGTGGACGCGGGCCAGGTGCCGGTCTCCGCCTCCAGAGTTACCCAGCCGTGGGTCTCGGCGGTCGGAAGGCCGCCGTAGTGGACGACCACGGCCATGTAGGGGATCTGTGGAACGTGCTGGGTGACCAGGGGCATCGCGTCCGGCAGGGTGCTGTAGCGCGCGGAGTCGCGTTCGGGCGGCCTGGGCAGCTCCCCGTCCAGGACGAGTGTACCGTGGGCGGCGAAGATGGCCTGACCGTGCACCCCCGGCACCTCTGTGTCGGCACCGACCGCCTCCTCCAGTACGTTCAGCAGCGCCCGGTCCGAGCCCTGACGGGACAGACTCTCGCGCAGCCGCCGCCAGCGCAGCGCGATCGCCTGCTCGGGATGTTCGACGTCTCGGGAGGTATCCAGGTATACGGAGGCGAACGGGCCCGGCTCCGCGTAGAGGGGTTCAAGAAACGACAACCTCATCGCCACTCCTCGTCGGTGGTCTCCCCTCCTTTGATGATGCGCGCCCTGGGGGGCGATGGAGCTCGACGAGCGCAAAGCGGTGCGGAACGCGGGGCGGCCGGGCGCCGGGCGGCAGCAGCCGGCCGATCGTGAGCATGGTGGCGGTGACCAGGCCGCCCAGCACCGCCAGGCCGCGGGCCGGGACAGCAGGGCGCTGAGCAGCCCAGCGCTCCATCCGTCCCGGCGACCACCTGAACACCCAGCGGTCTCCGGCCCCGGGACCGCAGCCTCCGATCGTCGCCATGGATCACCATTGGGGCTGCGGCTGGCCTATCGGCAGGGTCGGGGTTGTCCTGACGGAGGTTGGTGGATACGAACATCAGCAATACAGAACGTCAGGTGCGGCTGCCTGTTCGTCACCCGCTTTGCTCTGCCGTACTGCCCTACGGCTAGTTTGTGTGCAGGACAGGTACGCAGGCCCGTGGCGGCAGAGGTGCACGGGGGACGGGAGGTCGGGAAGAGTGTCGCTGCGCGGAGGTGATCCAGCCGAGATCGGCGGTTATCCGCTTGAGGCGCGGCTCGGCTCGGGGGGCATGGGCACGGTCTTTCTGGCCCGTACGAGCTCGGGGCGACCTGTCGCGATCAAACTGATCCACCAACAGTTCGCGGGGGACGATGAGTTCCGCATCCGTTTCCGGCAGGAGGTGGCGGCGGCGAGGCGGGTGAGCGGCGCGTTCACCGCCGCCGTGGTCGACGCTGCCCCTGAGGCCGAGCAGCCGTGGATGGCGACGACCTATATCGAGGGGCACACGCTCGCCCAGCGCATCGCGACGAAAGGCCCGCTGAACGGAGCGGAGCTGAGGAGGCTCGCCATCGGGCTGGCGGAGGCGCTGCGCGACATCCACCGGGTGGGGGTCGTCCACCGTGACCTGAAGCCCTCGAACGTCGTGCTCTCGCCCGAGGGCCCGCGCGTCATCGACTTCGGTATTTCGCGAGCCGTGGACCAGCAGACGCTGACGATGACAGGGCGGGTCATCGGTACGCCGCCCTTCATGTCGCCGGAGCAGTTGCAGGCGCCGCGTGGTGTGGGGCCGCGGTCCGATGTCTTCTCGCTGGGGACGCTGCTGGTGTACGCAGCGACGGGCCACGGGCCCTTCGACGCGGACAGCCCATACATGACCGCGTATCAGGTGGTGCATGAGGAGCCGTCGCTGGATGCCGTACCGGTGGCCTTGCGCGCGGTCGTCGAGTCGTGCCTGGCCAAGGAGCCCGAGGGGCGCCCCTCGGCGGACGAACTCCTCGTGCTGCTGCGGGACCTGCCGGCCGACCTCGGCGGGACCGACGCGAACGGGGTTGGCGCGGGCCGCACCCGCGACATGATCACCCAGCATCACTTGGCGATGCGGGCCACCCCGGCGCCGACTGCCCCGGCCGGTCCCGACACAGGGAGCACTGGCACCCCCATCGGCCGCAGTCTGCGTCGCCGATGGCGTCCCGTGCTCGCGGCCGCGGTCGCGGTGGCAGCGATCGGTGGGGGAGTCACCGCGCTGAAGGCGGGCGGCTTCGGGGGGAACAGCGGCGGCCACAAGGGCAAGAGCGTCGCGGCGCCGGGTGCCGCACTTCCGGACGGCTTCGAGCCGTGGCGCAAGACTGTGCTGGGCGGTCGCGAGGACATCCCCGACGAACTGCGTTGCGTCGCGCGCGGCGACGCGCTGTTCTGCGGGGGCGGCGGTGTCGTCGCGACCCGTATCAGGGCTTCGGACGGCTCGCGGGTATGGACGGCGAAGAGTCCGGGCGTGCCTGTCCAGGGCATGCACCTGGTGGGCGCCACCGACGACACGGTGCTCGGTTACCGCTTCGCCGCCCAGGACGCCCCGCAGGACCCTCCCAGTGAGGTGGTGGCCATCGACGCGAACAATGGCCGGGAGCTGTGGTCCGTGCCATCCGGCGCCCAGTCGAAGGCCGTGACGGGTCGGACTCAGGACGCCCTTGTGGTCGGCTCCGCCGTTGTGACGGTCGACGCTACCAACTCCCGCTTCGAGGCCCGGGACGCGCACAGCGGTACGGTTACCTGGAAGACGCCGTTCCCCGTGGGCACACAGTGCGCACCCGTCCCGGTGGGCTCGCAGCTCTTCGCGATGTGCGCGACGGACGCGGAGGTGGATGCCTCAGAGGTGCGCCACCCCACCCTGTACCCGGTCGACCGCGCCTCGGGGACACTGGGCAGGCCGATCGCGGTCAACGGCCCCGCCGTCCCGATGGGCGTCGCCAACGGCAGGCTCGTACTCCTTCAGGTGCACATGGAGGGAACGGCGCTGGCCGGCTACGACGGGGTGGCGCGGGTTCACCCGGCCTCGCGGAAGGTCACGTACTCCCGGCTGGCCAAGACATACTCGGGGACGCCCGGAATGACGGACGGCACCCTCTACGTGAGCAGCCAGACCGGTCTCGTCACGGCGCTCGACCCCGCGACCGGCCGGAAGAAGTGGTTCCGGCAGACGGGCGTGGAGGGCGCGTCGGGTCCGGTGGCGGGAGCCGGCGCGCTGTATTTCAGCTCGGCCACCGGCCGGGTGGTCGCGCTGTCGCCGTACGATGGCAAACCCCTGTGGGCAACAGATCCGCAGGCCGATGGTTTGACGGGCGAGCAGGGCGCAAGCCCGCGCGTGACCGTCGCGGGGCGTGCAGTGATCGTGGCGGCGGCCAAGAACACTCTCTTCGCCTTCGACACGCAGAAGCCGCCGAAGTCGGGCTGACCCGGCGGCACCGGCCGCCTTCCGGGACAATTCCAACCGCCAGGTGCGGCTCACTCGGTCGCTTACGCAGCGAGGTCGCGTCTTGTGTGAGCGCGCCGCACCCGTAGCGTTTTGTTGGTAGTAGGCGGCGACCAGGGGTAGGGGACGCTGAGCGCAGACCTACTGAGTCCTGCTGTTCAGATGTCCCGGAAGAGACCAGGGAGCGCGGTGACCTGCCGTGATGAGCTGCTGTTGGTCGCTGACCTGCGCGAATGGCCTTTCGACTGTTTCATGCTCGTGCCGCTTGATGAGGCCGGAAGTCCCAGAAAAGTCCCAGGGACTCCCACTGCTGACGGGTGCCTTTGGGCTCTATACGGCAGCACGGGCTCGTCGAACGGCCTCGTTTCCAGCGAGGGCGGTGGAGCCTGGATGTCGAGTGATTGGCGCTCGGCCGATGCCTTGCGGGATGGTGGGGTCCTGATGATCGACGACGACCCTGCGGTCGCTGGTGGCAGTGAGCCGGCAGTGCCCGCCAACCCTCGGACGCCCTACAGCGAGAGGCCCGTCGCGCGAGCCCGGCGGGCGAAGGCATATGAGCTGATCGAGCGGCTCGTCGCCGAGGGCCGCGTTCGGATCATCGACCCTGATGACGACGAGGTCGCGGAGTGGCGGCGCGTCGTCAACTACGCGAAACGGCACGACCTGGAACCAGCGGGCAAGCGCATCGAGAAGGTTCCGTACGGTGGGCCGGGGCTGGAACTGTTCCTTGCGGACGGCCCGCATCCCAATGCGCGGAGTCAACGGCCGAAGGAGAGCGGAGATACGATTCCCGTTCCCTCACGGCTGGGGGACCTCCATCCGATCGTGACCGCGCTCAAAGACGACGAGCGCCGACTCGTCATGCCTTCCGGGCTCCACCGAAGGGTGCTTCTGCTGCTGCAAGGACTGTCGGCTGAGGCGGTCCGGCGAGGGTACGAGGTGCGGGAGGCCCACTCGTTCTTCCACCCACGCGAGGGTGGAGTGGACATTGCTGTCGACGGCCTCGCTTACACCGTCAGTGTCAGGCAGGAGTTCCCGCAGTCCACGGATCCCGACCGCTCCTCTCGCCTCGTCGTGGAGCTCGCCCATGGCCTGACCGACCGGCCCGGCCGCTGGCGAGATCGGAAAACCCGGACGCTCGAAGAAGCTCTGGACGAGGTCCTTGGAGAGATCGAGGTACGAGCGGCACAAGACGCTCGGCGCAGGCAGGACGAGCAGCAGGCCATTGTGGAACGCGAAGTTCGCCGGCGAGCGGCCGTGGAGGTGGCGAAAGAACAGGCTGCTCGCGAACAACTTGCCCAGGCACTACGCGAAGAGGCCGGGCGCTGGCAGGAGTCTGCTGCCCTCAGTGCGTACTGCACGGCATTGGAACGTCGAATTGGCGAGCTTCACGGTGTTGTGGACGAGCCGGCTCTGAGCCAGGCCCGGCGTTGGTTGGAGTGGGCAAGGGCGTACGTGAGGTCGATCGACCCCTTGAGCGAGCTTCCGAAGATGCCGGACGCACGCGAACCCACGCCGGAGGAACTCAAGCCGTATCTCAGGGGATGGAGCCCTGACGGGCCGGAACGGCGGGGCGGTCGGTGACGCGCCTATGAGAGGGCGGTATGAGAGTGGATAGGAGTTTTGTCGTCACCTGAACGTGTGGCGGTGCGGCACCCCGGCTGGTCGGCGGCCATGGGCATGTTGGGCTGGGCACCGTGAGCGAGCGCAAGCCCTACAAGACCGACGTGAGTGACGAGCAGTGGGCGCTGGTGGAGCCGGTG
>NZ_JBIBYR010000053.1:0-17356 GCF_043083485.1 Streptomyces sp. NPDC014727 | reverse complement strand
AGCCTGTCGAAGTCGGCGCTCGGCGCGTAGGCGCGAAGGCCGCCGTATGTGGCCATGACCCGCCACCCTTGTGACTGGTTGGCGCCGAGCACCTGATTCACCGCCGACTGCAGCTCCGACTGGTCCGGCGTGGCGGAGGTGTGGACGGCCACGGCGTCGACGCTCGTCCGGAACTGCCTGATGACGGAGTCCTGGCTCTGCTGCAGCACCCCCGTGCGCGCTTCCCGGAAAGCGAGTGTTCCGGTGCCCAGGGCGCTGGCCATGGTCACCAGGACGAAGGCCGCCACCAGGCGGGGGCGCAGCCCTCGCAGCGGAAGCGGGACTCGGGCCAGAACCGCCCCGAGGAATCGCCCCGGCCCGGCGTCCTGCCCGGCCGCGGCGGCCTCGCGTCCGCGTACGACCTTTCGTGCCCGCACGGTTCTGCGGTCGTTCACGAGCTACCGAAGCGGTAACCGAAGCCGCGTGCGGTCTGCACGTACCGGGGATCCCTGCCCTCACCGAGCTTGCCGCGCAATCGCTTCACACAGGCGTCCACGAGCCGTATGTCGCCGTGGTAGCTGTGCTCCCAGACCGCTTCCAGCAGTTGCTGGCGGCTGAACACCTGGCCGGGCGAGGCCGACAGGGTCAGCAGCAGCCGAAGCTCGGAGGGGGCGAGCACGACGGGTTCGCCACGGTGTGTCACCACGAGCCCCGCCCGGTCGATGACCAGCTCACCGTGCGACTCCGGCAGGGGCCGGAGGCCGTCCGAGGCCGACGCGTCCTGTCTGCGCAGCACGGCCCGTATGCGCGCGTCGAGCACCCGGGCCTGCACGGGCTTGACCACGTAGTCGTCCGCGCCGGCCTCCAGCCCCACGACCACGTCGATGTCGTCCCCCTTCGCCGTCACCATGATGATCGGCACCTGGTCGCGAACCCTTATCCGCCGGCACACGTCGAGGCCGGACATGCCGGGCAGCATGAGGTCGAGCACGATGACGTCGGGCCGGAAGGGGTGGAGCTGTTCCAATCCCTCTTCACCGGTTCCGGCGGCGAATACGTCATGCCCCTGATGTCGTAGCGCCAACTGGACGGCCTTACGGACATCTGGGTCATCTTCGACAATCAGGACTCGTGGCACTTCGCCAGTGTAGGCCGATCGGATGAGGCGACCGTCCCGGAAAGAGCCCCTCGCGAGTGCTGTTACCGAATGATCACAACGGGCCGGGGCGCCGGCGGTCCGGTCCCGGGCTGCGAGAGTCACCGGCAAACAACCGTTGCCATTTCGTCATCATCCGAACTCATCGTGATCATCTGAAACGACCAGTCTGAGCTGCCATGCATTCGGCACGAGAGCGGGAATCCGCACCACCCACCGGCAGAGCCCCGGCCTCCCATCGCGGTGGCCGTCAGCACCGGTCCTCCCATCGCCGGAGCGCTCCGACCCGCCGGTCGCGGAGCTATCTGATCGGCACGCTGATGGCCGTCGGTCTGCTCGGCTCGGCGCCGTACCTCCTGGACGGCGGACGAAGTGACGCGTCGAGCGGCGCGCCGCGCCCGCGGAGCACGGTGCGCATCACCCCCGCGCCCGCCCCGACGCCCACTCAGCCCCCTGCCGAGAACGACGTCCCTGCGAGGGGCACCGGCTCGTTCGTCACCGCGGACGCCGGCGGCGCGAAGGTCGGTCAGGGGCCGCGCCTGCTCCGCTACGTGGTGGAGGTCGAGGCCGGGCTCGAGATCTCGCCGACCCAAGCGGCGAACGAGATCGCCGACATACTTGCCGCTCCCCGGGGCTGGATCCGCAACCAGGCCTACTCCTTCCAGTTGGTGGGCGCGGGAGCGCCTCACGACCTCACGGTGAAGATCGCGAGACCAGGAACGGCGGACGCTCTGTGCTGGGCGGGCATCCACCAGGACACCGGGGGCGAATACAACTGCGAGGTCCCCGACGGGGTGGTGGTCAACCTCAAACGCTGGGTCGAGGGCTCGCCTACGTTCGACGGCCCGATCCATGACTACCGGGCGCTGATCATCAACCACGAGATGGGGCACTTCCTGGGCCACACACACATGACCTGCGCGAGTCCCGGGCGACTGGCCCCGGTGATGATGCAGCAGATCAAGGGCCTGCACGGATGCATCGCCAACGCCTGGCCCTATGACAAGAACGGTCACCTCATCTCCGGACCGCACGTGACGTGACGCGGCGGCCGTTCCCGGAGGCGCGCCGCTCGAGGGACCGGACCGGCGCTGGGCAGCAGCGGGGTGGGGCGGCAGTTCGCCGAGGAACCTGCGATGGACGGCGTGGAGTTGGAGTGCGTGGCCGTGGGTGAACGAACGGAGGAAGGTGCCCAGTGTGGACGGGGCACGGACCCCTCGGAACAGGGTCGGCATCGCACCGTGACGCAGCACGCGGAGGTCGTCGATGCTGTCTGCCCCTGCGGCCATGCCGACCACGATGCTGCTGACCTTGGCGTCCGCCGACGCACCCGCGCCGTTCGTCGTCCCGGTCAGCTTCACCTTCTGCGTCACCAGGTCCGACAGCCCACACCGTTCGGCCAGCCGCATCATCGGAACCAGTCCGGCATGCGCAACCAGATTCGGGTCATCGAACACAGCGGACACCGCACGTGGCGGCGTGGAAGAACGCATCCCGGAGATGCGCCTCCGAACTGGTTGAGTAGAAGCCGAGTCTGTCGAACGAACGGGTCTGGCTCGTAGTCAGTGGTGACGATGGGTGTCTGTCAGGGTAGGAGGATGCGGTGGCGGAGGAGGTCGAACCCGGCACGTCCGTGCATCTGTCTCATGATTCTCTTGGTGCGGGTGTTGACGCCTTCGGTGCGGCCGTTGTGGTAGGGCAGGGTGAGTCCGGCGATCACGGCGGGCCGGTCGATTTCGAGTCCGTTGGTGAAGCTGCGCAGGTAGGGAAGGTCGACAGCGCAGGCGGCCGTGATCCACTCGGTGAGTTTCACGTGGTGGCCCTCGGCCGGTTTGAGTAGGGCGGCGAAGCCGCGTACGAGATCGGCGAGTGCGGTCATCTCCGGACAGGCCGCGGTGATCTTCTCCAGCAGAGCGGTCTCTTTCGGGCGGCCATGGAGCCAGTTCCATGTCCCCCACACGGTGCCGCAAGGCCACGACCCGGACTGGCGGTCGGTCCGACGAGGCCCGCGCCGCTGCTGCCGGTCATCCGGTGAGGCGTGGCCTCGGACAGGAGAGCGTCAGAACGAGGTCCACGTGAACGCGACCTGGTCGCGGTTCTCTATCTCGAACTGGCAGCCGCCGACCGGAGTCGGGGTGCCGTTCACGGAAATGCTCCAGTAGGCGGAGCCGCCGCCGTTCACGCCCTTGATGGTGTCGACCGAGTAGTCGTCGAAGGACGCGTACCAGGCGCCGTCCCAGGAGAAGTTGTTCCACTTTGCCGCGTGGTCCAGGGCGGCCGTCGGAGTCGGGACCTTCGACGTGTTGGCACCGCCGTTGGTGCCGTCGCACTTGTGGGTGCCGCCCGTGGCTGTGGTGACGTCATGCCCCCAGGTCGTGACCTTCTTCTGGAAGAGCAGGCCGTCGGAGCTCTGGACAGTGACGGTGACTCTCACCGGTGCGTTGGTGAATCGCATGGTGGCGTTCTCGGCCTGCGCGGCCGAGGGTGCTGTGGCGAGGGTGAGACCGAGAACCGCGGTGGTCACGGTGGCACGGCGGATCAGATTCTGGCGCATGAGGTTCCTCTCGATCGTGCGGTGCGGTGTGGTGCGATGTGCGACCGGCGGCAGGGTGCAGTCGGCCGGGGTTCAACCCGTCGCGGAGCCCGGGCCCGCATCGCTGCGCGCGAAGCGGATCGGTGCCTGGAAACGGGCCTTGCGGGCGGCGCGGCGGAAGACGGTGAGGACGGCGGGACCGGCCAGGGTGATGCAGATGAGGTTGGTGACGGCGCGGCCGGTGTCCCAGCCGAGGGATGTGGCCAGGTCGAAGGCGATGTATCGCTGGAACTGCTCGGTGAACGGGAGCCCCGGCAGGTAGGCGATGGAGCTGTTCGGGTCCAGGGAGAAGGGCCAGAAGGAGAGGTTCAGGAGGAAGCCGAACAAGTAGCCGGAGAGCGAGCCGTAGATGGCGAGCATGAGGACTTCCCGGCGGCCGGTCGCCCGGGGGAGGAATCCGGCGAGCATGCCGACGAAGGCACAGCCGAACATCTGGTACGGCATCCACGGACCCACGCCGCCGGTGATCAGCGCGGAGGCGAAGAGGGAGGTGCACCCGAGAGTGAAGCCGAAGCCGGGGCCGTACACCCGGCCGGCGAGGACGAGTATGAAGAACACCGTTTCGATGCCGGCCGTACCCGCGCCCAGCGGACGGACGGCCGCGTTGACGGCGGACAACACGCCCAGCATGGCGAGCGCCTTGGAGTTGATGCCGCCTTCGGCGATCTCGGAGATCACCACGCAGAGCACGATCACCAGCAGCACGCCGAAGATCAGGGGCGGGGCGTAGTTCGAGCCGAACGTGCCAGGTGCTACGAGAAAGGGCCAGAAGAACGCGACGACGCCCAGAAAAGCAGCCATGGCGATGACGACCCCGGCCCGGGCACGGATGCGAATGGCCGCGGTGTACATGCTCACGAGTCGAGGTCCGTTCTGTCAGCGGGGAGTACGGCGGCCAGCTGGTCCACGGTGAGGAAGGGCAGTGGGGCCAGGATCTTCGCGGTCTGCGGGGCGAAGACGGGGGAAGCGACGATGACCTCGCCGGTGGGGCCGTCGGCCACGACGTCACCCTCGGCCATGACCACGACGCGGTCGGCCGCCCGGGCGACGAACTCCACGTCGTGCGTGGAGATCACGACGGCCCGCCCCTCGGCCGCCAGCCCGTCCACGATGCCGATCAGCTCGCCCTTGGCCCGGTAGTCCAGACCGCGCGTCGGCTCGTCCAGCAGCAGCACTCGCGGGGCGGCGGCGAGTTGGATCGCCAGGACGAGGGCCAGCTTCTGGCCCTCGGACAGGTCGCGTGGGTGAGTGGTGTCGGGGATGCCGGGCGCCAGCCGGTCCAGGATGGCGCGGGCCGGTGTCCCGTCCGCCGCGACCCCGGACTCGGAATCGGCCTGGTCGAGCTCCTGCTTGACGCTCTCCAGGTAGAGCAGGTCGGTGGGAGTCTGCGGGACCAGACCGACGAGCTGCCGGGCCGCTGCCGCCGAGACCTTCTGTGGGTCCTGTGCCTTCGGGCCGCCGGGCTCACCCACGGCCACCGAGCCGGCCCTGCGGGGCCCGGAGCCCTGGAGAGCCCAGAGCAGGGAAGACTTGCCGGAGCCGTTGCGGCCCATGAGGGCGGTGATCTCCCCGCCGCACAGGTCGACATCGACCTCACGGACGGCGGGAACGCCCTGGTACGTCACAGTGATCCCGCGCGCGGTGAGCAGTTTGGCGCGGTCCCCGTCGGAAGCGGGCCGCACCGCTGGGAGAGCGACATGGGCCAGCCGGGTGCGCAGCGGTGCTGCGGCCCGGCGGGCGTCGCGGATGGAGAGGGGAAGCGGGGACCAGCCGGCGGTGCGGCCGAGTTCGACGATGGGCGGTGCGATGGACGACGTACGGAAGATCTCGGCGGGCGGGCCTGAGACGACGTGGCCGTCGCCGGGGAGGTGAATCACATGGTCGGCGTACTGGACGACGCGCTCCAGGCGGTGTTCGGCGAGGAGGACGGTGACGCCGAGGTCGTGGACGAGCCGGGTGACGGCGGCCAGGACCTCTTCCGCGGCGGTCGGGTCGAGCGCGGAGGTGGGTTCGTCCAGGACCAAAACCCGCGGGTGGGCGGCGAGGACGGAGCCGATGGCGACGCGCTGCTGCTGGCCTCCGGAAAGTTCGTACAGGGCGCGATGGCGCAGATCGGCGAGGCCGAGCAGGTCGAGGGTCTCCTCCACGCGCTTGCGCATGGTTGCCGGGGGTACGGCCAACTGCTCCATGGCATAGGCGAGTTCCTCCTCGACGGTGTCGGTGACGAAGCCGTCGAGAGGGTCCTGGCCGACGACGCCCACGACGTCGGCGAGTTCGCGGGGCGGATGGTCCGCGGTGTCCCGGCCGTCCACGGTGACGCGCCCGAAGAGAGTGCCTCCGGTGAAGTGGGGGACGAGGCCGTTGACGGCGCCCAGCAGGGTGGACTTGCCGACGCCGGTGTGGCCCACGACGAGGCAGAGTTCGCCTTCCTCCACGGTGAGGTTCACGTCCCGCAGGACGGGTTCGGCCGTGTCCTCGTACTGGACGGTGACCTGGTCGAAGGTGATCACTTGGGTTCCTCGGTGCGCTGCGCGGGGACGGCCGGACGGATGGGAGTGATCGGTGGCGGGGCCAGGAATCCGGCTGCTCCCGCGAGGACGATCGCGGAGGCCGGGACGAGTGGCAGGGACGGCCAGCTGAGCGGGTAGATGGAGGGGTTCAACTCGGCCGCGTCGAAGCCGGCGTTGGTGAAGAGGAGCACGGCGGACAGGACCCCGCAGCCCGCGACGGCCCACTCGGCGGCTCGCCAGGGGTCGGGCCGGTAGGTCGTGCGGGTGATCCTGCGCCCGCCGAGGCGCAGTCCGGCCACGCACAGCAGCCCGCCGGCCGCGAGAGCGGGAAAGCCGAGCACGGCCGGCGCGGTGGCGTCGAGGAGCCCGTAGGCACCGGCGCACAGGCCGCACATCCCGAGCAGCATGAGAACGCCGGTCGCACGGCGGGAGCGGCGAGTGGCGGTCCCGGCGCGTCCGTAGCCGCGGGAGTCCATGGCGGCGGCCAGCCGGAGGGAGCGCTCCAGGGCGTCTTCGAGGACGGGGACGACGATGCCGCGCAGGGCCCGCAGACCCTTGGAGCGCCCGGCACGCAGCCGCCGGGCCCGGTGCACGCGCTGGACGCTCTGCACCAATTGGGGCGCCACGCTGATGGAGACCGTGACGGCGACGCCCAGCTCGTACAGAGCTCCGGGCAGTACGCGGAGGGCACGCTTGGGGTTGGCGAGGGTGTTGGCGGCACCGATGCAGCAGAGCATGCAGGCAAGGCGCAACCCGTCGGTCGCGGCCGACAGCAACGCCTCCAGGGACACCGGGCCGCCGAGTTGGATGCCCGCGTACCAGTCGGGGGTCGGGATGTGGGGGAGCGAGAAGAGGAAGTGGTCGTGGGGCGTGATGCCGGTGGCGAAGACGGCACGGAAGACCACGCGGATCGCCACGACGGTCAGGGCCAGGTAGAGGTAGTACTTGAAGCCTCTGGCCCAGGGGGCTTCCGTCCGGCGCATGGTGATGACGTATCCGAGGACCGCGAGGACCAGGAGCAGCAGCAGTGGATTGTTCGTGCGGCTGACGGCGGTGGCGAGGGTCAGGGCCCAGATCCACCAGGCGATGGGGTGCAGGGTGCGGGGCAGACGGCGGCCGCCCGTGTCCGGCGCGAGGCCGGACGCGGGCGGCCTGACCGCGTCCGTGCTGGTGTGGGGCACGCGGCTACTCCGTGCGGCGGCGCTTCGCCGCGTACCAGGCGGCGCCGCCGATGAGCAGGACGAGTACACCGGTCGCCACGGCGGGCAGGTACGAGCCCACGTCGTACTTCGCATCGGCCGCGGGCGCCGCGTCGACGACTCTGGGTCCGGAAGCGGGCGTGCTGGACGACGGCGAAGCGGAGGGGGTCGGCGAGACGCTCCCGGAGGGGCTCGCCGAGGCCGAGGCACTCCGTGAGGCCGAGGGGTTCGATGGTGGCGTCGTCGCGGGTGGCGTCGGGTCCGCCGGGGGCGGGTTCTCCGGCGCGGGGCCGGTGTCGACGTTCGGCGGAAGGGGCGCCGCGGTGCGGGTGTCCTTGGGGACGGGCTTGCCGCCGCCGGTGGGCCTCGCGTTCTTGGCGCGCAGCTGATCGGGAGTGACGGTGGGCCGGCCCTGGGTGCCCTCGATGTTCGTCCCGCCGAAGATCCACAGGTCCACGCTGCCGGGCTTCGGCTTGTAGAGCATGGCGCCGAGCTGGCTGTATTCCCAGGTGCTCTGCCCCGGTCCGGCGTGCCAGTACGACCAGTAGGCGGAGGCGGGCGGCGTCAGGACGCAGTCGTCCTGCTTCGGAGTCGGGTACTGCTTGCCGCCCTGATGTCCGCTGTATCCGATGCGGCAGATGAAGGCAGGGCCGTCGTGGCCGGTTCCCGTGGTCCGCCAGCCGCCCTGGTTGAGGAGATCGTACCCAGTGGTGGGAGTGGTCCCGCAGGAGCGGTAGATGGGCCCGCCCCAATGGCTGAAGTCCACGGCGAGCACGACACCCGAGGAGGTGGTGCACTGACCCATCGGCTGAGGGGCGGCCCCGGCGGGGGCCGCAGTGGCGGTGAACGCCGCCACCGTCAGTCCCAGGGCGGCCGCGGTACGGGCCAGGGCGCGCAGGACACGACTGCTCCTCATGCCTCGCCCCCGGTGGTCTCGCGGTGGCGCCGGGCGGCGCGGGTCGCGCCCCAGCCGCCGAGGACCAGCACCACGGCTGCTGCGGCGAGGCCGCCGATCTGTGCGCCGGTGGAGGCGAGGCCGCCGCCCGAGCCCGAGTTGCCGTCCGCACCGGCTCCGCCCGTCTCCTCGCCCGGGGTCACGATGTCGGGCGTCGAAGGAGAGCCGGATGGCTGGCCCGAACCGCTGGGCGCGGGCTCCGGGGTGGTGCCGTCGAGGCTGCGCGTGAGAGTGCCGAAGGAGATGCCGGTGGCGCCGCCGACGGCCTGGGTCGAGGCGCGGACGTCAGACCCGGGCTGGCCGCCCTTGATGACGTTGAACCCGCCGTCGGTGTTCTGCTGAGAGGCCAGGAACTTGCGGGCCTTGGCGATGCCGTCCGCGTATTTCGTGGCGTCGAGCGACAGGCCCTGTACGGCCAGAGCGGCGGAGTTCACGGAGTTGCCGGAGGCGCCGGGGAAGCCGCCGTCCGCCAGCTGCTGGGTGGCCAGCCAGGCCAGGGCCTTGTCCACGGCCGCCTGTGAGGCGGCGTCGGGCAGCAGGTCCAGGGTCATGGCGGCCATCGCGGTGGAGTCGACCTCGGCGTCGCTCTTCTCGCCGATCAGGCTCGGCCAAGCACCCGAGGGCTCCTGAAGGCTCTTGAGATAGGCGATCGGTTCGGCCGCGGCGGCCGTCTCGCCCGCGCGGACCTGGGCCATGACGCCGAGGGACTGGGAGAAGACGGAAGTGGCGTAGGTGTAGTTGCCCTTGGCCGCGCAGGGGCGCGGCGTCGGTGTCTTCGCCGGGCAGATCGCCTTGGCCAGCGCGCCGATCAGGTCCTGCCCGCCGAAGTCTCGGGGGTCGCGGCCCACGACCTCGGCCAGGACGGCCGCCTTGCCGATGAAGCCGCCGCCCGCGTACTTGGTGCCGATCAGCGTCCAGTCATGAATACCGCGGCCCTTGCCGTCCTTGCCGCCCTTGTCGAGGAAGTCCACGATGTTACGCAGAGCGGCGTTGTCGTGGCCGGTTGCGGCGAGTGCGTAGGCGCCGTCGATGGTCATGCCGAAGTCGGCGAATCCGGATCCTTTGGCGTTCTCGTAGTAGTGGCCCTGTATCAGTCGTTTATGATCGGTGAGGTAGGCCGTGCCCTTCTTCAGGTCGGGCCCGTCACCTGCCGGAGGGATGGTCGGCGGGTCGGCCTTCTTGGTGGTCAGCGTGGCCAGGTCGCTCTTGGCACCCGCGATGACAACCGGGGTGGTGGCGAACAACCGGGGCTCGGTCTCGCCCTCCTCGAAGCCGAAGCCGCCCCCGGGGAGCTGCTGCCTGGAGAGCCAGGAGACACCGGCGTCGGCCCGGGCCGTGTCGCCCAGGGCACGCAGGGCCTGCACCGCCCAGCCGGTGGGGCCCGCGCTGCCGGTCGTCAGGTACGACGCGGAGGGCCAGGCACCGGTCGGGAGCTGGGACTTCTTGAGATAGGCTCGCGCCTTTCCGACCACCGCGTCGTGGCCGCCGGCCCGCTTGAGGGCCAGGGCGATCAGTCCGGTGGAGCTCGCGTCGCTGTCGCACCACTCGCCGGCCCGGATGAGGATGCCCGTGAAGCCGCCGTCCTCGCACTGGAGCCCGGTCAGCCGGGTCACGGCGTCGGCCGGGGGTGCTACATCGCCGTTCAGCAGGGCGATGACGGCCATGGCCTGGGCGTCGGCCTGCCCCGTGGTGCGGAAGTCGCCCTTGGTGAGGCAACCGGGGATCGTCTCGCCGTCGCCGATGTCTCTCGGGCAGACGTACTTGACGAGGTCCCCGAGAAGATCGTGCCCGCCGAAGTCGCGCGGGTCCTTGCCGGTGGCCTCGGCCACGAGCGCCAGACGTGCGGCGGCCGAGGCGTCGGGAATCCCGTCCTTGCCTGCCGGGTACGCGTACGCGTCCGTCTGCGCGGGTGTGGCCAGGAACGCGGCGGCCCTCCGCGCCGCCGGGCTCTTGGGATCGGCGGCGGCCAGGGCGTAGACGACCTCGGTGGTGAGCAGGTGGTTCGCAGTGGTGGTGCCCTCGTCGACGACACGCTCCTCGTCCGTCAGGTTCCCGGTGAGCCAGCGGGTGGCGGTGGCCACGTCGACCGAGCCAGGAGGCACGGTCGGCGGGTCCGTGGGACCGGTCGGGTCCGTGGTAGGAACACCGCCCTTGGCCCGTACGTCGTCGGGAGAGAAGGTGGGCTTGCCGGTGGTGCCGCCGACGTCGGTGCCGCCGAACACCCAGGCGTCCACGTCTCCGTCCTTGGGGGTGCGGGACATGGCGCCGAGGGGGCTGTAGGTCCAGTTCTTCTGCCCGGGCGAGGCGATCCAGTACGACCAGTACGCGGTGGCCTGCGGGGTGAGGACGCAGTCCTCCTTGTCCGGAGTGGGGTACTCCGTACCGGTGTTGAAGGAACCGTTGCCTATCCGGCAGATGAATCCGTCGCCGTCGTGGACGGTGCCGGTGGTGCCGAACCCGCCCTCGTGCAGCAACTCGTAGCCGGTCGTGGGGGTGGTGTCGCAGCCGCGTACCACCGGGCCGCCGAAGGGGCCGAAGTCCACTGCGACGATGGCGCCGGTCGTGGCGGTGCACTGCTCGACGGGGTCGGCGCTCGCCGGCGGGGCAGTGGAGAACGCCACTCCCGCACCGAGCATCAGAAGGGAAGCGGTCAAGAGAGACAGCAGCTGCTGTCTCCTGCTTGTCCGCCGTTTCGACTGCTGTTCGGTCCCCACGCGGCCCCTCGTCTCTGCCGGGCGGCTGCGTACGTGGCGATGCGCCCCCGCACGGCTGCTGTGCCATGGGGAAGGGTGCGACGACCACGCCGTAGTCCGCGACGGCGTTCCTCGTGTCTCTGTACCTGCTCCAGGCATTCCGGCTCACCCGGGACGAACCGGGCCTACGGTTGCGGGTCAGCGCCGGAATTCGACCGGCTTCCCCTGGTGCTGAGCGTCTATCAGCCGGAGTGCAACACGGATCTGGTCGGGCCGTCAAGATGGTGTGTGCCTCACCGGACGAATCCCGGACACCCGGGGTCCGTCCCCGTCCGAGTGGCTGGCGGACCCTTGACCACTCGGGTAGCGTCCTGGGCTGCCAGATGGGGGAATCCGGTGCGAAGCCGGAGCTGACGCGCAGCGGTGTGGGACGGCGGGGGCCGTTTCCGAGCCCGAATGCCCATATGGCGAAGCAGTACATGAAGCCGTACCACGCGTTCCGGACGGTGGCTCCCGACCATGCCCGGCCGTGCCCTTGCACGGAGAGCCCGCCATGCACTGGAGGCCGGCGTCCGCCGATTCCAGGAGCAGGCCATGCCCCGTCTTCGTACTTCCCGTCGTCTCGCACTCGCGGTGCCCGCGGCGTTCGGCGCTCTCGCCCTCACCGTACTGCCCGCCTTCGCGACCTCCAGTCCCGCGCAGATAGCCACGTCCAAGACCAACGGCGTTTCCTATCTCAAGTCGCTCCAGGCGGCGGATGGTTCGTACACCGGCTCCGGCTTGTCCAACGAGTGGGCGTTCAGCGCCTTCGCGGCTTCCGGCACAGCTGTCGTCGATGTCGCTCCGGGCGGCGACACCACGAAGAACGCCCGCACCGTCTATCGCAACCTGCTGTCCACGTCCGGCTGGCCCTCCGCTGCCCCCGTGGTCACCGACTACGAGCGGGGCACGCTGAACGCGTACGCCGCCGGCATCGACCCGGCCCGCGTCTCCGCCTCCCGCAACCTCGTCGCCGACATCTACTCGTACTGGCAGACCGCCGAGCCCGGCTACTTCGGCCCGTCCGGAAACTTCAACGGCACCGTCTTCGCGGCTCTCGCTCTCGGCGGCGCCAAGACCCAGACCGGCGGCGCCCGCATCCCGCAGTCGCTGACCGACTCGATGGTCACCCGTATCCGGGCCAACCAGCACGTCGACGGCGGCTGGACCTACAGCAAGGCCGAAGGTGACTCCACGGCTCTCAACTCCGCGAGCGACGTCGACATGACTGGCGCCGCGATGGCCGCCCTCTGTGTCTCGGGCGTTCCCAATACCGACGCGGACGTCGTCCGGGCCAAGAACTTCCTCAAGGGCAAACTGGTCGCCACCACCGGTGCGTTCAACTCCCTCTACGGGGTCAACACCAGTTCCAACGGCTGGGGCGTGGCGGGCCTGAACGCCTGCGGAATCAACCCCCAGACCGGCGACTTCGTCACCGTCAACGGCAAGACGCCGATCGACTTCCTGATCGCGAACCAGTTCAACCCGGCGGGCGGCTTCAAGTACAAGCCGTCCGACACCGCGCCCTCCCCCTACTCCTCGATCGACGCACTTCGCGCGGTCGTCGGCGGCGGTTTCACGGCCGCCCCGCCGACCCCGGTCACTCCGGGCGCCCCGCAGTGGGTCGCCCAGCCCACCTTCACCGCGGGCACCTCCACCAAGCTCGCGCTGACCGTCGACGACGGCACCGGCAACCTGAAGGTGTGCTCGGTGCCCTTCATCCCGACCGGGACGACCACGACCCTCGGGGACGTACTGGCCGCCGCGACGAGCGGAGCCTCTCCGGCGGGCTGCGTCACGAGCGTGACCCCCTCGTCGGGCACCGGCACGATCACCGCGATCAACGGCAAGGCCAATATCGGATCCAACACCTGGAAGGCCAGTGTTGACGGCTCCGCCTTCGCCGGCGCCCTTCGCGAGAAGTTGATCAACATGGGTGACACCATCGCTCTGCGCTGGGGCGCCTGATTCTCACGGGTGAGGGCCCCCGCCGTAGGGCCCTCACCCACGTTTCGTGGTCAGGTACCCGCACGTCGCGGCCGGCGCCGCGACTGCCGCATGAGCGTGAAGTGATGGCTCCTCAACTCGCCAACTTTTCATGGGTATTGAGCGAGAAAAGGGGAACAGTGACCGCCAGGCTGGTGCTACTTCGGCCTCGCGTACGCGCGTAGCCGCTCCTCGCGGCTTGTCAGACAACAGCTCGCACAGCGCACCGCCTCCGCACTCGTGTAGTACAGACAGCAGGTGTTGCGCAGATAGACCAGCCGCTCCTGGCAGTCCGGCGCCCGTCGGACCCGTGCCACCTCGCCCAGCGTCGCGAGTCCGCCGGGCGCGGTGTCCACGAACTGCCGCCAGCGGGACGCCAACAGATCCACCTGGGCGCCGTACGCGCACAGCGCCGTGGCGCAGCCATGGGCGATCCCTCCACTCAACTGCCTGGCCCCGGCGCGGGTACGACGGTGCAACGCATCGGCGATGGGCAGCAGATGCCCGTCGAGCACGGTGCGGTGCAGCAGCCGCACGGAGTCCTCCCCGGCCCGGGGTACCAGCAGCCGAGCTCTGCGCACCCGGACCCCGCCGATCCCGTGCGCGGCGGGGCGCACCAGGACATTGCCGGACCGCATGTCCGGGACCTCGTCGTGCAGCGCCCAGTGGAGCACGGCGGCGGCAGTGACCCGGCCCGCGTACACCGCCATCAGGGTCAGCGCGGTCGCATGACCGGTGCGGTGGCCGCTGCTTGTGCGTTCGCGCTCCAGCAGCGTGGACAGCTCCTCGCCCGCCGGATCGGCCAGTCGGTCGGCTGCCAGCCACTGCCCTGCTTCGCTCGCGGACGGTTCGCCTTCGGTGACCTGCCAGCGTGGCCCGTGCGGCGAGGGCGTCCAGTCGGGGGAAGTGCCGTCACTCATGACAGCGGGAGGTAGACGACGTTGGGGGAGCCGGTGACCGGGTGGACGCCGATCCGGGACCGTATCCCGTAGACCTCGGCCAGCAGCTCTTCCGTCAGGACCGCGCGCGGGGAGCCGGACGCCACCAGCCGTCCGGCGCTCAGGACGAACAGCCGGTCACAGTAGGAAGCGGCCAGGTTGAGGTCGTGCAGCACCAGCAGATTGGTGGTGCCGAGCGTCCTCACCAGGCCGAGGATCTCCAGCTGGTAGCGGATGTCCAGATGGTTCGTGGGTTCGTCGAGCGCCAGCAGCCCCGGTTCCTGGACGAGGGCGCGGGCGATCAGGGCCCGTTGCCGTTCCCCGCCGGACAGCTCTTCGAACCGCCGGTCGGCCAGGGACGCCGCGCCGACGCGCTGGAGCGACTGGTCGATGCGGCGGGCGTCGTGGGCGTCGTCCTGCTCCCAGAACCGTTTGTGCGGGCTTCGGCCCATCGCCACGACCTGGCGTACGGTCAGGCCGAAGGTGCCGGGGCTGTCCTGCGGGACGACGGCGACGCGGCGGGCCCGTTCCTTCACGCCGAGGGAACCTGCGTCCACTCCGTCCAGCAGGACCCGACCCGCCGCGGGGCGCAGGGCGCCGTACACACAGCGCAGGAAGGTGGTCTTGCCGCTGCCGTTCGGCCCGACCAGGCCGACCGTCTCGCCGGGGGCGGCGTCCAGCGTGACCGCGTCGAGCAGGATACGACCGGCCACCTCGTAGCTGATCCCGTCGGCGGCGAGCGCCGTCGGGGACGGTGCCGGGCTCATCCGGTGATCCCTTCGGTATGGCTGGAGCGGCGCAGCAGCCAGAGGAAGAACGGGCCGCCCACCAGGGCAGTGATCACCCCGGCGGGAATCTCTTCGGGGGCTGCCACGGTCCGCGCCAGCAGATCGGCCAGGAGCAGGAAGACGGCCCCGCCGAGCGCGGTCACCGGCAGCAGCCTGCGGTGGGACGCGCCGACGATCAGCCGGGCGGCGTGCGGAACCATCAGGCCGACGAAGCCGATCGCCCCGCTGTAGGCGACCAGCACCCCGATGATCAGCGACACCAGCACGAAGACACCACCCCGGAAGCGTCCGGGGTCCAGGCCGAGGCTGCGGGCCCCTTCCTCCCCAGTCAGCAGCAGATCCAGCGGACGGGCCAGGCTGATCAGGACTACAGCCCCGACACCCAATACCACGGCGGGCAGCACCAGTTGGTCCCAACGGGCGCCACCCAGGCCGCCCAGTGTCCAGAACAGGATCGCCCGCACATGCTCGGCTCGCGAGGACAGCACCAGGATCAGGCTGGTGAACGCGGACAGCACGTACTGGATCGCCACCCCGGCCAGAATCAGCCGGCCCGTCGTCATGGTGCCGCCACGCCGGGCCATCGCGTAGACGGCGACCAGCGCGGCCATGGACCCGGCGAACGCTGCGACGGGCAGCGCCACGTCGGTGGCCACCCCGGCACCGACCCCCAGCACGACGACCACGGCGGCGCCCGCCGACGCCCCGGACGAGGCGCCCAGCAGAAACGGATCGGCCAACGGGTTACGCACCAACGCCTGGAGCACCGCGCCCGACAGCGCCAGCCCGGCGCCGACGACGACCCCGAGCAGCACCCTGGGCAGCCGCACCTCCCACACGATCGTCGGGAACGCACCGGAGCGTTCACCGCCCAGGACCGTACTCAATACCTCGCCTGGCGGAATCCGTACCGGGCCGAGCGCCAGACCGGCCACCGCCGCCGCGAGCAGCAGCACCGTGAGGGCGCCGATCACGACGGGGGCCGAGCGGAGGACGGACTTCGGGCCGGGGCGGGCGGACCCCGTGCTCACGAGGTGCCGGGGTGCAGCTGCCCGGCCAGGTCCTGTACGGCGTCGGCGACCCGGACACCGAGCACCGCCGAGGACAGCGGGAGTACCGCGAACTTCTTGTTCTTGACCGCCGGCACGTCCGCGAGTGCCGGGTCGTTCAGCAGCCGCTTCTTCTTGGCCTCGACCGTGGTGCCTCCGTAGTCGTAGATCACGACCACCTCGGGCTTGCGCTTGATGACCTGTTCCCAGGACACGTCGCCGAAGGTGGCGTCGAGGTCCGTGAAGACGTTCCTGCCCCCGGCGAGCCGGACGATCTCGTTGCCGATGCCCTTGCCGCCCGCCGTGAACGCGGAGCTGTCGCCGGAGTCGTACACGAACACCGAGGGATGTGCGGAGCCCCTGAGCTCCGTCTCGACCGTCGTGATCTTCTGTCGTTCCTCGGCGATCAGCTTCTTGCCGCGCTCCGGTACACCGAAGGTCCTGGCGACTTGGGTGATCTCGGTGGCGAGTTGATCGATGCCGACCTTGCCCTTGGCGCAGTTCTCGATGTTCAGCCGGGTGTTGATGCCGTCCTTCTGGAGCCCCGCCCGGTCCTGGCCCTTGGCCTTGTCGAAGGCGCTGCTGTACCCGCCGTAGACGAAGTCGGGGTTGGCGCCGAGCAGCACTTCCTTGGAGGGGTACTCCTTCGCGAGCACCTTGGTCTTGTCGTACGCGGACCGGTACTCCGGCAGGATGCTGTCGTCCAGGTAGGCGGTCCCGGCCAGCCGGTCCTGGAGCCCGAGGGCCAGCATGATCTCGGTGACGTGCTGGTTCATGGTGACGACCCGCTTCGGCGGGGCGTCGAAGGTCGTCTTCGTGCCGCAATTGGTGACGGTGTAGGGGAAACCGTCGGCGGCCGGTGCGGCCTCTGCCTTGCTCTCGCCGCCGGTGCCGCAGCCGGTGAGCGGCAGCAGAAGCAGGGGTATGAGCGCGAGGGGTACACGGCGTATCGGGGGCATGGCCGAGCCTTTCCGGGGGATGTCCTCGTCCCCTGGGTCGTACGAGAAGGCGGCGCGGCCAGTATCTGGCTTCCGGGCTGCTGCAGCCCGGTCACAGTGGCGGGACCGTACCGGATTCGCACCGGTTTCCTGACACGCGTCGCCTGAGTTTTCGGAGCTCATTCTGTCAGACCGCGTATTCCGCAGGTCATGCCCCCTGCGCTGTCGGCTCTGGACGCCGACGTCCGCGATGACGCCCGTCCAGGAACAGGCCCCACAGATACAACTCGTCCTTCACTCACCGGTCAGCACGCGCCAAAAGCGCGAACACCTCCCGCGCGAATTCCGCCAACCAACCCCGACGCGCCGCGAGTTCATCTGCCCTCGTACCAGCAGGAAACCACCAGAGCGACCACCTGCCCAGGCACGTGACCAAGCCCTTAGCCTCAATCCGCCGAGGTGGTTCGAGAGTGATCTCCTGATCGATTTCTGCGTCCGCTTTGGGCTGGTGGCTGGGTGTGGGCAGGTGGTAT
>NZ_JBIBYR010000052.1:0-24415 GCF_043083485.1 Streptomyces sp. NPDC014727 | reverse complement strand
AGGCGGCGGGCGCACTCCAGCAGGCCCACGCCCTTCTCGAGCAGGCCGTGGACCTGGTGCCAGCGTTCCAGGGTCGTCTGCGCGCGGGGCCCGTCACAGAGGGGCGCGTCCAGCACGGCGGCCCAGCAGGTGCTGTGTGCCTTCACCTCGCTCAGAGCGGCTTCGCACAGGTTGTGCCACAGGTGCCACCTGTGGCACAACCTGTGCTGTTTCTTCTTCCCGCGTGTCGAAGGCTTCGCGTGCACACACAATGGCGGGCATGTTCTCCGCGGCCCACGCCAGCAGCACGTCGATGGGAGGCCGAAGGGTCTTGCCGAGTGGTGTGATCCGATACCTGACCGCCACCGGGCGGGTGGAGACGACCTCGCGCTCGATCACGCCGTTTCGTTCGAGTCGTCGAAGTGTCGCAGTCAGTGACTTCTGCGTGACCTGGGGGACGGCCCGGCGCAGTTCGTTGAAGCGGCACGGGCGTTCGCAGAGCTCATTGAGGACGCTGAGCGACCACTTGTCGAGGATCTGGTCGAGCAGTTCGCGGTGTGGGGGGTCGATGCGGAGTTCGTCGTCGGTATCCATGGCGAAACCTGGTCTCGTTGAAGTGTCCTTCTTCCACTAGGTAGCTTACGGATACCTAGTTCAAAGGAGAAACGGCCATGACTGTTCAGCACTTCACACCGGAAGGCATGCTGCAGCCGACCCCCTACCACCATGTGGCCGTGGGCACCGGGACGAAGCATGTCCACGTCAGCGGGCAAGTGGCGCGCCGGGCCGACGGGACTCCGGTCGCGCCCGGCGATCTGGCCGGGCAGGTCGCCCAGGCGCTGCGCAACACCTCCGTCGGGCTGGCGGGCGCGGGCGCGTCATTGGCGGACGTTCTGCGCCTGACGTTCTACGTGACCCGGTGGAGCCCGGAAAAGATCGGCGACTTCATGGCCGGTGTGAAGGCCGTCGCCGACGAGATCGGGCTCCGGCTTCCCATGCCGCCGGCCTCCCTCATCGGTGTCGAATACCTCTTCGAGCCGGATGTGCTCGTCGAGGTCGAAGCAACCGCCCTGCTCGGCTGATTCCTGAGGTGGATGCCTTCCAGCCTCGTCTCGACGCGGTCGCCTCGAAGGGGCGGCGATGGTCGGCCCACCGTCGCCCGCGGAGCGAACCGGCCGGCATCGACGACGGCGGTGTTGTTCGACGGCGCGGGACAGGGCTTCCATCAGTTCGGCGCTGTCGACGCGGACCTCGGTGGGCAGCCACAGGGGGCCCGCCGAGGGGGCCGGGACGCAGCAATGCGTCCCGGCTACCCGACCAAGCTGCCGGACTGCGAGGAGACGCGGCAGGGCGCTCCGCTGCTCGGTGTGGAGCACGCCTTGAACGCCGCGGAGAACCCAGGGACGCGGCAGTGCACGCCGTGCGGCTGCGCGCAGGAACTAACCCGGTGGGTTCCTGCTTCATCGCGCTGCGCCGGGACAAGTCCCGGTCTTACCCGCGCGCCACAGGCTGACACCGCCGATCCGGCGGCCCTGGCGACGTTGACCGCCGCGTTGATGTCCCGGTCGGGGACGGTCCTGCAGGCCCCGCCTTGATCTTCGGCAGGGTCAGATCGTCACCGGGGGTTGATCTTCCACCGGGCATTCGTGGTGAACCGTACGATCTGACGGTTGTCCTTGCGGGACTTGAAGCGTGGCGCTCCCATGCGCGGGCGCTTGTCCTGAGACCGTCGAAGAAGTTCCGGTAGGCGGTGTCCAGGTCCCGCGGGGACTGCTGCGGTACGACGGCCGACACCTCATCGAGCCAGGCGCGCTCTTCGGTCTTCTTCGCTTCGACGTTCCGTCCTTCGGGAACCCGGTGTCATCCACCACCCACATCTGCGGCCGCACCACCGCCACCGCCCAGCGGGCCACCGGCCACAACGGCCTTCCGACCGGCAGGAACGGCTGAAGCCGCTCCCACTCCGCATCTGCCAGATCACTCCGACCCATGCGCCGAACAACGATCCGGCCGGGCCTTGGCGAGTCGGCCGAAGTGGGCGGTCGACGGGCGCCTGTGACTCCCGGGACGCGCGGCCCGGGAGTCACAGGGGTGGGGCTCGGCTCAGGCGACCGTGATGTTCTCCGCCTGCGGGCCCTTCTGGCCCTGCGTGATGTCGAAGGTCACTGCCTGGCCTTCCTGGAGCTCGCGGAAGCCGGAGGCGTTGATGTTGGAGTAGTGCGCGAAGACGTCCGGTCCGCCGCCGTCCTGCGCGATGAAGCCGAAGCCCTTTTCGGAGTTGAACCACTTCACGGTTCCGCTGGCCATGGTCATGCCTTCCAGTCGTTGTCGGATCCGCGCCGCGCGAACCCGGAGGTGATCGCCCTGGTCCAGCACTGCACAGCAAAACGCCCACGCCAGGGCGCGGGCAGGGACTGCGAACCACGACATCTGACACTGAAACTACACGCCGGAATCGCCCTTCACCAGAGAGCAACAACGACCACCGCCTTCAGGCATGCCCGTCTTCCACTCGCGGGCGCGGCCTCCACGCCATTCGATCCAGTGGGTGGTCGTCGAGCACGGTGTCGGGGTCAGCGGTGACGCGCCGGTCACCCATGCGGGACGGGCGCCAGTCAGGTAACCGCAGACGCGGATGCGCGGTTCGCCACGGTACTGCTGCCGACGGCGGGCCGGCTCGGACGGAACCTACCGCTGGCCCCAGCCACGGTCCTGCTCGCCATGGCCGTGGCGGGCGCGCAGCATCGCCCGCCACGGCGAGCACCGCCTGTGGCCGGCCCTGGTTGGTTCGTTCAAGGTCCAGTACAGTTCCCGTTGCCGAGGCTCCAGGCCTCGATGTCGCGGTAGTGGATCGGTCCACGGCTACGGCCGACGTTGCTGCCGACCAGGTGCAGACGTTCGGCAAGCCATCGGCGGCCGGTGAATCCGGCGAAGCCTTCGGCGATTTCTCCTGCCGAGGAACGATCTCCCCGGCGTGCACGGGCCAACGTCAGATGTGGGCGCAGGGGCCGATCCTCGAAGGCGACACCGCAGCCCTTGACGGTGGTACGCACATCGGCGGCAAGAATGTGCAGCTCATCGAGGTCTCCGTCGATTCCGCTCCACAGCACCCGGTCGTCGAAGTTCCCGCTGCCCCGCAGTGCCAGACAAAGTGGTTGGTGGTCCGCTGCGAGTTCGGCGAGGGGCGGGCGCAGGAGCGGAACTGTCTCGGCCGGCAGCTCCCCGAGGAATGCCAGGGTGATGTGCCAGTCCTCGATGCGGTTCCACCGCATGTGAGGGTGTGTGTCATAGGCGGGGCGCAGCTCCCGGGCCAGTTCTTCCTTCGCGTAGTCGGGCGGGGCGAGGGCGATGAACACGCGAACGGTCGCGGGCTGAGTCTGTTCTTTCACACCGGACTTCGTACCGTAACCGGGTAGTGGACGCGGCGGCCGGCCCCGGTAATGCGGGAGAGAAGCTCACGGTCGCGATGCCGAGGAAGCCACCTCCGGCAGGCCATCACGGCCGGGCCGCTGGAACCGCAGACCAGGGAACGGTGAGCATGCCGGTCTGCGGTGGGACCACGTGCCGCAGCTCGGGGCGACAGCGCCGAAGAGACCTTCCCCGGTCAGCCCACGCCGTCGGCCGACGGCACGAGGTGCTGGGAAGAGCAGCTGAACAGATGGCTTGGATCCCCAACGAAGTCGCCGACTGCAGGCCGCGGCACAGGCTGCCCAGGATGACCGCGCCCGGCCGGGGAGAGTTATCGGCGGGCTGCCGACGGCGAGGCAGCGCTGGAGGCATGCATACAGCGAAGCGAGCTCGACATCGAACAGGCAGTCGCGCAACTGGCTGCCCACCGAACGGCCCACGCCGAAGCCGTAAGGAATGACTCGGATTGCGCGCGTGCCCATACCGAGCCCGTCCGGCGGCTGAAGGATTCCCGCTCTGCGGCAGAACCGGCCCTGGCACTCGTCCGTGAACGGCTCGCCGCGCCCAAGCCAAGCAACGCGGTGGGCTGGCGAGACGACAGCTTCAGCCCGGAGGACGACTGGCTGGACGAACTCGAGACCTGTGCTGGCTGCGTGCCCGAGCCCGCGCGTGGCCTGGACGAGTACGCGGACGCCCTGCGTCTGCACTTTCGCGAAGAACCGGATGACGGCCGGAGCCTGGCATACGGGCCCGCGCCCGAGCCGATGCCGGCTCATCGGCTCGCCTTCGCCGGGCGGCGCTCCGCTCCACCTGCGGCAGCCGCAGAAGCCGCAGCCCGCCGCGACCAGGCACTGACCGCTTACAACGCAGCCGATGCGCAGACCCTGCAGCGCTTTTTCCAGGGCCGGATCCCGGCCGCCATCAGCACCGCATGGGTAGAACTCCAGGACTGGGTTCGCGATATCTACGCACAGATATCGCTCGCCCCCGCGTCCTCCGGCGTCGGCGCCCGGATCGACGTCAGTGTCCGCAAGAGCCTCTCCCCCGCCGTCGCCAGCATCCACAGGCTGACCTGCGAGGTGGCGGACACCGACCGCACCCCCCGAACAGCGGCAGCGCATCGGTCAGGCACTGCTGGCCCTACTGCGGATGGGCGAGCCGGACCTCACCGACGAAGGCCCCCGCCACAAGGAACGAGCGGCCTGCTGGCCGAAACGACCGACATCCGCACCTGGATCACCATCAGATACATGATCACGCAGGCCGACGGAAGTCAGGAGAGATGGGATGCCCGCGATGTCACCGTCTCCCAGGGCGAAAGCCGCTTGATCGTCCTCGCCCCGATGCTGGCCGCACTCGCCGCCGGCTACCGCGACCTGCCCACCCACACCGCCCGCCTGTGCGCCCTGGACGAGGTACCCGCCGAGGTGGACCACCAGGGCTGGGACGCGATCGCCGCCCACGTCGCGAGCCTCGACCCGGACCTGATCTGCACCAGTCATCACTGGGACGGCTCCCCCGGTGCCTGGGACGGCGTCGGCATCTACTGAGATTTTCGCATGGTCGTCGGGTGGTGACATTTAGTGATGCCTGCGGCATGCCGGTGGGATGCGGTATGCGGAGGGTGGGGGCCTGGCTGCTGAGCGGCGGGCGTTTCGTGGACGGTGCGGCTGGGGGCCGGCGGGCGGTTCGGGGCGGGTGCGAAGACCGCGGTGATCGCGAAAGAGTTGCGGGTGAGCGAGCGTTCGGTGGAACGCCGGCGTCGGGCCTGGCGGGAGGGTGGCCTGGAGGCCCTGCGTTCCGCCGGGCCGGCGAAGGTGCCGAGGGTCTCGGATGCCCAGTTCGCGGTGCTGGAGGTGTGGCCGCGGGTAGAAGCACCGCGGCGGCGCTCGGCGCCTGGATCGTCTTCGAGGACGAGGCCGGTTTGCGATGACGCCGCCCCGTGCACGCACCTGGGGCCGCCGTGGCCACACTCCTCTCGTCAGGGGCCGCGGCAGATCCCGCGCCCGGATCTCCGTCGCTGTGCTGCTGCAAGCCGGGCGAGAAGAGCGGCCTGATCTACCGGCCCCGATTCCACCTGCCGTTCAAAGGAACCCGCAAAAGTTTCGCCTGGACCGACTACCGCGACCTGCTGGTCCGCGCGCACATCCAGCTGGGCGGCCCGATCGTGGTGGTCTGGGACAACCTCAGTAGCTGTATCTCAACCGATCATGGAACGTGTGAGTCGAACAGGGTTCCTGATGGGGTGATCTCCCGGCCGTGCACGCATGAGGGCAGGGCCTCTCGGTAGCTCGGGGATGCGAATCTGACCGAGCGGTACCAGGAGGCCCTGTTGTCACATGTGTACGCGGTTGCGCCTGTCGACTTCAACTCGCCCGTCGTGTCGTGCGACTGCCTCGCGCACGTGTACGGCAACGCTGCCGATCATCCCGACCGGCAGCGCCGGTATCCGTCGGACATGACGGACGCGGAATGGGCGGCGGTGCGGCCCTTGCTGCCCACGCCGTCCTGGCTGGAGGGCCGGGGCGGGCAGCCTGAGGGCTACTGCCACCGTCAGATGCTGGACGCGATCCGCTACCTGGTCGCGGGCGGGATCTCCTGGCGGGCGATGCCCGCGGATTTCCCCCACTGGGCCCGGGTCTATGCCTTCTTCCGCCGCTGGCGCGAGAACGGGCTGGTCGCGGAGTTCCACGATCGGCTGCGCGGCCGGGTGCGGGAGCGCGAAGGGCGCGAGGCAGAGCCGACGGCGGGGATCATCGACGCGCAGTCGGTGAAGCCGCAGCGAACGTTCCCGCCGCCTCACGCGGCTTCGACGGCGGAAAGCTGATCAACGGGCGGAAGCGGCACATCGTGACCGACTGCCTGGGCCTGCTGCTGGTCGTGGCCGTGACCGCCGCGAACATCGGGGACCGCGAGGCGGCCGTCGGCCTGCTGACCCGGATGCGGGCCCTGCATCGGGACATCTGCCTGGTCTGGGCCGACGGCGGCTACACCGGCTCACTCATCGACTGGTGCCGTCAGGAACTCGCCCTGGCCCTGGAGATCGTGAAGCGCACCGACGATATGGAGGGGTTCGTGGTGCTGCCGAGGCGGTGGGTAGTCGAGCGCACCCTGAGCTGGTTGATGCATTCGCGGCGTCTGTGCCGGGACTACGAGGCCCTGACCGCCACCAGCGAGGCGGTGATCCAGTGGTCGATGATCACGCGGATGGGCCGCCGCCTGGCGCGGCCACGAGCCTGCGGCCGGCACTGAACGCGCCCGACGCCTCCTGGAACAACCACCCCCGCTCGGCCAGGCGTTTCGCCTTCGAGCGCACCCCCTCAACCTTCGTTGGCGTCGTCTCAAGGCCCAGTGCCACCGAGATCTCCTTGGCCTTCAGCGGCCCTTGCCCCGCTTCTTGCCGCTCGTCCAGATCCGCTGGTAGTCCGGCGCAAGCACCGTCACCGGCAGCCCTGCCCGCCAGGGCGGCACCGTCGAGCCCGGCATCGGCACGGTCGACGGTGGGGTCTCCGGCTCCGGCTCCGTCTGGGTCTCGGTCACGGCGGTCGACTCGGCCGCGGAGGCGGCCAGGGCCTCGACCAGCTCCTCCCGCGCGATCACCCGCCGGTCCAACTCGATCTCGGCGGCCTCCAGCACCTCAGCCAACCGGGCGGCTTCCTCCCGCAGACCCTCCACCCGCACGCGGGCAGCCGACTCCCGCTCCTCCAGAATTCCCAGCACCGACGCCACCGCACACCTCTCGACCATGAAGAGGAAACAAGACGCCGAACCCCTCCCTCACTCTGAGCGAAACTATGCCTGACCAGCAGAAATCAAACGATCACGTTCGGTTGGGATACGGCTTCTCAACACCCATCGCACAGCCAGCATGAAGAAGTACGCGGCCGAACACGACCGGCTCACCGTCTTCCAACTGCCCTCGTACGCTCCGGACCTCAACCCCGACGAGAACATCTGGTCACTTCTTCGACGCGGCCCGACGGCCAACACCCCCTTCGAGGACCCGGACCACCTCACCCGAACACTCCGCCGAGGCCTCAGACACATCCCACTCCAGCACCAACTCACCGACGGATGCCTGGCAGGGACCGGACTGACACCCACAACACCGACCCCACCCTGAAAACCTCAGTATCTGTGCATCGCGCTGCTGTAGATGTACAGGGCGATCACACTGGCGACGCAGGCGAGGACCACCCATGAACCGAAACTGGTGTGTTTCCCCCTGCTTTTGGGCCGCGCGACCTTCCCGGAGTGATTGGACCGCCCGGGCGCTGCCCGCCCCCGCTCGACCAGCACCGGATCAGCCGCCGCCTCGGCGAGCAGGCGCCGGCAGGTCGCGGCGAGCACGCCTGTACCGGCGGAGAGGGGCACCACGGCCTCCGAACGCGCCGGAGCGGTGGTGCCGCCGCCCAGGATGCGCCCCGCGCGTACGAGAACCTCGTCCCGGCCGCCCGCCGGGGCGAGGCTGATCCACCGCCGTACGTGCTCACCTCGGATGACCACACCGCCAGCCCGCTCCCGGTACACGGTATATTCCCGCCACAAGATCTCCGCCAACTCCCCAGCGGTGTCCCTCAGTCGTGCGCTCACAGCCCCTCCCCCTCCGCCTCGCGGCGAATCGAACAAGCATCGCACTCTAGCGGTAGCCGCAGAGCGGGAGTCCAGCACCCCCCAGCGGCTGTGCCCGCCCCCGGGCACAGATCCAGCACCACGGGGGCCTGGCCACACGGGAAGGGGCCACCTCGTAGAGACGGCCAGGAGGCGGCGGCCTTGCGCATCGCCGCAGGTCGCAAGCAGATGTGTTCCTGTAGTACTAGCCTCAACGCCGTGTAGTTACGGCTTGCAGATCAATAACTCGCGGTCTTGATCTCTGGGGTGATGGTGACGCCTGCCTCGCGCGCCAGGTCGAACAGGTCATTCAGGGTGGCGAGTTGGCGTTCGGCGGGGTGGAGAGCGTGGCCTGCGGTTGCCAGCAGTTCCCGGATGTCCCTCAAACGCTGGTTGATTGTCTCGGGGCAGACGCTGAACAGGGTGGCGATGGCGACCTGGGGCAGGCCGTGCCGGTAATGGAGGACGGTGGCCAGGAGCCGGTCGGCGAGGGTGAGGATCGGGCGGCGCCCGGTGCTCCCGTCGCCCTTGGCGCGTGGGCGGTGGCCGCGTCGTTTGTCCAGGTGCGTTTCACGCTGAGCCTCGAGGAAGGCGGTCAGCGTAGTGATGAGGGTGTCCCACTGGGCGGACGGCAGCCCGGTCACGGCCGGGTGGCACAGCCAGGCGAGGTCGGGGCTCGGCCGGTCGAAGGGGTCAGGGGCGTCGTTGACCTGGGCGTACGCCTCGGGGCGGAGTGTGTAGTTCCAGTCGCCGTGCCAGTCGTGGCGGGTCAGGGGCAGGGCTTCCATCTGCCCGTCGCCGATACGAATTCCCGTCTCATAGGCGGTGGTATCGAGTTCGGCGTGGACTTTCAGTCCGGTGCGGGTGGTGGTCGCGGCGATGGACTGCACGATGACCTCGTGGCTGGTCAGGGGCCTGCCGCGCCAGTTCATGGTGATGTGGGAGAACAGCCGGTGCTCGATCCGGTTCCATTTCGATGTGCCCGGAGGAAAGTGACACACAGTGATGTCCAGGCCGGTCTCCAGGGCCAAGGCGGCGAGTTCGGCCTTCCAGGCGCGGGTCCGGTATCCGTTGGAACCGCCCGCATCGGCGGTGATCAGCAGTCGTCCGGCCTGCGGGTAGTCCTCCTTGCCGCGGCCCTTCCACCAGCGGCGGATGGATTCGACGGCGAAGGCGGCGATGTCATGGTCGGTGCCGACGCTGACCCAGCCAGTGTTCGCGGCCAGGTCGTAGATGCCGTAGGGCACGGCCTTCCCAAGGTCCTTGTCCGGGAAGTCGTGGGTGCTGACCTGCACAGGGTCGCCTGCGGGCCGCCATTCGCGGCCGCCGTTCCCGTACGGCCCCACGACTTCCTTCTTCTTCGTATCGACGCTGATCACCGGGTCCCCGGCGCCGATATGGTCCTTGGCCTGCTCGTTGATGTAGCGGAACTGGCCGTCCCGGTCGGGGTGCTGCCGGCCCTCGACGGTCTCCAACACCACCGGTCCCCCGATCGCCGCACTCGAACTGCGCCACCGCCAGCGGGCCCGCGCCGAGAACCGCATCCGAAACGCCCGCGCGACCGGCCTGCGCAACCTTCCCCTGTACGACACCACGCAGAACCAGAGCTGGCTGGAGATCGTCCAGAGCGCCCTCGACCTGCTGGCCTGGATGCCCATGCTCGCCCTGACAGGCAAAAGCCGCAGGTGGGAGCCCCGCCGTCTCCGGCTCCGCCTCCCTTCCGCCGCCGCTCAGATAGTCACGACTGCCCGCCGCCGGCACCTGAGATTCGCCGGCCACTGGCCCTGGACCGACGTGGTCACCGACGCCCTGGCACGGCTCGAAGCTCTCCCGAACCCCGGCTGACCAGCGCGTTCCCAACCCTGCGAACAGCACCAACCCGACCGGAGCCGTGGAACCCGGCGCCCACCCGACGCGACAGCCGGGCCATCAGCCTGGCCACCAACAGCCCGAACGCCGAAACGGCCCGCCGAAGAAACCGACGGATTGTCACGAAAGATCGAGGTTAGAGACCGCAGCTTCCGACCGTTCCCGTCCGTGAGCGGATGATTCCCAAGGCGCATGGCAAGCTTCGTCGTCTTGGTATTCCGACCGTCACGGACCGGGTGGTCCAGGCGTCCTTGAAACTGGTGCTGGAGCCGGTGTTCGAAGCGGATTTCCTCCCGTGTTCCTATGGGCTCCGCCCGAACCGCCGAGCTCATTACGCGATCAACGAGACTCGTTATCCCGCCAGCCACGGATATGAGTGGGTGATGGAGGGCGACATCACGGCGTGCTTCGACGAGATCTCGCATCCGGCTCTTATGGAACGGGTGAGGAATCGAATCGGGGACCATCGGGTGCTGTCCTTGGTGAAGGCGTTCTTGAAGTCTGGGATCCTGTCCCGAGACGGGGCCTTCACGGACACACGCACCGGTACCCCGCGGGGCGGGATCCCGTCGCCACCGCTGGCCGACATCGCGCTCTCGGTCCTGGACGAGCACATCGCCCAGGGGCTTGGAGGACCAGATAGCACCTCCGAGGATCGGCGCAGGAGACGGCGCCGGGGATTTCCCAACTACCGGCTGGTCCGGATCCTTGCTCCATCGGCTGAACTCGGTGTTGCGAGGATGGTGCGCGTACTTCCGTCCCGGAGTTTCGAACGTCGCTTTCTGTTACCTCAGCCACTACGCGTGGATGAGGGTGACACGATGGATCCGGCGCAAGCACCCCGGGATCACCTGGAAGCAGCTCCGCCGACGTTATTACGGCGGTGGTTGGTGGCCAGCCATGGAGGAAGCGGCACTGTTTAACCCGGCAAGGGTAAGCAGGACCAGATACCGATACCGGGGAAGACTCATCCCGGCCCCGTGGCCCACAACGCACAACGGTATGAGGAACTGAACACCCAGAAACGGGATTTGTGGAGAGCCCGGTGCCCGGAGACGGGCACGCCGGGTCCGGGAGGCGGCTCGGGGAAACCCGCTGACGGAAACACCAGCAGGGCGCCCCGAGTCGACCTCACCGACGGCCCGGAAGCCTTTGAGGCTGATGATGGCGCGCTCGACTACCGGAACTCCACCAACCACCAGGTCGTCATCGACGCCGACAACCGGCTCGTCGTCGCCGTCGGCCGACCGCTGCCCGGCAACCGCAACGACTGCCAGGCGTGGGAACTGTCCGGCGCGAAGGACGCCGACGGCAAGACCACGTTGATCGCGGACAGCGGCTACCGCGGCACCGGCCTGGTTATCCCGCACCGCCGCGAACGCGGCCAGACCGAACTCCCGGACTGGAAAGGACAGCAGAACCGTTCGCACCGCAAGGTCCCCGCCCACGTCGAGCACGCCTTCGCCCGGATGAAGACCTGGAATATCCTCCGCGACTGCCGCCTGAAAGGCGACGGCGTCCACCACGCCATGCTCGGCATCGCCCGCCTCCATAACCTCACCCTCGCCGGATGACCGGGAAACAACGCTGGTCAACCAGCATGCAGTAGATCATTTACGGGACAGCACTTAGGGTGTCATATTACTCGGCCTTGAAATTGAGTGGTGCACCTCGCGTGGTCTCACCGGGCTCTCTTTTACGCGTCTCACCGTGCGCCGATGGCCGCGACGTATCCGAACAGGCCGCCGCGTAGTGGCATTCCTCGATTTCCACTGCGGTGAAGCCGACCACGCGCACACTATGGGGCGGGCCTTGGCAACGAGAACGAAGATCTCCATATCACCGCGGCCGACGAAGCAACTGCCCACACGGTCGTGGCAGCACTCGAACAGCAGTAAGCCACATCAGGCATCGGTCCCGTGCGGCAAATTCCTGGGGAGCCGGGGGTCAGTGCGTGGGTGTATGCAGACACCCGTCGCCACCACCTGAGACGCCATCCGCTTTTCGAGCGTAATTGTTTGGTTCGGGCCGGGTGGGCATGAACCCCGGCCGGCGCGGGAGAGACGGCGTGGTTCGTCCGCTGGCGTCGCTCGTGGAGGTGGCTGGTGCCGTCAACGCTCGGTCTTCTCGAAGCCCGGGAAAAGGCTCGGGAAGAGTGGACCGAAGGCATGGCTGAGTCGGCCCTCGCGCCGGACTATGGCATTCCTCCGGGATAGGCATACACGACACTTGAACATGCGAGTTCACCAGTCTCGCCCCAGAACTGGAACAGCGCGAACGCCGTGCTCCACTACAGCCAGGACGGCGTCCCCACAGACCCGGACGAGGAGTCAGCCGAAACCTCGATGCTCGCCCTGCACCCGCTGCAGTCCGCACTCGTCCACGTCAACACGCTGCTGGTGCAGGAGGTTCTCGCCGAACCGGCGTGGCCATCGAGGCTGACGGACAAGGACCGAAGCAGCCTGACCGCCTTGTTCCGGTCGACCATCAACCTGCACGGAACGTTCCGTGCAGGTTGATGGACACCCAGCTCGACCTCGGTCGGTCGGCGACCGTGCCGATACAGAAGGACACCGGGTCCCGGCCGGCGGCCAAGGTCGGCGAGCGACGCCCCGTGACCCACCTCAACCCGGCAGAGCGTCCTCAAGCTGCATCAGCTCCTCCGTGCTCAGCTTGAGGTCCGTGGCCCTGGCCGAGTCGGTGATGGAGGCCGGGCGGCTGGCTCCCGGTACCGGGATCACTGCCGGGGAACGGGCGAGCAGCCATGCCAGGGCGATCTGCTGCGGGCTGACGCCGCGGTCGTCCGCGATGCGGTGGAAGGCAGTGCCGACCGAGGTGGGACCGGAGAGGCCGTCGAGGGAGCTGCGCGAGATGCCGCCCAGCGGACTCCAGGGCAGAAAGGCCAGACCCAGCTGTGTGCTCAACTGCAGCTCTGCCTCGCTTTCGCGCACGGCCGGCGAGTACTGGTTTTGCACGGAGACGAGTCCGTCGCCAACGATCACATGTGCTTCGCGGATCTGGGCGGTAGTGACGTTGGAGATCCCGGCCGCGCGGATCGTGCCGGCGTCGAGCAGCTCACGCAGCGCGCCGACGGACTCTGCCCAGGGCACCGCCGGATCCGGCTTGTGCAGCTGGTACAGACCGATCGCCTCGACTCCCAGACGCCTGACGGAGGCCTCGGCGGCTTGCTTGAGATGGGCAGGGGTGGCGGTGACGGTCCAGCTGCCGTCGCCGGGGCGGCCGCGGCCGCCCTTGGTGGCGACCAGGATGCTGGAGGTGTCGCCGCCGTAACGGGCCAGGGCGCGCGCGATCAGCAGCTCATTGTGGCCGGCCTCGCCGGCGTGCCAGTGGTAGCTGTCGGCGGTGTCGATGAGCGTGACACCCGCATCGAGGGCGGCGTGGATGGTGGCAACGGCCCGCGTCTCGTCCGGACGGTGCTCGATGGACAGCGGCATGGCGCCCAGGCCGATTGCACTGACAGTGGTGTCTGCGATGGTGCGGTACTGCATGCCGGCTCTGCTCCTCAGACGGTTGGTGACGGTTCGGTGGTAAGGGCTTCGGCGACGGCGCCGGGCAGCCAGTGGTATACGTCGTCGTGCCAGGGAAGGTCCACGGCCACCAGCCAGGTGGACGGGTGCACGATGTCCTCCGGTACCGGCGTACCCGGTGGAACAGCGGTCGCCGGGGCGTGGACCTCGATTGTGGACGCCACGGCGTAGCGCCGGGTGCGGCCGGCGAAGGCGAGGGCGGCGACAGCAGCCTGTACGGGGGGTGTAGCGGACCTGTCCGACATCCACGTCGAAGATGCGGGAGCCGAGGGTGGCCGCCAGAACGGCCTCGGCATTGCGGTCCACGACCAGGAGTTCGACACCGGCGGGCGGCTGGGTGGAGCCGCACTTGACCGCAGTGACCTGCTGGCCCGCCGCCTGCAGGCGCTTCACCAGGCGCTTTCCAAAGCATTTCAAAGCACCGGTTTCGCCGATGACGCAGATCCTTTGCATGCCCCCATCCTGGACACGTACCGTCATCAGCAGAAGTGCTCACTTACTGAATAGGGATTAAGGTAAACTGTTGATCGATGTGCAGCGGCTCCGCGTCCTGCGGGCGGTGGCGGAGCACGGCAGCTTCAACCAAGCGGCCGCTGCCCTGCACCTCACCCCTTCGGCCATCTCCCAGCACGTAGCCGCCCTGGAGCGCAGCCTCGGCGCCCAGGTCGTCGCGCGCAGCACCCGCGGCGTCACCCTCACCCAGGCCGGTCAGATCATGGTCGGCGCTGCCGAATCGGTCGCCGCCGAGCTCGAACACGCCAAACAGCAGGTCGACCGGCTCAACACGGGCCGGGTACGGCTCACCGTCGCCACCTTCACCAGCGGCGGTCGGCTCCTGCTGCCCGGCGCCCTCACCCGGCTCATGGCAGCCCATCCCCGCACCGTGCTCCACGTCAGGGAGGGCGAGCCCGAGGACACCCTGCCGCTCGTCCGCCAGGGCGCCGTAGATGTCGCGCTCGCCTATCACTTCGACGGTCCACTCCCGGTTGGGCCGGGCCCCGGCTCCAGCCTGGAGTGGACCCCACTCCTGGAAGACCCCCTGCACGTCGTCCTGCCGGAGAGGCATCGGCTTGCTGACAGCGACGTGCTCGACCTCGCCGAGCTGGCAGCCGAGCCCTGGGTGCTCGGCTGCCTGAAGACCGAGACATACCTGCGCCGCTACGCGGAGCGCGCCGGCTTCGCTCCGGAAGTGCGGGGCACCACCACCGACTACTTCTTTGCCCGCTCGCTCGTCGCCGCAGGCATGGGAATCTCCCTGATCCCCTCTATTGCGCTCTCCCCTGAGCTCCCTGGCCTTCGCACCGTCCCGATCAAGCTGCCGGGGCCGATCCGGCACATCGGCGTCGTTGCAATCAACCGCAGCGACCGGCCTCACGTTACGACGCTCGTCCAAGCCCTTCGTGAACAGGCCCTGCAGCAGGACCGGTAGGACTCTGTCAGGCGGTGTCCTGGGATGGGTTGTCGGCAGGTGCGGCCGGTTCCGATCCAGGTGGCCAGGAGGTGTTGGAGGAGGTCAAGGGCCTGGGAGAGGATCAGGCCCTGGCGGGGGCTTTTGGGCAGGTCCTCTGTTCGGTCAGGAACAGGTGGGCTGCGGTCACGAGGGTGACGTGCCGGCGCCGGCCGGTAAACGGGCGTCCTTCGAAGTGGTCGAGTCCCAGGATGGACTTCAGTCCCGGCAGTCGTGCTCGATGCGCCACCGTGATTCTTCGCGAGGCGGACCAGGTCCCGGCCGGAGATGTGGGCGGACAGGCCGGATATCCAGTACTTGACCGGTTCATCCTCACCTTCGGGCCACTGGGCGATCAGCCAGGTCAGGCCATTTCACCGTCGGGGGCGGGCTTCGGATGCCGTCCGGCAAGACGGATGCGCAGCAACACGAAACGCAAAGTCATAGCCGCTTTGGAGCTATTGCGCCAGGTGACGCTCACCGTCTTGCCGCACCCTGCGGCCAGGACGTGTTCGCGTGTCACCACAACCCGCCGCAACCGTCTCCAGCACCGTCCGCCCCTTGTCCTCTGCAGTCAAACTCCCCAAGATTTCCAGTCCCGCGACGCCCTGGGATCATGTGCGTCAACTCAGATCAGGAGGAGCCTGTGGTGAGCCTTGATGAGCTGCTGCACCAGGCGATGCGCGTACATGACCGGTACGACCAGCTGAACATGCAAGAACGTGGCCGGGTGTGGACACGAGAGGAATTCATGCTCGGCTTCGTAGGCGATGTCGGCGATCTGGCCAAGCTGGTCATGGCCGAGGAAGGCGCTCGTGACGTGCCTGGCGGACGCGCGGCGCTGGAGCATGAACTTGCGGGCTGTCTGTGGTCGGTGCTCATCCTGGCCCACCGGTATGACGTCGATCTGGAAGCAGCCTTCCGCCACACGATGGCAGAGCTCGACACGGCGATCAGTGCTCGGCTGTCGAACAGCGTGGAGCCAACGTGACTGCAGGCCAAACCCCTCATTTACCCCTACCAGCAGCACCCTTGTCCCGGACGGGTGGAGCACGACGCAATACCGCACGTCCCGCATCGTCCTCGCCCCCACCCTCCGGGATGAGCTGGAGATGCCCGGGACCGATTTGACCTCAAGGTCCGATGCACATCAAACGCCACAGGCTGCCGAGTGGCCGACGGGCCCTGACTGAATGGGACAACAAGCCTATGTCTGGGGCAGGAAGGGCGGAGCCGACCGGATTCGAACCGGAGTCCTCGCGATTTTGGAGACCGCGCGCGACGACCTCTGCGCTACGGCTCCGCCCGGCGCGACACCCTAGCCCATACACGACAGGCAACCAGCCACGCGACAGCATGCCGTGACCGACCTCCATACGGGCCAGTTCGCCAGCTTGACCGCGTTTCACGTTCCCGCTGGAGCGGCTTGAGCCCTCTGCCACCCTGGCCCTGCGGAGGGATCCGCAACGGTGCGGGCAGGGTACAACTGACGGCATTGCGGTGCGTATCGGGTTGTGATCTCGACCCGCGGGGCGTGGCACGCACGCTCGCATGCCCCACCCGCCCGCTCCCCTGATCCAGATCACCACCCCGGCCAGACCCCAACTGTCCGTAGCAATTTCGCTTTCTGACTCGGCGTCTGCTTCGAGGCGGCTGGGGCCCCACCTCTATCGGACGAATCTGTCCTGACCAGGCATCTTCACCAGGGTGATCCCCCAGTGCAGGTTCCGCAGCCGGGCCAGCAGGCCCACGGCAGCCTCGCGGTCGCCCACGTTCGCGGCTGTCACCGCCGTTTCCGGTCGGGATGATCGGCCGCGTTGCCGTGCACGTGCGCGAGGCCATCGCAGGACCGGGCGGACGAGTTGGAGTCAGCGGGCGCAGGCGCGTAGACCTGGCCTCCAGGTCTCGGTTGGTTTCGCATCCCCGAGCTACCAGGAGGCACTGCCTCACGGGAGCCTGAAGCGCGAGGTGTTCGTACCCGGCGTGGTCCTTGCCGATCCGTCCATTGCCGGGCTGTCGTTTGGTCATCCGCTGACAGACGGACGACACCGCCTCGTGCCAACGCTGTTCGCGAACGTGGTCTTACCCGAACCGAACGTGCCGGTAAGTGGCCATACGACGGGCCGAAGATCACTCACCCGCCTGACCCCAGCGGTCCCGGCGCCTCGCAACAACCGGATTCCGATCACCGGGCACCCGATCACACCATCGCGCAAGGCATACGGAGCACGATGAGCTGCATGCCCGACAACACCCGATCAAGTCCAGTAGCAATTACATGGTGGTGGACGAACGCGGACAGAGTCAGGGCCTGTTCGGCGGATCCTGCCGGACAGACCCCTGATCCCGAGGAGGGTTCAGCGCTTGAGCGTGAAGGTGAAGTCGCCGGAGAGCTTGCCGCTCAGCCGGACTGCCGAAACGAGATTCCCCTCCGTGATCAGTCTCTCGACCTCGGCCCGCGAAAGACCGCAACCTTCAGCGATCAGTCGCACCGGCCGGACAGGGATCTGCGCCGCAAAGCGGACCGAGACGTCGATCACCTCGTGGTCCAGGTGATCCGATCCGCCGGCGTCGAGGCGCCATGCGTTGCCCCAGTCAAGGGCGATGCGATTGCGGCGCTGCACGACCGGATCCTGGAGCAGCTCAGCTGTCAGGCCAGGGTCGTTGTCATGCAGCCGGTCCAGCAGCTCAGGTCGCACGGAACGCACGTTCATCCGCTCCAGGACCGTGAGCTTTGCAGTTTCCCCGCAAGCGGTACAGAGCGCGAGGAGCCAGGCGTCGATGAGCTTGTGGTTTGCGTTGACGCGAAATTTACCGCTTGCCCGGAAGCGCCCGGACGCACACGCATGGCAACGACGGAGAACGAGCGGCAGGCAGGTGGGCACGACCACCCAGTTTTTGAGCACAGAAGTACATCGGTTTCAGTGAGAAGTCCGCAGCAAAAAGGAGCGCGACGCACATGCGCGACGCGCGACGATTCAGCGCTCAGGAGGTCTCACAGGGTGTACAACGGCGTGTCCTTGACTAGACAACTTGGCTCGGTAGCACGGTAATGGCAACCAGCGGCCCTGCTCCACTGGTTTTCGAGCGCCTCACCGCCAGTTTCTGTCCGGCGGATCACGGACGAAGCCAGAGCCGGATCGCGGCGACGGTGACGGTGTTTTGGAAGACGTAGGCCCACCTGTCGTACCTCGTGGCCACGGCCCGGAAGTTCTTGAGCCTGTTCAACGTCCGCTCGACCTCGCTCCTACGCGTGTGGATCGTCTTGCCGAAGCCGGTGGGCGCCCCTGCCCGTGTCATCATCAGTCGCCGTCCTGGAAGCGCATGTCCCTTGTACAGGGTGCCGTGTCAGTGAAGACGGGCGAGCCGAGGGCGGCCGTCGGTGGAGGTTCGGTTGACGAGTCGCTGTGCGTTGAGGACGACTGGGCCCAGGACCACCACAACGGCGAGTTGATGGACGCCGCGGGACGTCGGCTGTCCAAAGCTCGGCTGCCGGAGTGCGTGGCGGGAAGCGAACGGCTGTACTCGTTGATCGGTGCGGAGCTCGGCGAGGACAGCAAGGCCGAAGCCGTGATCGGGATCGAGACTGATCCGGGCCCGTGAGTGCAGGCGCTGATGGGCGGAGCCAGGACCTACTGCGAGCAGCAACGCGCCCGCAGCATCGAATTCAACGCCGCCCTGCGCCAACTCGCCAACCGGCTCGGCGGCATCCTGCACGGCTGCCTGAAAACCGGCACACCGTACGACGAGGCGACAGCTTGGCCCCACCGAGCCCACGCACTCGCCGCTCGGCACTCCGACTCAGCTGAGACCGCATACACCACCAGCACTGAAACAGCTCGTCGCGGGCCCAGGGATTCGGCAGAATGCCGAGCATGGATCGGGTATTCGCAGTTGCGTGGCAGTACGTCGTCGGTCTTGTCCCGCCCGAAGATCTGCCGATGGAGGCGGCTCAGTTGCTGGCCGTCGGCTTGGACTCGCCCGCACTTCGTGACCTGGCGGGCCGTTCCCGACGCGAGGACACCGCCGAGATCCAAGGACTGTTCCGGCAGGCTGTGGGCGAGCTCGGCACTGCCATCCCTGACGAGGAGACCGCCGAACGCTGCCTTCTCCATTACCTGGCAGGCCAACTGGCGGCTGGCGCCAGGACACCCGGAGACGTGGCAGCCAGGGTCTGGCAGGGCCTGACAGCAGCGCAATCCAGTCTCGAACGCGCGTTTCTTCTGGCTGTGGGCGACGAGTACCACGTCGACTTCATCTCGGACGAGCATCCTGACGCCTTCCAAGCTTGGGAGAGCGCGCTCCGCTCGGCAGCGGAGCGGCTCAGCAAGTCAACCTCCGCCGAGGTCGGCGTCCTCCACGAAAGATCGCGTTCGGCAGCAGGCTGACCACAGCCACGGCGGCTGACCATTCCCGGACTTCCTGGCCCTGCCGACCCCACGCACTCGCCGTTTGACACGCTAGCTCATGGGATGTCTGTCAAGTTCTTCTGTTCAGTCCCGCAGATGCTGCTCAGGCCCACTGTTGAGGCTCCCTGACCATGCACCCGGACACGGGCGGTGATGGTCGGCAGACCATGCTTCATGAGCTGTCCGGACAACGCCTCTGGGCTACGTGGACGACTGGCGGGGGTGCCGAGTAGGCAGAGTTGGGCACGCTCGCTGGTGCTCAGCGGTCCCAGGGCAGGTCGCGACCATCCGATGATGATCTACTCGCCTGCGACTGGTGCGTCAGCCGGCGCTGAGGGCTGTCCGTCCCCTACAACTCAGTGACCACCCACGACTGTTGTGTCATTCCCAGGGTGGAGGGGATGTGCAGCCCGGCGAAGGATCCGCATGCGTGGCTGTTCCTGAAAGATCTTTCCTGTCCGAACATGCAACCGGAAGGATCGATATCGTGCGCAGACGACGTCTCGCTCCCCTGTTGGCCGTGAGTGTCACGGCAACGCTGGCTCCCGCGCTCGCCACCTCGACGGCCACCGCGGCTCCGGCCGCCACCCCGTCGACCGCCTCCTCGTCCGCCGCCACGGGCGCGCTGAACCGGTATGTGAAACAGAAGCCGCAGTGGAAGCGGTGCGAAGCCTCCTCTCCGGCGGAGTTCGAGTGCGCCACGATCAAGGTTCCACTGGACTACCGGGTTCCCGGGGGCAAACGGATCGACTTAGCCATATCCCGGATCAAGAGCACCGCCCCCGACAAGCGGCGCGGTGTCCTGTTCTCCAACCCCGGCGGCCCGGGGGGACAGGGACTCTACATGCCGCTGGGGATGCAGGAGAGGCTCCCCGAGGCCGCACAGCAGAAGTACGACCTCATCGGCTTCGACCCGCGCGGTGTGGGGCAGAGCAGCCCGGTTTCCTGCAATCTGGAGCCGGAGGAGGAGAACTGGCTGCGGCCGTACAAGGAGGAGACGTTCGACAAGGACGTCGCCTGGGCACGCGACGTCGCGAACAAGTGCAAGGAGAAAGCGGGCGACACGCTCCCGCACATCACCACGCGCAACACCGCGCGCGACATGGATCTGCTCCGGGCGATCCTCGGTGAGAAGAAGATCTCGTACATGGGTTACTCGTACGGCACCTACCTGGGCGCCGTCTACACCCAGCTCTTCCCGGGCCGGGCCGACCGGTTCGTGCTGGACAGCGCGGTCGATCCGGCGCGCGCCTGGCGAGGGATGATCCAGTGGTGGGCGGAGGGCGCGGAGCCCGCGTTCGACCGGTGGACCGAGTGGGCCGCCGAGCGTTCAGAGAAGTACGGGCTCGGTCACACCCCGAAGCAGGTCGACCGGACCTTCTGGGGCCTGGTCGCGCAGGCCGACGAGAAGCCCATCGAGGTAGAGGGGCAACCGACCACCGGTGATGACATCCGGAGCGGTATGCGCGGGGCGGTCTTCAGTCCAAAGTACGCCACCGAGGGGGTCGTGGAGCTGAAGAAGGCCGCGGCCGGCGAGCCCAGCTCCGCGAAGAAGATCGCGGCGTTCACCGGATCCCAGGGGACCGGGACTGCAAGGGCTGCCGATGCCGCCGAGGAGCCGTCCGACAACATGACGGCGAGCTTCTGGGCCGTGGTGTGTGGCGACAACTCGGCCGCATGGTCCCGCGATCCGGAGAGCTACCGGCAGGACGCCATCGAGGACAAGGGCCGTTACCCGCTCTACGGTGACTTCGCGTCCAGCATCAAGCCCTGCGCTTTCTGGGGCAAGTCCGTGGAACCGGCAACCAAGGTGAACAACAAGGTCGGCTCCCTGGTCGTCCAGAACGAGTGGGACTCGCAGACTCCGCTGCCCAGCGGTCAGGCCCTGCATGCCGACCTGAAGGGCTCGAAAATGGTCACCGTCCTCGGTGGCGAGGGCCATGGCGTCTACCCGAACGGCAACGCGTGCACGGACGGCACGGTCACCGGCTACCTGCTCACCGGCAAGCTCCCGGCGAGGGACGTGACCTGCCAGGCAACGGCTGACTCGAACGCGGAGGCACGGAAGAACCAGAAGCGCGACGTGCTCCCCGGGTCTCCGCTCCCGGAGCGTGCCCCGGACCGTTTCTGAGTCCGGTCGCATGTCCCATTGCCGCATGACCCATTGAAGACGGGGGCGGGACCACCCAGCGGGGTCCCGCCCCCATAGTGAATGAGGCCGACTGAGCCCGCGACTCAGACGAGGCGTGGACGTTGCGTGAGATGTGATCCAGCGGACACAGGCAACGCAGACGACGGTTCGTACGTGGTCGCTCCGGCTCCCGCCCCTGCCCAACGAACGCCTCCTGCCCTCGTCGAGGAGGCCAGCACCACCCTTGGGATCGACTCCCCACAGGCCTGGACGCTCACCGCCGACCGCCTCACCGGCTCCCTCACGACCAGGGTCACCGTGACCGGCCCCGGGGGCACGGCCTCGCTGTAGGCAGACGAAGGGGGCAAGGTGGTGTGGCGCAACCCGGCGCCTTGCCCCTGCGGCCCGGCCGGTACGCGCGGGTGAGCTGTCGGATGGCGTCAAGTCCGTTGGAGCTGGGGTGACTTGAGAGCCTGGCCGTGGGCCGTCTCCATCGCCTGTCACCTGCCTCGGAACATGCGCGACGTGAACCGCCGGCGCGACACGCTGGCCGCCATGGCCGCTGCCCAGGGGCGCGTCATCGCGGTGCTCAAGGACGTCAGCACCGACGAGGACGGCCACACCGCCACCACCTTCACGCCGGTCGTGGCGTTCACCACCCGTGAGCGCATGGCCGCCACCGCCCACTGCACTTCAGGGCTGCGGGAACCGACCGGCTCCTACGGCCGGGACGTCACGATCCACTACGCGCCCGGCGACCCTGCCGTCTTCACCCTGGCCCGCGCGGCCGAACGCCGTTCCTGTGAACTGGACCTCACGTTCAACGTCCTGGCGCTTGTCGTCACCGTGGCAGCGGCTGTCGTGGGAGTGGCCATGCTGTGACGTCCACAGGCGGTGTGTCCTGCGTTCTCGGTGCGCGATCAAGTGAGGGTGCGCGCCTCCTCTGCGAGGGCGGCCTGCCGTCCGTTCCGGAGGTGAGCCAGGCGTTCGTAACCGGGCCGGGTGACGGCCACGTGTGCCGACCGCGATATCTCCTCCCCCGTGGATCCGCTCACGTTCGACTACGAGAACCTGCACCTGCGTGTGGACCGGGGGGTGTTCGAGCTGTTCAACCTGGACTCCGCCGAGCACACGTTCCGGGTTCCGATGCGCCGGCTCGGGGTGTTGGTGCACTACAAGAAACCGGACAGGCCAGGCGAATTGTTCTTCGGTGTCGTGCGCGATCCGAGTTCCGTCCTTTACGGCACCGACCGGCTCGCTTTCAGGTTCGCCCACTCGCCGGCGGTCCAGGTGCCGCACGGCGACGAGCGGTTGTTCCGCACGTACTTCAGCGAAGTGGCCGTGCTCGCCGACCGGTTGGTGGCCTGACTTCGGAGTCCGCGGTCTCCGAGCACAGCAACGTGCGCATGCGGGTCGATCCCAGAGTCTTCGAGGTTCCGGCTGAACCACATCATCGGGTCGTACCGGGCCACTCTGCGGTGGGAACGATCGCTGTCCTCCGGGCAACTGTGACGCTCAGAGTGGCCAAGTGAGGCGCTCAGTAACACGCGGCCATCGGTGTCGTGACCGCGTACCGCTGCATACACGAGGCCGTCGAGGTGTCGGCGCCCTCGCCCCGACTCTGGCCGAGGCGACGAAGAACGTGCGGATGCAGGCGTTTGTGATCCTGGACGGCACCCTGCTGCCGATCGACCGGATCGCCGCCGACACTCCCTACTGCTCCGGGAAGCACAAATGCCACGGCATGAACGTCCAGGTTCTCACCGACCCATTCGGACGCATGCTGTGGGCCTCGCCCGCACTGCTCGGCTCGACCCACGACGTGACTCACGGGATCATCGACGCGCTCGCCGAGGCCGATGTGAACTGCTGGGCCGACAAGGCATACCAGGGTGCCGGCCGAGCTGTCCGGGTGGCCGTTTCGCGGCCGACTACCCAAGCGATGGAAGCGGCGGCACAACAGTTCCGCCGGGGGCCCGGCCTGACAATGCCGACGCCGCACCCGGCACGACTCCGATCAGCAGCGCCGCGGACATGGCCGCGACACCGGCCGCGGGCCGCTTGAGGCCAAGGATGCGCACGCCTGCTCCTCACAAGTCCGAGTGATCCGCGGTGGATCGGGACCAAACCTCACCCCTGCCTCGCAGATATTCAAGGGTTCAAATAACAGGTGTGCGAATGCCGCGCGAGCGATGGGCCCTGAATCGGGTGAGAACCGGCCGAGCGGATCACCCCGCGCTCCTGCCGTCGCTCGTCGATCGCTGCCGTTCGTCGTCGGTCGTGGGCCATGCACGGCTCCGGCCTATGCTGGGCGAATGTCCGCGAACGGAGTTCCACCAAGCGGCTCGGGCAGTGGGGAGCCCGGCGTCGACGCGGAGTTGCCCGCGACCCTGCACATCGCCGGGCTCGCGCTGAGACGGATGGAGAGCCCTCCCTCGCTGGCCTGCTGGACCGGTTGCTTCCCGGCACCGGCGGGCGCTGACCCGGCCTGGGTCAGTCTGGTGACCGAACCGCCCGCCCCACCGCAGTCGGCCACCCTCCGACTCGCCCACGATGTCGTGAGCCGATTCGACGCCTTCGTCGCCCAGGCCGTGGAGTACTGCCGCATCCGGCTCCGTGAGGAACATTTCGGGCTCCTGGCCGAGGAGCTGGATCTGTTGGACCTTCCCGAGCCGCCACTGGGAGTTCCCGAGGCAACGGTGTGGGCCGATCAGAGTTGGGCTATCCGCTTCGCCGAGAGCGGGCTCCGTATGGGCGACCCCTACGGAATCCTCGTAACCTTCGACGGGACTCGGCCCGTCGATGTGCAGGGCATCGACGACGAGTGACGAACCGCCCGTCGCTCCGTCAGCACACATCGGAGCAGCCTCGCCCTGCCCTGGAACTCGGGCGTGGTCGAGGGCTATGTCAACCGGATCATTCTGTGGAATCTGATTTGTCAACATCATGCCTATTTGAGCAGTTCCATGGTCCACTCTCGTTGCTCGGCGGTGTCTGGGACGGCGAGTCCGCG
>NZ_JBIBYR010000051.1:0-27743 GCF_043083485.1 Streptomyces sp. NPDC014727 | reverse complement strand
GCGCGCCGCTGGGGGGCGCCCCCCCCCCCCCCCCGCGGGCCGCCGCGTGTCCCCGGGCCGGGGGGGTGCCCCAAAACCCCCCCGGGGGCCCGCCCCCCCCGGCCCCCCCGGACCCGGGTCGATCACGGGGTGATGTGTCAGGCGGTCCGGGCCTGCGGTCGGTCGGCCCGTGCCGCCAGGTCCTGAAGCAGCGACAGGTCGGCGTGGTCGAGGCCGGCGATGATGTGCCGCCCGGGCCCTGCCGGTACGGGGATCAGCGACGGCACCAGCAGGATCGGGCAACCGGCCGCCTCCGCGGAGGCGGCCCCGACCGCGGTGTCCTCGACAGCGACACAGGCGTGCGGGGGCACCCCCAGCGCCGCGGCGGCGGCGAGGTAGGGGTCGGGGGCGGGCTTGGTGCGCGGGGTGTCCTCGACGGCGACCGTGACGCCGAAGCGGTACCGCCCGATGGTCGTCAGCACGGTGTCCACCACGGCGCGCGGGGAGGCGGACACCAGCGCGGTGGGGATGCGCGCCTCGCGGAGCGCGTCCACCAGCTCCAGGGCTCCGGGTCGCGGCACCACCTGCGCCGCGACCCGGTCCGCGAACTCCTTCAGGAGCTCGTCGGCGAGGTGCGCCGCGGGTGCCCGGCCGCCGGTGGTGCGGTGCAGGTGGCCCGCGGTGTGCTCCACGGATCGGCCGAGTACGTCAGGTGTGTCGGCCTCCCCGAGGGCGTATCCGAGGCCGTGGGCGACCGACTCGACGGCGTCCCACCAGACCCACTCGGTGTCCACCAGGGTGCCGTCCATGTCGAAGAGGACGGCCTGCAGGCGGACTGGCTCGGCGGTGTGTGGAGGCAAGGTCTGCTCTTCCGTTCAAAAGTGATGGAGCGTCAACGAATATTCTGTGCGGTGCGGCGGGAATCCACCAGCACCGGCCGGTCGGGGAGGGCCACGGAGACCGACGCACCCGCGCCGAGCGTGGCTGCCTCGGGTGTGGACAGGTCGGCCTTGATCTCACTGCCGTCGGCGAGCCGTACGGTCAGCCGGGTCATCGCGCCCAGGAAGGTCGCCGCCACCACCCTCGCCCCGCCGTCGGCGTCGGACCGCACGGCAACGGCCTCGGGCCGAACCAGCACGTCCAGCTCGGCGCCCGCCACCGCCCCGCCCGCCACCGGAAGCCGGCGGCCCAGCACCTCGACCTCGCCCTCGCCGGCCGCGCGGCCGGGCAGCCGGTTCATGGTGCCGACGAACTCGGCGACGAACGCGGTCGCCGGGTGCGCGTACAGCTCCTCGGGCGGGGCGCACTGCTCCAGCCGCCCGCCACGCATCACCGCCACCCGATCGGCCATCGACAGCGCCTCCTCCTGGTCGTGGGTGACGAAGAGGGTGGTAATGCCGAGGTCCTGCTGGAGCCGGCGGATCTCCTCGCGCAGCGTCAGCCGTACCTTGGCGTCCAGTGCCGACAGCGGCTCGTCCAGGAGCAGCACCCGCGGCCGCAGCGCCAGCGCACGTGCCAGCGCGACGCGCTGCTGCTGGCCGCCCGACAATTGGTGCGGGTAACGGTTGCCATGATCAGGCAGGCCGACCAGCTCCAGCAGCTCCGCCGCGCGGGCCCGCCGCTCGGCCGCGCCCGCCTTGCGGATCCGCAGCCCGAAGGCGACGTTGTCGCGGGCATTGAGGTGCGGGAAGAGACTGTACGACTGGAAGACCATGCCTGCGTCGCGGCGGTGCGCCGGCACCCGGGTGACGTCACGGCCGTCCACCAGTACCTGGCCGGATTCGGGCTGCTCGAAGCCCGCGAGCATCCGCAGCGCGGTGGTTTTGCCGCAGCCGGACGGGCCCAGCAGGGCGAGCAGTTCACCAGGCCGTACCGAGAGGCTCAGCCCGTCGAGAGCCATGGTGGTGCCGAAGAAACGGCGCAGTTCGACGAACTCCAGGGCGGCGCCGGTCTCCCGGGCCTCCGTCGGGGTCCGGTCGGTCGAGCCGAGGTCGGTCGTATGCGGATCGGTCATGCGGAGACGACCCCCTTCCGGGGAGTACGAGCGGTGCGGCGGCGCCCTCCGGCCGGCACGAGCAGCAGCAGGAGCAGCCAGGTGAGCAGCAGGCTGAGCACCGATACGGCCACCGACAGCTGGGCGTCGGCGCCTGCGATCCCGGCGATCCACACCGCGAAGGGCTGGAAGCCGAGCAGCTGCGCGACGGTGAACTCGCCGAGCACCAGGGCGAAAGTGAGGAAGGACGCGGCCAGCAGCGGCGCCCGCAGGTTGGGCAGTACCACCCGCAGCACCGCCTGCGGCCATCCGGCGCCGCAGTTCCGGGCGGCCTCCACCAGGGTGCGTACGTCGATCGTGCTCAGCCCGGCATCGAGCGCCCGGTGAACGAACGGCAGCGCCATCACCGTGTACGCGAGCACCAGTACCACAGGGAAGGCCGGGTTCTGGATGGCAACGAAGGTCGCGAAGAACGGGGTGCGCGCCAGGTGGTCGGGCGCCCACTTGAGGACGGTGCTGATCCCGGCTGTCAGCGCGACCGCGGGCACCACCAGCGGCAGTGAGCACACCACCTCGACCACCGGGCGCAACCGGGGCGCTCCCAGCCGTACCGCGAGCAGTGCGGGCACCACCAGGAGCAGCACCAGGGCGATGGTGGCGGCGGCCAGTTCGAGGGAGAGCAGCAGGCCGTCGCCGAAGCCCTCGGCGCCGATGATGCGGGTGTACGCGCCCAGAGTGAGACCCTGGCCGGGGACGTCCACGGTGAAGACCGCGGAGGCGGCCAGCGGCCCCAGGAAGTACAGCGCCGCGCCGGCAAGGACCAGGCCCCGCCAGACGCGCAGGCGGGTCAGTCGAGCCATCGGGCGCTCCGTCGCTGTAGGGGTCGGTACACCGCCATCACCAGACCGGCCACCAGGACCATGTCCAGGCTGAGCGCGAGCGCCGTATTGGTCTGACCGACCAGGACGTTGCCGGAGAGGGCGTCGGCGATCTGTAGGGTGACCAGCGGCACCGAGCTGCCGACCATGGCTGCGGCGGTCGCGTACGCGGCGAAGGCGGTGCCGAAGAGCAGCACCAGGCCGCCCAGCAGCGACGGGGCCAGCACGGGCAGTGCGACGTACCGCCAGTACTGCCAGGCGGTGGCGCCGTTGTTCTGCGCTGCTTCCCGCCACTGGACGCGCAGGCCGTCGAGCGCGGGCACGATGGTGAGCACCATCAGCGGGATCAGGAAGTACAGGTATGTGATCACCAGGCCCCAGAAGCTGTACAGGCTCCAGCCGTGTTCGGTCAGATGCAGGTGCTGTGTGATCACGCCGGCGTTGCCCAGGGTGGCGACGAAGGCGAAGGCGAGCGGCACTCCGCCGAAGTTGGCCAGCACCCCGGAGGCGGCGAGCACCGCCTCGCGCAGCGCTCGGAACCGGGCTGTGACCACGGCCTGCGCGAGCAGCAGCCCGAGCACCGCGCCTGCGCCTGCGGAGACGGCGGACAGTTTGACGCTGCCGCCCAGCGCGGTCAGGTACGCGCCGTGCAGCGAGGCGCTGAGGTTGGCAGTGGTGTAGTGCGAGGCGCCTGTCGTCGGGTCCTGCGCGGTGAACGCGCCGTTCAGCATGGCCAGCGCGGGGACGCCGAAGCACAGCGCGGTGAAGGCAAGCAGTGGTACGACCGCGAGCGCGGCCGCCGAGCGACGGCACGGTTGCGGGGCCGGGCGGGAGAGCCGGGATTCGGGCCGGGGCCCGGGCGGAGCCGGTTCCGTGCCCCGTACCTCGGCGTTCGGCCCCCCGCCGACGGGCACGACGGCGGGGAAGACGGTGACGGAGGAGTCGGCCATGGGCTGGGTCACCCGGCCACTGCCTTGCCCCAGCCCTGGGCCACGGCCTGCTTGGCCTTGTCCAGCTGGGCGTCGGTCGGGAAGGAGGGGGTGCCGCCGACCTGCGGCAGATGGGCGGCGGCCGCGCTGTCGACCGTGCCACTCCGCGTCATCGAGGGCATGAGCGCTGGGCGGGCGTTGATGGCCTGTGAGTAGTACTGGGCGTACTGGCCGTCGGTGGGGACGACCACCTTCCAGTCCACGCCCTTGCTGCGGAACTCGTCGGCGTAGCCGGCGTTGAGGTAGTCCCAGTCGACGCTGATCGGGGTCTCGCCCTTCTCGACCGTGGCCGGGGTGGTCTCCACCGGGTTGTAGTTGCCGGCCTTCTTGAGTTTCGCGAAGAAGTCCAGGCCGGGCTGGATGTCGTCGAAGGAGCCCTTGTTCGCCAAGGCTGCGGCGAAGACGCCCCCGAAGGCGGAGCCCGACTTGGTCGGATTGCCGTTCATGGCGACCTTGCCCTTGTACTGCGGCTTCAGCAGGTCGGCGAAGGACTGGGGGCATTCCTTGACGCGTTTGGTGTCGCAGCCGATCGAGACATAGCCGCCGTAGTCGTTGTACCAGCGGGCCTGGGTGTCGCGCTGCGTGGCCGGGATGTCGTCGAAGGCCGCGACCCGGTACGGGGCGAGCAGCCCCTGCTGCGCTGCGCTGAGCGCGAACGACTGGCCCAGGTCCACCACGTCCGGGGCGCGGTCCTGACCCTTGCGCGAGGTGATGGCGTTGATCTCGTCCTGGCTGGCGCCGTCCGGGTTCTCGTCGTCGACCTTGATGCCGTACTTCTTGGTGAATCCGTCGATCACGGCGCCGTAGTTGGCCCAGTCGCGGGGCAGGGCGATCGCGTTGAGCACGCCCTCCTTCTTGGCCGCCGCGACCAGTGCGTCCATACCACCGAGGTCCTGCGCCGAGGTGGCGGTGGCGGCGTGCGGGCCGCCCGTCCTGCCGGTCGTGATGGAGTCGGGTGCCGAGCCGCAGGCGGTGAGCGCGAGCGTGACTGCGGTCAGCATGCCGGCAAGACCGGCTGTTCGCGTAGAGAGCGGGTTCACAGGGTCTCCTGAGGGTGCATGAGCTGCCCGGAACACAGTGATCGGGCACTACCCGGCCCCAGGCAACTTGTCCAAACAAGATGTCCCAAGTACGTCGTAGCGCGATGACCTTTCGGTGAACGGAAAACAGATGCTCGCACTCGGCTTGAAGGCTCTTTGAGACGATGCGGGCCGCGTGGGGGTGCGCGTTTTGCTGTGTGCAGGACGAGCGTGCCCGACGCGGCGGAATCGCCTACCCTGTGGGCACACGCCGGTGGCGCGCAGAGCGGAGCCGGTATCGCGGATGAGAGGGCTGGGTGTGGCGGCACGGCATGAGCAGATCGCCGGCGAGCTGAGGGTTGCGATCGACCGCGGCGACTACCCGGTGGGGGGGCGGCTCCCGACCGAGGGCGAACTCGCCGAGCGGCACCAGGTATCCCGCGGCACCGTCCGCCAGGCGCTCGCGGCTCTGGTGGCCGAGGGACTGGTCGGCTCACGGCAGGGCACCCGACGGGTGGTGCTCGGCGCCCGCCGCAGCCAGAGCTTCACCGAACTGCGCAGCTTCGCTCAGTGGGCGCGGGCAGCCGGACACGAGGCCACCGGCAGCGTCGTCGAGACCACCCGGCGCCCGGCTTCCACCGAGGACGCGCTGCGCCTCCAACTCCCCACGGACGCAGAGGTGTTGTATGTCCTGCGGATGCGTGGCCTGGACGGACAGCCAGCCCTGCTTGAACGCACTGTCTACGCCAGCTGGATCGCGGACGCGGTCGAGCGTATCGAGCCCGACTGCGAGTCGGTCACCCAGCGGCTGCTCGACGAGGTGGGCGTGGTCTTCGCGCACGGCGAGCACGTCATCGACACACTCGCGGCGGGCACCCGCGACGCGGAACTGCTCGGCGTACGCCGCGGCAGCCCGCTGCTGCGGGTCCGCCGGGTGACCACCACTCACGCCGGCCGCCCCGTGGAGTGGTCCGACGACCGCTACCGGCCGGGTACGGTCACCTTCCGCATCCACAACTCCATCGGTGCCAACCCGCTCGTCCGCCAGCCCGGCGAATGACCGCGGCGTGGTCCTTCAGAGGCGGATGAGCCTTACGCTCCGTGTCGGCACGGTCGGTTGCTGCCATGGGGCACATGACCTGCGGTGGGCGTCGCACACGGGTAGCAGGATGCCAGACCGGTGGTTCGGGTAGCGGCTCGGTGGGGTTCGCAGACAGGCTGCCATACCCGGTGGTGCGGAACGCCGGGAGGACCGGGGCCCGGGACCGCCTGAGCCCACCGGGCGGCCCAGGCGGCCCGGTGGGCTCAGCGGTAGGTCACGACCAGGACGCGGCCACCAGCGAGCGTTCCGCAGCCGCCAGGTGCACGGCCGAGGCGAGCCAGGCCCTCGCGTAGGCGTCGGCCGAGGGGTCGGTCAGGCGGCCGAAGGTGTCGCGGGGGCGGCGGCCCGCCTCCGTTGTCAGGGCCTGTGCGAGGTGGGCCGCTCCGCCGAGCTCCGCCCGGGTCAGGCGGGCGGAGAGCGAGGCCGCGTCCGTCCCGCGGCCCGCCTCAGCCACGGCACGGCGACCGCCCGCGACGCCCGTCTCCAGCAGGCGCCGGACACGCCACAGCGGTGCCTCCGCCAGCGGGTCGGGGCCCACGGTGACCGGCCCGCAGGCCGCGGGTCCCGCCGTCCCGCGAGGAAAGTGCTCGCCCTGGAGCCGGTCGTAGCCCAGGTCGGCACGGCCCTTCCACGCGTCCGGCAGCCACAACGTGGCGGACGCCCCCGGCACCGGCCCGACCGCCAGCGACCGGAGCGTCGCCGCCCGGCCCAGGTCGGGCCGGCCGAGCACACGCAGGGCGAGCCCTGGGTGTTCGGCGATCCGGCGCAGGTTGGCGGCATGCGGCAGCTCCGGCTGGGGGTGTGCGGGGCGGAGCCGCAACAGCGGTCCCTCACCGGCGACGCGGACGACGACAGAGTCGCCGGCTGCACCGATCACCTCAACGTCGCAGCCCAGCAGACTCGGCGCCGTACTGCCGGGCCCGCCTGCCTCGGGCGCGCCGTCGGCGAGCACGGCGGCCATCGCCTCCTGCACCGGTCGGGTGAAGAGGGCGGCGGCGGGTTCCTCGGACCAGTCCACCCCGCGCAGTGGCGTCGCGCTGACCCCCCGCCCTGCCCCGAGGCGCCCGTCCGCGGAGACGGTCGCGCCGACGATCCGCAGACCCCCGCGCGCCAGCCCGGCGTGGTCGAGGACGGCACCGCCGAGCGCCACGGACGCGGACCCCGCGCCTTTCACGCGGGCGAGGCCACCGGGGCGCACGTCGGACACCGTGTATCCGGCGCCGTCCGAACCGACCAGGTGCGTGGTCACTCCGCCGTACCCCGTCGCGGACAGCACCGGCTCCCGGCACAGGCCGTACACCCGCAGGCTGCCGCCCTGTTCGTAGACCCGGCGCGCGAGGCCCGCCGCCTCCGTGTCGGCCGCTCCGGAGGCGAGCAGGGCGGTGCCGGCCAGCAGCTCACGGAAGGCTCCGGTGAGGTCGGCGAGACGTTGTCCCTCGCTCCGCTCCCGCGCGGCCCTCAGGCTCCGTACGACTCGCAGCGCGGACGCTTCGGCCCGCGGCAGCCCGGCCAGCCGCGCGGTGTGGGCGGCGCGGAGCAGCTCGGCCTGCACCACGGCGCCGCCCGCCGTGACGCCGGCGGAAAGGGCCTCGGCGGCGGCATCCCACAGCGCCGTGGCGGCAAGGACCTGCGCCGCGGTGAGGGCGGCCGACGCGACCGCCGTGGCCGCAACGTCGCCGGCGGGGGCGGTGGGTGCGGCCTCCTCGGGCCCCGCGCCCGTGTCGGAGGCTGTGCCCGAGCCTGCGGCCTTACCCGTACCCGAGTCGTCACCCCCGCCCGCGTCGCCCTCCCCACCGGCGATGGGTGCCGCGCCCAGGACCGCGGCCCGGTGCAGGCAGCGCGGGGCCAACAGGCAAGTGCACACGGCCTGTTCCGCGTTCGTGACCGTGCCGGACGGGCCTGGGCGCAGCGTGACCGTGGCGTCCTCGCCGAAGTGGACCTCGACCGCCTCGTCGGCCGTGGCGGAGGCCTGGTCGGCGCAGCCCGAGATCGCCGCGTCGAGTTTCTTGCGCAGCCGTGCGCTGAGCTGCTCCACGGCGTCGGCGAGGACGTCGGGGGCGACGGGAGGCAGGAGTTCGGTGCTCAACGGGGTTCTCCACGGAGGCGGTCGCCCACCCAGCGGGCGAGTTCGAGCGGGCTGAGGGCGGCCACCGGCATACCGGCCGCGACGAGTTGGCGCGCCACGGACACTGAGTAGCGCGGCGTGCCGGTGTCGTCGAGCGCCGCGCAGCCCAGCAGATGGGCGCCGGAGGACGCCAGGGCACGCACCTCGCCCAGCAGCCCGCCGAGCGGTGCGCCCTCCTCGAAGTCGCTGACCACGACGACGAGCGTGCGGCTCGGCACGGTGATCAGCGAATGCGCGTGCGCGAGACCGGCCGCGATGTGCGTACCACCGCCGACCCGGACCTCCAGCAGCAGCGACAGCGGGTCCTCGACCCGGTCGGTCAGGTCGATCACCTGTGTGGAGAAGGCCAGGAAGTTCGTGGACAGGGTCGGAACCCCGCCGAGGACCGCGGCCGTCAGCGCCGACCAGATCACCGACGCCTCCATCGATCCGGAGACATCGACGACGAGGACCAGGCGCCAGTCCGCCTCCTTGCTCGTCCGTGTGCTGAACAGCGGGCGCTCCGGTACGACGACGAGCCGGCCGTCCTCCGTCTGCCGGGTGTGGGCGAGATTGGCCCGCAGGGTACGGGCGAGGTCGAGGCGCCCGCCGGGTCGTCGGGTCGGGCGCGGGGTGGCCAGACCGGTGAGCGCCGGGCGCAGGCGGGTGGCCAGTTCCCGGGACAGTTCGTCGACGAGCCGTTTCACCAGCGGGCGCAGCCGGGCGAGTTGGGCCTCGGGCATGCCTCCGGCCAGGGACAGCACCGAACTGAGCAGCTCCACCGACGGGCGTACCGCCGCCGGATCGAGCTGCGCGAGCACGTCGGTGCGACCCGCGTCGGCGGCCTCCGCGAGGACCTCCTCGCGTACGTCGGTGCCGAAGAGGGCCTCCAGCTCCTGCGCCCACTCCCGAGCGGTGGGGAAGGACGGGTCCTGACCGCCGCCTTGACCTGGTGCGCCGCCGTCCAGGTCCTGGGCGCCTTCGCCGCGCCCGCGGCCATAGAGCTCGTCCAGGGCGTGGGCGTAGCGGCGCGCGTCGCCGGTGAGCCGTTCCTTGTGGCGGCCGAGCAGCAGCCGCCAGCGGTCGGCACGGCCGAGCCGTCGGTCCGCGTCGTCCGCGGCGGCGCTGTCCGCTGCGGGTGGGGGTGCGGGGCGGGGATTGTCGGCCGAGTCCGGGCCCGGGTCCGTTCCTGCGTCGGCGTTTGCGCCTGGCAGGCCCAGGGCCTTCAGCGCTGCCGTTCCGGCCGCGTCGGCCGCCGCCCACAGGGCGAGCAGCTCGGGCGGGGCGTCGAGTGACAGGTCGATCCGGTCGCCGAGCCGCTCCGTCACGGTGGTGAGTAGCCTGTCGCGCGCGGCCGGGGCCAGCGTGTCGAAGCCGCCGCGCAGGGCCGGGAGCCGGTCGAGGAAGTCCTGGTCGGCCAGGGTGTCGATCCGGTCCATGAGCGCGGCGAGCGCGTCCGGCGACGCCTGGAGCAGCGGACCGGCGGCGGTGAGCAGCCCGGCAAGACGCTTGGCCAGCGCCCGGCGCATGTCGGGGGCCGTGGCCCCGTCGATCCAGCCGGCCGTACGCTCGCCCAGCCCGGCCGCGTCGTCCAGGTCGAGCAGCACGCGTACGGCCAGGGCCGCGCCCTGGATGAGCGGGGAGCCCTCGGCCGCCAGCTCGGCGAGCGCCCGGTCCAGTCGCAGGCCCAGGTGACGGGCGGCCGTCCGGTCCGCCAGCGCCACCAGCGCCCCGGCGTCGGCGCCGCTGTCGCTCCCGGCGAGGCCGGGCAGGGACCGGACCGCGACCTCAAGGAGTTCCTCCGTGAGCGCGTCGGCCCTCTTGCGGGCGTCCTGCATCGTGCCGGGGTAGTGGCCGCGCCGCAGCCCGTCCAACAGGTCCAGGGCCTGGAGGAGCTCGGGCAGGTCGGCGCTGTCGGGCAGCACGGCGGAGGCCTCGTACAGGCGCGCGTCGACCAGTTCGGGCAGGCCGCAGCGCGCGGCGGCGGTCAACCCGGTGAGGATCTGGGCCGGGGTGGGGCCGCCCTCGGCGGCCTCGTGGCGCGCGGTCGTAGCGAGCGTGCCGGCAGCGGCCTGGGCGGCGGTCACCCCGCGCACGCCCGCGAGGTCGAGGCGCGCGGGCACGGACGGCGTCCACGTCAGACGCCATCTGGTGCCGAGCGCGGTGCCGTCGCCCGTGCTCGCCACGTCCAGGGGTTCGCCGTACGAGGTGCCGATCACCAGCAGCCGCTGGAGCAGCACTTCGCGGCGGCCGTCCAGCGGCGAACGGAGCGGGTCGAGGCGCAGGTCGCGGCGGTCGGGGTCGTCCGGTCGGGGCAGCCGCAGTTCCGCGAGCTCGGCCTCGACCGAGGGGCCGAGACCGGACCGGGGGGCGTGCGGGCTGATCCGGCCGCGTGCGGTGCCGACGAACACGGCCTGAAGCGCGCGGGCCAGGGCCCGGCCCCGGCCGAGGGGTTCGCCCTGGCCGAGGACGGTGGTGACGGCCTCCAGGAGTTCGCCGCGCCCGGGCGCGGGCAGTCCGCGCAGGGCGGCCAGGTCACAGGCCAGGCGCAGCGTCTCGGCTGCCTCGCCGGTTCCCGCGGTGTGACCGCCGCGGCGCATCTCGCGGCACAGGCCGGTCACCGCGTCGGCAGCCGCCTCCCGGATCCGTTCCGGATCGCCGGCGGCGGTGAGCACTGCCTGCTGCCACAACGGGTCGCGGATCCCGGCCGGGTAGCCGGACCGGGAGTCGAGCAGGTCGAAGGAGTACGGCACGAGGGAGGCCACCGCCGAGCCCTCGGTCGCCCCGGTGCCGTCTTCCCCAGACCTGCCAGCCGCCCAAGCCCCTGCCGTGTCCGGACCGGACCGCCACGTGCGGGGCCCCGCACCGCGCGGCCCGGCCTCGGACGGGACGGCCGCCCGCCCCGTAGCGCCGGAGACGCCCTCCGTCCCGGCCCCGGCCTCCGCTCTGCCATCCGCCTCCGTGGACGCGAGAAGCGCGGGTGCGTGGAAGGCGCCGATCACGGCTGCCACCCGGCGCCCGTCCGCCGAGGCAGTGGCGATCACCTGCCGCATCCGTTCCTCCCGCGCAAGGTCGGCGGCGGGTACGGCGGCGTCGGCGCGCAGGGCCCAGCCCACGCCCAGTGCGGCTCGGCGCACCGCGTCCGGGGCGCACCCCGGAGCCAGCACTTCCACCGCGCGGTCCCACAGGTCGTCACCGTCCCGGCCGGTCCCGGCGGCGGCGAGCGCCTCGGCGTACGAGCGCCGCACCCGCGCCGTCCCGTCGCCGGGAGCAGGGTCGCAACCGGCGTCGAGCGCACCCGCGGCGCCCAAGGGCGCATCGGCCTTCGGACGTACGGCCTCGCTCTCGTCCGGCTCGCGCACCGGCCCATGTGCCCCCGCCGACCAGCGCGGGTCGCCGAGGGGAAGGTCGCAGCACACGACCTCCGCCCCGCGGCTTCTGGCCCAGCGGACCGCAGCAAGCTCCGGTGAGAAGTCCGCGAACGGGTAGAACGAAAGCCGTCCCCCCTCGCCCGCCCCGGCCAGGGCGACCGGGGCGACGGTTTCGGGGTCCGCCAGGTGTTCCAGCCAGGGCTGGAAGTCGGTCGGCAGCTCGACGCAGACCACCTCCGCCCGCGCCTCTTCCAGCAGGGCGGGTACCACCGCGGCCAGCGCCGGGCTGTGGTGGCGCACTCCCAGCAGGTACGGCGCACGCGATGCGGCCAGTGCATCCACGGCCGTCCGTGGATCGGCGGTCGTCAACGCAGGCTCCCGCGCAGGTCCCAGAGCCGGCGCCACATCGCCGAGCCGTTCTCGGCGCGGCGGCGCACCGGGCCGTCCCAGTAGCCCAGCAGCCGTGCGTGGTCGGCGGGGTCGTCCTTGCGGACCACGCCGAGCAGATGTCCCGGCAGCAGGTCGAGCACATCCTCGCTGGGCAGGTAGGCGGCCGCGACCCCGAGCGACGCCGCCACCTGGACAGCCTCGGCGGTGGACATGACCGTGCCCGGCCGCTCCACGTCCCAGCCCTCGGTGGAGCGGCCGGAGCGCAGGTCGCGGAAGACGGTGACGAGGGCGTCGAGAACGGCGTCATCGACGGCGAAGGCCGCGCCCGCCCGCTGCACGGCGGCGACAGCCTGGTGGCGGATCAGGACCGCCTCGGCGTCGGCGTCTGCGATCGGGTCGACGGTCTCGAAGTTGAAACGGCGCTTCAGCGCGGCCGACATCTCGGAGACGCCCCGGTCGCGCAGGTTGGCGGTGGCGATGACGGTGAAGCCGGGGGCGGCGCGGACGGCCGCGTCCTCGGTGGCGGTCAGCTCGGGTACGCTGATCCGCCGGTCGGACAGGATGGAGACGAGGGCGTCCTGAACCTCGGGCAGACAGCGGGTGATCTCCTCGACCCGCACCACCCGTCCGGCCCGCATGGCGGCGAGGACCGGGGAGTCCACCAGGGCCTGCGGGGTGGGGCCCTGGGCCAGCAGCAGGGCGTAGTTCCAGCCGTAGCGGAACGCGTCCTCGGTGGTGCCCGCCGTGCCCTGCACTGTCAGGGCGCTGGTCCCGCTGACAGCGGCCGCGAGCAGCTCCGACAGCATCGACTTGGCCGTACCGGGCTCACCGGTGAGCAGCAGCCCGCGCTCTCCGGCGAGGGTGACCACGCAGCGTTCGACCAGCGCGCGCTCACCGACGAACTTCGGGGCGATCGCCAGCTTCGACGGCAGACCGGCGCGACGCCGGGGCAGGGCCAGCTCCACGCCGTCGCTGCCGCAGACGAACGTGACCACCGCGCGAGGGGTGAGCGCCCAGCCGGGCGGCCGCGGGCCGGGGTCCTGGACGGCGAGGAAGGCGAGTTCGGCGGCGTGGCGCTCCTCGGCCGGCTGGCCCTGCCGGACGGGTGCGGTTTGTTCGGTGACGGTCATGCGGGTTTCCTTCGTCATGGTTCGACAGGTGTGCGTACGGGTCGGGGGCCGGCGCGGCGCACCCGGGGCGGGCGCGCCGCGCCGTGCTGACGACGGGCGGCCGGTCAGCGGCGGCTCAGGTGCCGTTCGACGGAGTCGCAGTGACGGTGCCTCAGCGGCGGCGCCTCGTGCGCCGCACCTTCAGCTCCTCGAAGCGCGGGAGGTCGCCGTCGAGGATCCGCTGCCAGGCCCGGCCGAACAGCTCCGCGGCCGGTTCGGCCGGCACCAGGGCGCCCAGCACCGGCCGACCACCCGTGGCCACCCCGTACATCGGCAGCTTCCACTGCTCGACGGGCAGGACGGGCGCCGACTGCTCCGCCCAGGCGCCCGGCAAGAACAGCGAGCGTCCCGCCCGGGCCCGTACGGCCGACACCACCAGGTCGGTCTCGGCCAGTTCGGCCCGCGCCGCCTTGAGGCGGGCCGGCTTCCACCCCGTCCATCGCGCGGTGTTGCGGTCCGTCGGGTCGGGCATGGCCAGCAACATCAGGTACAGCGTCGCCGCGTCGGCGGTCAGACCGCGCGCCTCGGCGACCTCGGCCACCCGCTCGGGCACCGAACGGGACGGATCCTGCGGCCACCACAGGCCCTCGTCGTCCGCCGCGCCGGCCGCGGGCGCGCCCGGGTCGGCCAGCAGCCGTGCGAACGCCGGGTCGTGCGCCCGCCGTAGGGCCGCCTCGACCCCGGTCGGCTGCTGATCGGCGCCGCGCAGTGCCACCAGGTACGGGTCGGAGCCGGTGGAGTCCAGCAGGGCGGACCGTATGGCCGGCTGGGGCTGGCCGTCCTGCGTGGCCATGAGCACCGCGCCGTACCGCTCGTGGTCCGGTGCCGTCTCCGTCGGGACGCCGGCCACCTTCCGGAAGTCCGCGAGGCTCGTGTAGTGCCCAGCGCAGAGCAGCAGATCGGGTGCCGCAAGACGCTGCCGCACGGCGATCAGCGCACTCGGCAGCGCCGCCCGTACCGGATCGCCGGCGGGCAGCCGGTGGGCCAGCCAGGCCGTCAGGCTCATCGAGCCGGCCAGCACCGCCGAGGTGAACGGCGCATCGGCGGGGAACGCCGTCGCCGGGTGATCGCCCTCGATGCGCCACGGCACGTCGACGCCGAGCTCCGGCGACGACGCCGGTTCCAGCAGCGCCGGGAGCGCCCGGTGCACGGGCCAGCCGCTGCTCGCGGCGCGCGCAGCCTCCGCCGCCAGCCAGTCGGGCACCTGCCGGCGCCGTCCCACCTTCTCGTTCCACAGGGTGGCCGCCGACGCCACGTCCGGGCCCTCGCTCCACAGCCGTGCCGGGTCGTGGGGCAGGAGCGCCGCGAGCACCGCCCGGCGTACTTCTATCGGGAGCGCGCGCAGTTCGTCGCGGGCGTGTCCCGCCTCGGCCACCTTCAGTCCGAGCGACTTGCGCAGCTCGGTCGGCAGGAAGTTGTTCTCCCAGCTGTCCACGTCGGGCATGCCCGCGAGAACGATCCGGGCCAGCGCCCGGGACACACCGGTGAGGCGGCTGAACTCGTCGGCGGCCTCCGGTAGGAAGGGCACCGCCTCACGGGACCGCGCCTCCCCGAGGAAGCCGCTCAGCCAGTCGGCGCCGCGCACCCGGTCCCCCACTGGCGCCTCACCACTCACGGTGTAGGGGCCGGGCACCTCGAAACGGCCGCTCGGGTCGTGGAGCAGCGCGCCGAACTCCCACCCGTCGTCGACGCCGGAGTTGTGCTCGGTGATGCCGAGCACCACTCCGCCGCCCAGGGGCAGCACACTGCGGTGCGCGACGTTGTGCCGCTGGCCGTCCGGCGTGTGCAGGTGGGACGTCGCCAGGCGGACCAGGACCCGGCGCCAGTGACCGGCCGACGCCGCCGTCGAGGCCAGCCCCAGCGCGTCCACCCGGCCGAGGACTTCGAGCAGGGCTGCCCGGTGTGCCGGGTCGCTGCCGGGCGCGACGGCCCGGTAGGCGATCGCGGCCGGCGCGTCCAGGAGCGAGACGAACGGCAGTCCCGAGTAGGGCAGCGACGGCAGATCGAAGTGCAGTCGGCCCGGCAGTGCCGTGGCGGCGGTGTCCACGCGCGCGGACGCCAAAGTCTCCAGGTAACGGTGGGTCACGTCGGTGTCCGCGCCGTAGCGGTAGTAGCCGGTATTGACGATGCCGTGCAGCGCCTTGGCGAGCACGTGGTCGCTCGGTCCCTGGACCCGGACCTCCGTGGGCTCGGCGGCGGGGTCGAGCCGTGCGGCCACGGCGTCCAGCGCCTTCTGCTGCCGCACCGCGAAGCGCAACACCTTCACCACGCCGGCGATCAGCTCGGGTGCCGAGACCTGCGGCAGCGCGGCACTCACCAGCTCGGGCAGGTCCGCCACCCGCTCCGCGAGCACGGCCGCCTTCAGCAGGACGCCGGCCGACTGCGCGTCGGCGCCCCGCAGCGCCGCCGACCCTTGCGGATCACGCGCGCGCAGCATGTACAGGTACGGCAGCGGCGGCAGGGCCTGAGCCGCGGTCCCGTACAGCTCGTTGCGGTGGTCGCACTGGGCCGTCGTGGTGACCATGCCCTCCGGGTCGCTGAGCGACAGCTCGCGCCACTGCTGGGTCAATGCCCGCGGCCGGTCGTCGCCGGGGAACGTCAGCGCGGCGACCGGCCTGTCGGCGCACTTCGGAAGGGTGACGACTCGTCCGGTGGTGTCCTCGCCGTGGTGGCCGCCGTCGGGCAGCCGCACGACACGCCAGCCGAGGAGCCCTTCCGTGGACGTCCCCTGGGCCGAACCCGCCACCGCCGGGGCGGGCCGCAGCCAGCACGAGCCGGCCGCCGATTCGGCCCCGGGGGCGTGCCGCAGGAGCGCGTCGGCGAGGAAGCCGGGCTGCGAGCGTCGGCCGTAAACGCCGGCCACGGGGTCGTACTCGAGCCAGCCGCCCTTGTCCTCCCCGTCCCTGTCCTGCCACACCCAGTACGACGTGCCGTCGGACAGCAGCGCGCGCTCTGCGGGCAGCTTCGTGTCGCCGCTGTGGAGGACCCCGCCGCCGGTGGTGCGGCCGCCGCCGGGCAGCTGCAGGCTGAGGTGATCCGAACGCATGGCCCAGGAGTCGGCGCCAGCGAGAGTGAACACCGTGTCGGGCGCGGTGTGCCAGTAGCCCTGGGGCTCGCCGCGACCGTACGTGCTCCAGAACACCAGCAGCGCACCGTCCACGTAGTGGAAGCCCGTCCGCCACACGGACGTGGTGGGCACCCGCAGATCGTGCACGAGAACGGTGGAGTCGGCGTCGATGACGCGCACCTGCGTCGCGTTGGCCACGATCAGATACGGCCAGGCCTCGACGACCGTCAGGCCCTCGGTGGTGTGGCGCCCCGGTGCCAGCTCCGTCAGCGCTTCCTCCCACGCCGGCCAGCGCAGCTCCTCCCACAGACCGCCCCGAAGCGTGCGCGCCACGGCCTCGCCGAGATCGGCACCGGCCGCGGCCGCGACCTCCTGCGGCGCGAGCGCGAGAGCCTCGGAGGGCAGCCACGAAAGCCGCTCGATCGCCTTCGGCAGTCCGGGCAGCCCGGCCGCCACCGACGAGGCGGCCACCTCGCGCATCCACTCGGTGAGCATCGGGCGGCCGCCGGGCGAGGCGGCCAGCCGCCGCATCACGTCCGCACCGGAGGACGCGCTGTTGTAGCTGTTCGCCCCGCGCCCGAAGGCGGGCCGGAAGCGCGGGTCGGCCGCCAGCGCGACCAGGTCCCGCGGCTCCTCGCCGCGCGCCCAGTCCGACAGGTTCAGGGCGTTGCCGCGCTGGTGATGGGCGAACTCCTCCTCGGGGTCGGCGACCGCGATCTCCAGCGAGAGCAGGAGGTCCAGCAGGTTCACGTCCTCGACACCGATCCGCAGGAAGCGCTCGCCCTCGGGGCGCCCCGCCAGATCGGCGCGCAGCCGGCCGGCCGCCCGCTCGACCAGCTCCAGCAGGGCGGGCGGCGTCGGGCGCGGCCCCCAACCGCGATGCCGGGCAGCATGGAAGCGCTCCAGCCAGCCCGCCGCGCCGTCGGAGCACTGCTCCTCCTGCGGCAGGTCGGCGTCCGCGAGACCGGCGTCGGCCCCCGACTCCGCCAGGATCCCCGGCCACAGCTCGGTCATCTCCCCGTTGTCCCCGGGCGGGGTTATCGACAGCAGCGTGCCCCGCACGGACGGAACGCACCGGGCCAGCGCGACCAGCGCGCCGCGGTGCGACTTCCACCAACCGGCGGCGGCCCGCATGGTGGCCGGCAGCGGAAGGAGCTCGGCGAGGTGGTCCTGCTCCGTCTCGTTGCCGGACAGGGCCGCGGCGCGGGCGAGCCGCTTCAGCTCCACCGCGGCCTGGGCGGACGGCGCGAGACCGCCGGCGGTCCGGCGCACGCACAGCCGCCGGAACCGCTCGTACGCCTCGACGGGCGCGAGCCTGGCCGACAGGTCCTTTCCGTAACCGGTCAGGACCTTCACCGGCAGCGCGCCGGCCAGGGCGAACTCCAGGAACACGGCGTCGAGCCGGTCCTCGTCGACCGTCAGCCCGTGCTGCCCCTCGCTCGTGCGGGCACGGCCGAACAGCTGGCCGGCGTACGTGCTGTTCTCGACGCCGAGGAAGACCCGCGCGGCCTGCTCGTAGAAGACGGGCAGGAAGTGCGGGACGGCCGAGGCGAGCCGCCCGGCCAGCTCGTGGCAGGCATCCAGGGCGGCCTTGGGCTTGGTCTTGGCCTGCCGGGCCAGCCGGTCCAGCTCCGGCACGACCGCCAGGGCGTGGTGCCCGTCCTCGGGGTGGTGCACCAGCACCCACTCGGGAAAGCCGAGTTCCTGGCGCCGACCGAGACCGACCACGGCCGGCTCGCCCTGCGGCTCGAGTCCGAGGAAGCCGACGGCGAGGTCCTCGGCGGGGCCCAGTTCGGCCGTGGCCAGCCGCACGACGACCCGATCCTCGCCGAGCACCGCGTGGCGATAGGCCCGCGCGGTCAGCTCGACCGCTGAAGAGCCCGCACCCCGCGCGTCGGCCGGGAGGACCGCGCCTGCCGCGAGCAGCTCCTTGTTGTCGTTCCCAACCGTCCCGGTCACGCGTTCCCACCCTCTTCGATCGTGCGGCCGGCGTACAGCGCAGCGGCCATGCGCATCCCCTCTGACCAAGCCACCGGCCCGACCTCGGTCAGCCGCACCGCGCGGCCGTCCTCGTCGTGCCAGCTGAGCCCGCCGGTCTCCGACTCCCCGTCCCAGTACGGCTCGCCGATCCACACCGACGCCTCCGTGCTGCGGCCCCCGTCACGCACTTTGCACGTGGCGTAGCCACCGGACACCCGGTAGCCGAGGCCCGTGGCGCGCGCCGCGAGACCGAACCGCGAGGCGAACTTCCCGCCCGCGTAGTCCCGTACCTCCGTCGCCGTCTCAGGACGCCCGGCATCCGGCCCGTCCGGCCTGGCCCAGGTCGGCCGGTGGATCTGCTCCACCTTCTGGGTGATGCCGAGGTCTGCCGCGAAGTCCCGTACGTCGTCCAGGTCCGGCAGGAGGACGGGGTGGGGAAGCGTCACCGTGCGCGGCGAGAGCCGCACGGTCTCACCGTCGAGGTCGACCGCCTTGAGCTCCCCGTCGCCGGTGACGTCCCGCAGGAAGCCGACCTCGTCGGGATCGTCGCCCACGACGGCCATGTCACGCAGCGCCGCCTGCCACGCCTCGTCCGGCCACACCCGCGCGATCAGCTCGGTCGGAACCGGAAGCGACGACACCATCCAGGCATCCACCTGAGCCACACACGAGGCCGCGTGCCGGTCCAGCCACTCGGCCAGCTGCCTCAGCCGGTCGACTTCGGGACTGTCGCGCAACACCTTCGGCAGCGCCTTCAACTGCCGCCCCCCGACGCGCCGTGCGACTACACGCCCGTCCTCGAGGGTGATCTCGTACCCCTCACCCGCTGCCAGCCACGCCATCAGCCGTGCCCCTCCGCCTGTCCATCAGATGTCAGCGCAGCCCGAACCAAGGGCCACGAAGCCCCTGAACTGCGATATGAGGGGAGACTAACGAGGGGCACTGACAACGCAGGTTGGTCCGCGGGGCCCTCGCGACGGCCTGGCAGGGACCTTGGTGCTGCCGGGGACGGTAGGCGCCGCGCCCGACGGCGGGAGGCGGTGCGGCCGACGGAACGTCAGCAGGGCCCTGCCCCGCTGCGAGCAGGCCGTTGGCCCTCCGTACGACGGGCTGGCTTCGCGGCACGCTCTACGTCGACGGCTGGTATGAAGACGATGCCGACTTCATGCCGGTCTGGGGCGCTCGGGAGCCGGCCGAAGAAGCTCACCACGTCATCCCACAACAAGTCAGGCATCACGCCATGCTTCCCCGAACCTCACCAGAACGCAGCCGCGTTCACGGTGAACGTGTACACGCGGGGCAGCTCGGTGTTCTGGAACCGCTCGGGTTGGTCCAGGAGGAAGGTAAGGCGGCGGCGCGGTGGCAGCATCGGGATGGTCCGAGCCAGTACCTGCTGAATGACTGGGTCAGCTCCGGCCCATCCCCCACGGGGAGCCAGCTGGACTCCAGGGGGGTCGCAGGAGATGCGCACGTTGCGGGCGACAGTTGAGCCAGTGTTCTCGACGACCAGCAGAAGCGCTCCGTGCAGACTGTCGGGCTGGATGCCGACGATGACGTACGACTCTTTCTGCTCTCGGTGGATGCGTTCTGCGAAGGCCAGTTGCTGCGCGGCTGACCTGCGGGCGATGGCCGCCTGCCAGGCGGCGATGACGGCAGCAACGACAGCGACAGCGACCTCTGCCTGATCGACGGTCAGGTCCTTGGGGTGGTTCATGTCCTGACGCTACCGACAGGCCCTGACAATGCGGCGCAGCGGTGCAGCAGCACTGGGCGGGATCTCTCGTCATTCGGGCGGGGCACCGGCGGCAACAGGCGCGTACGGGTTGTGCGTCAGGTGCGCAACGAGCGGGGCCGGGTGCACGGCCAGCCTGCGGGGATGGACAAGTTGATCGAACTGGCCAGCACGCTCGTCTCCGGGGCGGTCATCGCCGTCCTGGCGTCGTGGCTGACCAGCCGCACCCGTAACCGCCAGGAGCAGCAGGCCGAGATCGGGGCCCTGCGGGTGCAGGCCGACGCGATGACGGTGGCGGGGATGGAGCTGCAGGGCGCGGCCGGACGTTCCTGCTGACGGTGCTCGCCTTCGCCGGTGGCGCCGACCGAGCCCGGGTCGCTGGCGGAACGGACGTGCAGAGCGCCTGGTGCGCGGACGAGCTGACCGTGACGATCCTTCCGTAGGATGCGTGTTCACGACTCACTGTCGCGTACAGAGCCAGGATGCGAAACGCCGCGTCCCCGGTAGCTGGAATGCCGGGTGTGACTGAGCACTTCAGTTGGCGAGTTGAGCGTTGTGGTCGGCGAGCGAGCTGATCTCGCCCCCTCTACACGCAAGCTCTCGCCGCCCGAATCGACCGAGACGCCGCAGCCCCACCCACCCGGGGTCCTGGGGCATGAGCAAAACAGGGCTCACGTGTCAAGGTGCCATTGAGGCTTCCGCGTCAGGACGGGCCGAGGATGCAGAACTCGTGGCCCTCCGGGTCGGCCAGGCACCTCCACGGGACGTCGCCCTGGCCGAGGTCGAGGTCGGTGGCGCCCAGGGCCCGCAGCCGGCTCACCTCCGCCTCCTGATCGTCGCCGGGGTACGGCAGCAGGTCAAGATGGACGCGGTCTGGCACGGTCTTCACGCCGGGCATGCGGAGGAACTCGAGATACGGGCCGACACCCTTGGCGGAGCGCAACACCGCACGATCGTCAGTCACCTCGTGCAGGCTCCAGTCCATCGCCTCACCCCAGAACCGTGCCATGGCCCGCGGATCCACGCAGTCGACCACCACCGCGGCGATCGGCCCGGTGTCCCGGTAGATCTCCCGAGGCTCCAGCACGCAGAACTCATTGCCCTCCGGGTCGGCAAGGACCGTCCACGGCACGTCGCCCTGGCCCACGTGGGCGGGCGTCGCACCGAGAGCCTGAAGGCGCGCGACCAACTCCGCCTGATGGGCCGCAGAGGTGGTGGCCAGATCAAGGTGCACACGGTTCTTTGTTGTTGTCTTGGGTTCAGGGACGGCAACGACGTCGATGCAGACGGCAACTGGGTCCGGCCAAACAAAGCCGCCGCCAGGTTCAACGTTGGTCACGCCGGGGCCCTCGCTGGAAACACCCCAGCCGAGCGCCTCCGCCCAGAACCGGCCGACCGCCGAGTGATCAAGAGCCTTTATATTCACCTGAACAGGTCGCAGTGCCATGCCGACGATCCTATGCACCCGCTCTGCAACGACGCGGGCACTGTCGCCAACCAGATATCAACTCGCTCACCGGCCGCAATGGTCAGCTCGCCAACCAGAGCGCTTCAGCCCCGCCAGGTGAACTACTCACTCGCCAAGTGAAACGCTCAGTCACACCTGCGTGGCTGAGCGTTTCAGTTGGACGGCCTCGTCGTGTGCAGCTTCCCGCACCCGATCGTGGGGATTCCCAGTGGACCGTAGGTGGGGACGTCGTCGGGCCCCTCACGCGCGAGGGGCAGTGGTGAGCTGGAAGGCTCCGTGGCCGCCGCCCCGTATGTCCTCCATAGCGAGCGGATCTGTGTCGGCCCGGACGGCATGGATACCGAACCCTCCCCGGCCCGCAGGGGCGTCCTCGGCGGCACTGATCCGGTACTCCACGGTGCGGGTGCCGTGGGCGGGAAGGTCCCGTGCACCGGAAGCGCCGGTCAACGGCTGGTCGTTGGCCACGACCAGCTCGACGGGGTGCCAGTCGCCGTCGGGGGCCTCGCGCCGTTCCACCGTCAGCTTGGGCGGCTGCTCGCCCGCGTAGTTCCACTCGACCTGCGCGGAGAGCGCGATGTCGCGGAGTGCCGTGCCAGTGGTGTTGCAGAGCTTGACGAGGACGTTCTGCGGTTCGCCGCCGGGGTGGACGGTGGCGTCTTCGCGCGGGCCGATGACCGTGGTGATCAGGTCGCCTCTGGTCCTGCCGGCATCGGTGAGCTTTGGACAGGGCTTGGCCTGGAAGGCCGCGAAGTCGGGGTTCGGCGAGCTCTTCGCGGCCGCCGGAGTGCTGGGCGACACCTTGCCCTTGTCGCCGTCTGCCAGGGCTGAGGGTCCCCCGCAGGCGGTGGTGAAGAGAATCACCGTCTCGGCGGCGGCGACGGCGGATCTGGCCCAGCGCCTGTCTGCGTGCACGGATGCCCCTTCTCGTGGATCACTTGTTGATGATCATGATGCCTGAGGGCCGCTCATGGTTGCGCCGCGAGGAAGGTGCCGTGACCGCCTCAGCAGAAGCGGATGGGCCCGTCTGACCCGAAACCAAGCGTTCAGCGACTCATAACAGCCCGACCGGCCCCTTTCCTACCGCGCACGCCGAGAAGGGCAGGTGACGACCCAAGGCCGCCTCGATCATCCGGAAGATCTCGTCCACCGCGGCCCCTGGATCGGCCGCCGCCCGGGGCGGCGAATGGTCCGCGCGCACGTCCAGCTCGGCGGCCCGGTCGTGGTGGTCTGGGACAACCTCAACACCCATCGCACAGCCGGCATGAAGAAGTACGCGGCCGAACACGACCGGCTCACCGTCTTCCAACTGCCCTCGTACGCTCCGGACCTCAACCCCGACGAGAACATCTGGTCACTTCTTCGACGCGGCCCGACGGCCAACACCCCCCTTCGAGGACCCGGACCACCTCACCCGAACACTCCGCCGGGGCCTCAGACACATCCCACTCCAGCACCAACTCACCGACGGATGCCTGGCAGGGACCGGACTGACACCCACAACACCGACCCCACCCTGAAAACCTCAGTAGTTGAGCCATCTCATGACATGGGTTCCTCGCTGTCAGGCTTGGCGGGCGTAGGACGTGAGGCGATCGGCGAGCGCGATGACGAGGTCGCGCAGTTCATCGGGGCGCTCGATGACGAACGGCCGGTCGAGTGAGGCGAGTACCGGAGGCAACCAATCGAGCCGCTCCGCCCGCAACTCGACGCGCAGCCAGCGCTCGGTCGCCCGGTCCTGGCGTGCCGCGGGCTCGTGCTCCTCCAGGCTCGCGACGCTGGCGGGAAGGTGGGCGCGGATCTGCTCAGCCGTCCCGTGGATCCGCAAGGTCACCTCATGCCGGTACTCGGCCGTGGCGAACCCTGACAACACGCGCTGTGCCGGACCGGGACCCGCGGGTGTTTCGAATGAGCCGGGCAGGGTCCGCGTGTGTGCGATGCGATCGAGCCGGAAGGTTCGGTCCTCGCCGATCTGGTCGTCCTTGCCCGTGACGTACCACCGGCCCGAATGGGCGACGATCCCGTACGCGTGCAGCGTGCGTTCGCTGCGCCGTCCGTCGCGGTCGGTGTAGCGGATCGAGACCGGCCGGCGGTGGCGCACCGCATCGGCGATGGTGAGCAGGACCCCTGCGTCCGGCGTGTCGAACTCGCCGGGCTGATCCGTGAAGGCGAGAGCCTCCAGGAGTGTGTCGAGCCGACGGGCGATGTGCTTGGGCAGCACCCGCCGGATCTTCGCCGATGCCGTCTCGCTTGCTGTGTGCTCCGTCGTCGTCAGCCCTGCTCGCCGTCCGGCGACCAGGCCGAGCAGCACGGCCAGCGCCTCGTCGTCGCTGAGCATGAGCGGAGGCAAGCGGTACCCGGGGGCGAGCCGGTACCCGCCGTAGCGGCCGCGCACCGATTCCACGGGCACGTCCAGGTCGATCAGCTGGTCCACATACCGCCGCACGGTGCGCCCTTCGACGCCGAGCCGGTCGGCGAGTTCGGCCACGGTCCGGGTGCCGCCCGACTGCAGCAGCTCCAGGAGTGTCAGCACGCGGCCGGTGGGTCGAGGCATGTTCGCAGCCTAACGCGAATACTGGACCGATTCTGTCCACTATTTCTCCTAGCCTGCGCAGTGCACGCCTCCAGCACAGCCAAGGAGATTCCCATGGACTTCGTCTCGATCCGCATCATCACCAGCGATGTAGCGCGCCTCGTCGAGTTCTACGAGCGAGCCACCGGGGCGCGGGCGACGTGGGCCACCGAAGACTTCGCCGAACTCAAGTCCACGGGCGCCACCCTCGCGATCGCCGGCACCCGCACCGTCCCGCTGTTCGCCCCGGGCTCTGCCCGCCCGGCGGACAACCACAGCGTGATCACCGAGTTCCTCGTCGACGACGTGGACCGCGTTCACCAGAACCTGACCGGCTTCGTCACCGACTTCGTCACCGAGCCCACCACGATGCCCTGGGGCAACCGGTCCCTGCTGTTCCGCGACCCCGACGGCAACCTCGTCAACTTCTTCACCCCCGTCACCCCAGCGGCCATCGAAAAGTTCGCACGCTGACGCCACGCACAGCCGCTCACGCGGGAGCCCTGAGATCCCAGGGCTCCCGGTGAACGCGGCCGCCGAGTCCAGGAGCGCCACCAGCAGGGGACACCGGAGCGCACCGCTGCCCCCCGAAGGACGTCTGCGCTTGTGCCTGCGGATCGACACCGGACGTCCGATCGCACACGTCGCCGCGGAAGCCGGGATCTCCCGCCGCTGCCTGGCCGAGTGGTACGCCCGCTGGCGCGCGCACGGCGAGAACGGACTGCTCGACCACTCCTCCCGCCCCGCCACCAGCCCCGCCCGCACCCTCGAGGACACCGCCGACCTGGTGGAGGCATTGCGGCGGCAGACCAAGCACGGCCCCGCGCGACTCGCCGCCGGCCTTCAACGGCTGCACGGCATCACCATCGCGACGGCGGCCGTCCACCGCATCCTGGTGAGGCGGGGAGTCAACCGACTCCGGGCCTCGATCCACCGACCGGCGAGCAGCTGCGCGAGGTCATCCGCTACGAGCACGACCGGGTTGGCGACCTGGTCCACGTCGACGTCAAGAAGCTCGGACACATCCCGACCGGCGACGGTGGCGGATGCACGGTGTCGGCGCCGAGTCCGCCCGCGCTTCCAAACGCACCGGTCCCGGCACCGGCAAGGTCGGATACGGCGTACCGGCTCCACCGCGTGTCACTGGGCACGTGCGGGCGGCTCTACGGGACCCCTGCCAGCACGAACACGCCTGCATCCGTTGCCCTGTGCTCCAGCTCGATCCGCAGCAGCGGCCCTGCCTCATCGAGATCATCAGATCATCCGCAACCTCCGTGAGCGCATCACCGAGGCCCGTGCCAACGACTGGCTCGGCGAGGTCGAAGGACTCCAGGTCAGCCTCCGCCCGACTTCCACCGACGGCCGCCCCCGGCTTGTCATCTCGGCATGCCCCTCTTCACCGATCAACCGGCACATCAGTCCGGCTGACAGAAGATCCGTATGTAGCCAACCCGCCTGACCTCGTTCGGCTACCTACACCTCGATGACGAGCCACTGCCCACGGCCATCCGGGTCGAAGACGTCCGCGACCGCCTGCGCGGCCCGGCGGCCGCCCGCGGCATTCTCGACACCGACGGCTTGCACCCGCGCATCAAGGCTGTTGACCAACGCGCGCGTGCCTGAGCTATCCGGAGAGGGTGCTGAGGTCGGCGCCGGTCAGATCGCAGCTGGCGTCCCACAACCGCGCCGCGACCAAGGGATCGGCAAGGTGGTTCCACACCGGTTCACGTCGGGGCTCGCCGCGTAGGCCGAAGACGCGCGGTCCCCACATCTGGCCTCCACGCACGGCCGGGTCGAGCACCGCTCGGACCGCGGGCCATGCGCCGGCGTGCTTGCCCTGGACGAGGAGGGCCGCAGGTGCCGCGCTCAGCCGTGCGCCGGTAGTTCGCACATGGACCGGTGGCCGTGACGGGGTGAGGGAGTCCAACGCGCCGCCGGGATGGACCACCACGCTCGCCACCGTGCTGCCGGCATCGCGCAGGCGGCGGTCGAGTTCGACGCCGAAGTACATCTGTGCCAACTTGGAGCGGCCGTAGGTGCGCTTGGGCTGGTAGTCCTTCCAGGACTGCAGGTCGTCCAGGTCAAGTCGCTCGGACTTTGCCGCGAAGCTGCCCATGGTCACAACGCGGGCCGCTGGCGCAGCCGACAGCAGCGGCATCAGCCACTGGGTCAAGGCGAAGTGCCCGAGGTGGTTCGTGCCGAACATGAGCTCGTGACCGTCCCCGGTCTCCTTGCGCGGCAGGTCGTCAAGCGCGACACCAGCGTTGTGGACTACCGCGTCAAGGCGCTCCACCTCCAGCGATTCCACCGCTGTTTCGAGCGACGAGAGGTCGGCGAGGTCCAGCCGCACGGCCCGCACCCGCGAACCGGGGACACGTGCACGGATCGAGGCCGTGGCGCCTTCGGCCTTTGCGGGACTACGGCTGCCGAGTACGACGGTGGCTCCGGTTGCCGACAACTGCTCTGCGACGAAGTACCCGATGCCGGCGTTTCCGCCGGTGACCAGGAAGACGCGGCCATCGGCACCGGGTAGCTGTTGGACATTCCAGGGCGGGGCGGAGGATATGGACAACATGGCGACGGGGCTCCCTTGCTGTTGAAGGCGGCTGCGGCTGTTCCCCTGGGCAACTCGACACCCACGGTTCCAGCGGCCACCGACACATCGCCTATGGATCACCGACAGTCCCGCCGGAGGGCCGACACCCCCCCGACGCGGTGCTGGCCCATCGCTGCACCGCGCCGCTGAGCGTCACGTCGGCCAACCGGAACGCGCAATGGCCAACCGGGACGCTCAGGCACAACAAGCCCTCCGCCTTGATCTTTTCCTTCGTCCGGAAAAGATGTCTCGGGCATGGCCCGAGATTATCGTGCCTGATTCCCCGGAAGTGCCGGTCATCCCCGTGATCGGCGCGAACGCTTTCACTGACGATAGTGCCGTGATTTTCCGCGTTTTGGCACACATTCCGTGCGCGATCTTGAGTCCGGTCTCACCGGTCCCCCGTGACGCGCGGTCCGCACAGCTCACATGACGCGCGCGCCTCCTGCTGGCGAGAGCCAGCAAGATCTTTCGCTGAGTAGGCCCGGAGCGCGGTGCCGGGATTGCTCCCGGTCCGTTTCTCCGGACCTCTCGCCGAACCCGCCGTGCGTCTCTCAACGCAGCGGGCTCTCCACGGTCTCTGCCGTCAGACAGGGTTCGCAGGCTGCCAAGGGTTGGGGATCGTGCTGGCTCGGTATCGGTAACGGCTGACCGTGACCGATGCGATCCGGAACAGCTCGATCCCGTCCGCCGCGATCGGAAGCCACCGCCCGGTGGGGGTGGTGAACCGGCGGCGGACGTCGCCCCAACTCCATCGGTGACGTTCCCGCAGCATGCGGATGAGGCGCCACCACACGAAAGCGTCGAGCCTGTCGAAGACATGCTTGGCGACAGCGTGCTTGAAGTAGTTGGCCCAACCGCGCATGATCTGAGTGAGTCTCTTCAGCACGGTGGCAAGATCCTGCTGCGATGTCCTGCCTGTCAGGGCACGGACCTTCGCCTTCAGCGACAGGATGGGCCGGTCGGCGATGAAGGTGTAGACGTGCCACTTGGCCGTCCCTCCTTTGCGTTTCCACTGGATGCGGAAGCCCAGGAAGTCGAACCCGTCGCTCATGTGCACGATCTGGGTCTTGGCCTGCGAAAGACGCAGACCAAGAGGTTCGAGCACGTCAGCGACTTTTTCACGCAGTGCCGCGGTGTCGGCCTCGGTGCCGTGCACCAGGACGACGAAGTCGTCCGCGTAGCGGACGACCCGCCACGTGGGTTGACCTTTGCGGCGCCGGTAGGCGCGTTTGCCTTCGATGGCCATTGCCCCACCTGATTCCCAGGGCCCGTGCAGGTGCTCGTCGAGCGCCGACAGGGCGATGTTCGCCAGCAGTGGGGACAGGATGCCGCCT
>NZ_JBIBYR010000050.1:0-29232 GCF_043083485.1 Streptomyces sp. NPDC014727 | reverse complement strand
GATACCACCTGCCCACACCCAGCCACCAGCCCAAAGCGGACGCAGAAATCGATCAGGAGATCACTCTCGAACCACCTCGGCGGATTGAGGCTAAGGCCGCAGGCGAACTGGGCACGGCTCAGAGCGAGGAACGTCTTGCCCAGGACGCCTTCAACACCGCTCGCCGCAATCAGACCAGTTCCACAAAGGACCTGGCGGCATTCGACCGTGTCCTAGCGATGCTGGAAACCGCAGTCCACGGCCTGACCGTCCCGCTGGACCAGCCGCCCTACGACGGCAGTGCGGAGGCCGCCACATCCGCCGCCCGCCAGGCGGTCGCCGCCCACACCACCTGCCGGGACGAAGCACTCCAGACGGAGCGAAAGCTGGAAGGAAGCGTCAGCCGGCTCAAGGAAGTACCCGGCGATGTCCGTTTCGAACGACTCGACATCCCCCTGCGTACGCAGATCTCCGCCCTGGAAAGCCACCACATTCCCGCGATGGCCGCCACCTGGACCAACGCACTGGCCTCCCGCATCGCAGCCCTGACCTCAGACCTCGAAGGCATGGCCAAGGCGCCCGTGAGACCCTCGCCTCACACCTCAGCGGCCACGTCACCGACCTCCTGCAGCGCCTCGACCAGGCCAGCCGCTTCTCCGCCTTCCCCGAGGGAGACGCCCCCTGGTCCGGGCAGAAGTTCCTCACCATCCGCTACAAGAAACCGGACCTGCCTGCCCTCACGGCCCAGATGCACGAATCCATCGACGCGCTGGCCGGCAATCAGCGCACCCGCAATCTCAAAGGCATCGACGTCGTCATGCGCTGCCTCCTCGCAGCCGTCCCCCGCGGGTTCACCGCCGAGGTCATGAAACCCAACGCCTCCCAGCGCCTGGACCGCGTCCCCGTCGAAGAGATGAGCCGCGTCTTCTCCGGCGGCCAGGAACTGACCGGAGCCATCCTCCTGTACTGCGCACTCGCCGCCCTGCGCACCTCCCCCGGGCCCCGCAGCCGCACCCGCAACGGCGGCCTGCTCCTGCTCGACAACCCCATCGGCCGGGCCAACGCCGGATACCTCGTCGACATCCAGATGGAGATGGCCGCAGCTCTGGGCATCCAGCTGATCTACACCACCGGACTGAGCGACGAGGACGTCACCTCCCGCTTCCCCATGCGCATCCAGCTCCGCAACGACGCCGAAGCCCGAAGCGGCCTCTCCCTCATCCGACTTGAAGACCAGGTACGCAACGCGCTCATCCCTACGCCCCGCATCGCCCCCGACCAAGACGCCACTGAACCCGCCGGGTTGCTGACCTCGGCACGTCTGTACAGGAAGCAGAGCGACACTCAGTGACCTCGCCCACGGATCCAGACAAGGTGCCGCTCTCTCCCGCCGCAGCACAATTCAGCGCCGCTCTCCAAGCCCGCGCCGAACGCGTCACAGTCAGCCGGGCCACCCTCATGGAGGCATTCCGCGAAGCGCTGCCGGGCGCTGCCAGCGGCGAGAACGCGCGCAGCACCCTCGCCACGCTGCTGTACGAAATCGCCGAACACGGCATCCTCGGCCTGCCCACCTCCCGCGCCAAATGGGACGCCGGCCACCCAGCTCTTCCGGAACAGGTCCGGATCCCCACCGCACCGCCTGCGAAACACGCCACCCCACGCCAGCATGTGTCGTGGCGGCCCGAACTCAACTGGGCCTATGACGCCCGATTGACCGCGTCCCAGACCGAGGACCTTCTCGCCTGCAACCGCTGGTTCCGAGACACCAAAAACCACCCAACCCGACGCGCTCCCCTTCCCCTGCGCGAACGCTCATACGAGATCTTCCGCTATGAAAAGCGCCTCGACGCTCTGATCACCGGAGCCCTCTTCGCCCCTGGCAGACTGACCCTCGAACAACTCGCTACATACCGCGAACCGCCCCCACTTGCCCACCGCAGGCTCGGTGACGGCGACACTGTCCTCGTAGTGGAAAACAGCGACACTTACGCCACCCTGCGTCACCTGCTCGAACCCGCCCCCGGGCGCATCGGATACATCGCCTTCGGTTCCGGACGAGCCTTCGAAGCATCCGTAGAAAACGTCGCCGATTTCCCCGACATACACCGCATCGTCTACTACGGCGACCTCGACGCCGAGGGCATCGCCATCCCGGCAAGAGCCTCCATCAACGGCACGCAGCTCGGCCCGCCGTGATCATCCACGGAGCGGTGAAGGACATCACCGTCGAGGTGGTCCGACGCAACCCCGACGACCAGGGCAAAGGCTTCGTTCCGCAGCCGAAGCGGTGGGTGGTCGAGCAGGTCAACGGCACCCCCGTACCACCGCCGCCTCGCCCGTGACTACGACCACCGGCCCGACAACGCGGCCTCCCGCGTGTACTGGGCCTCCACCGCGGGCATGCTCCGCCGCCTCACCACCCCCACCGCCGCCTGGCGTGACGACGTGGAGCCGGCCGCGTGAACGTCGCCGAACTCCTGCGGCCGCTGCAGGCCGAACACGACGAGACCACCGCACGAGCCGACCACCTGCGCGAGCAGACCTTGCTACGCGTGCTCGATAGCGGAGAGCCGGAGTACATTGGTGCCCGCGCCAGACACTGCGCGCCGTCATAGCCCTTTGTGCGCAGAGACCTCAGGACGGGTGGAGCGAGCCCGAAGGGCACGTTCCACCCCTCGTCACCGGCCAGGCACCGAGTTGTCCAAGGAAGGCCCGCGTCGAAGTCATGCTGGATGTCCTCGACCCGCTCTTGCATGAGAAGGCGAACGGCGACTGATACCGGCTGTCGGTCGAAGGAGGACTCTTCTCCGTGACCGACCGCACATTCCTGCTCGCATTCTCGCCCGAGGAGAACCGCCGTTCAGGTATGCAGGACGCAGTCCACGACCTGTCCTGAGGAGAAGGCGACCCGGGGCGGTGCAGCCTGCCCGCACTCGGCACGTGCCAGCGGGCAGCGCGGGTGGAAGCGACAGCCTGGCGGCGGGGCGATCAGGCTCGGCGGTTCCCCCGGCGACGAGGTGATGTCGAAGGCGCTGCCAGCGTCCGGGGCAAGGAGCCGCTCGGGGTCGGGTGAGGAATCCAACAGGAGCTTTGTATAAGGATGTTTGGGGTGCTGGATGACTTCTTCGGTGGGCCCCGACTCGACGATCTGTCCCGCGTACATCACATGAATACAGTCCGCGAGATAGCGGGCGCTGGCGATGTCGTGGGTGATGTACAGCAGGCTGAGACCCTCCTCATCCCGCAACCGGGCAAGGAGGTTGAGCATGTCCAGGCGGATCGACACATCGAGCATCGAGATCGGCTCGTCGCCGATCAGGACACTCGGACGGACCGCAAGGGCACGGGCGATCACGACGCGCTGGCGCTGGCCGCCGGACAGTTCGTGGGGCAGCTTGTCGATGAACTGCTCGGCCGGTGTCAGGTTGACCTTCTCCAGGAGTTCGAGGACCTGCAGCCTGCGTTCGCTTTTCGAAGCCGCCGCATGGCCGTGCAGCCACAGCGCCCTTTCCAGGTTGTGCCGGACCCTGCGCTGCGGGTTGAGTGAGCCGAAGGGGTCCTGGAAGATCATCTGTACGGCCGAGTGATAGGCCCGCGCGGCCTTGGACTTCGGGTGCACGGCGGTGCCGTTCAGCCGGATCTCCCCCGCGGTGACACCGTGGAAGAGGGCGAGGAGCCGGGCGAGCGTGGTCTTGCCGCTGCCGCTCTCACCCACCAGGGCGACGATCTCGCCCCGGTGGAGCGTGAGATGGGCTTGCTCCACGGCGCGCACCACCTGATGTCGGCCGAGGCCGCGGCTGACATCGAAGTGGCGGCTCACCCCGACCGCCTCGAGTACGGGGACCCGATCTCGGGCCTGCTCGGGAACGATGGTCGTCACCGGCTCAACTCCTCTTGTGGGGCGGGTTGTTCCGAATGCTCGGCCGCAAGCAGGGGATCACTCGTATGTAGATGGCAGGCCACCTGGCGGTCTCCCGCTGATACGAGCTCGGGGGTGCGGATGTCGCAAGGTGCGAACGCCCGGTCGCAGCGCGGGTGGAAGGCGCACCCTGCGGGAGGGGACACCAAGCTCGGCGGGGCGCCGGGTATGCCGGTAAGTTGCCGCTTGGGCGCGAAGAGCGGCGGGAATGAGTCTCGCAGACCGCGTGTATAGGGGTGCTTCGGGTCGGCATAGAGAGCCTTCGCCGGACCCTCCTCCACAATGCGTCCGGCGTACATGATCGCGATCCGGTCGGCGAGTTCGAGCAGTAGGGACAGGTCATGGGTGACGAAGACCACGGCGAAGCTGAGCTGTTCGCGCATGCGGAGCACCTGCGACAGGATCTGGCGCTGCATCACCACGTCTACGGCCGTGGTGGGTTCGTCCATCACAATGAGGGACGGTTCGCAGGCCAGGGCAAGCGCGATCGAGGCACGCTGACGCATGCCGCCGGACAGCTCGTGCGGATAGGCGCGAAGCCGGTCCGCGGAGATTCCGACCATGGCGACCAGTTCGGTTGCCCGCTCCCACGCGGCCTTCCTGCCCATCGTCGGGTCGTGTGCCCGCAGTACGTCGGCGAACTGCGCACCGAGCCGCATCACCGGATTGAGCGCATCCATGGCGGACTGCATGACGATCGCCATCTCGCTCCACCGCAGCCGACGCAACGTGCGCTCCGGCTGCGCCACCAGGTCCAGGGGTGCGAAGCCCTCTCGGTGCAGGAGGATCGAGCCGTTCGTGGTCACGGCGGGCATTCGCTGCAAGCGGGTCAGTGCAGTGATCAGCGTCGACTTGCCCGATCCTGACTCACCTGCGACCCCCAGGATTTCACCCCGGTGCAGGTCGAACGTCAGATCGCGGCAGGCCACTACACCGGGGTCGGGCGCGGGCCTGACGTATTCGACGGTGAGGTCCTTCACCTCGAGCAGGAGGTCCTGCCGGTGCTGCGCGGGGTCGGCCGAGACCGTGCTCTCGGGGCGTACGGCGCCGGTCATGACGGGACCTCCTGGGTGTGCGGGGCGGCCGGCATCGAGGCTGGCCGGGCGGCCGCCTTGGCGCGCCTGTCCACCTGGCGGACGAGGTTGCGCCGTGCAGCTTTGAGACGAGGGTTGGCGATCTCGTCGATGCCGAAGTTCACCAGACCGGTGGCCAGGCCGAGCAGGGCGATGCAGGCTCCCGGTGGCACGAACCACCACCACATTCCGCGCAGCAATGCCGACTGCTGGTTGGCCTGCTGAATCATCGTGCCCCAGCTGACCGCGTCAGGGCTGGTGATACCGAGGAAGGCGAGCCCGGCCTCGGCGAGTACCGCGCCGACCACCGCGTGCAGGAACATCGCGGAGATCCAGCCGGCCAGGTGCGGCATCGTCTCGACGCACACCAGACGCCATCGGCGCTCACCGAGCATGCGCATCGCCATGATGAAGTCCCGCTGGCGCAGGCTCAGTGTCTGGGCCCGCAGGGTACGCGCTCCGCCGGGCCAGCCGAAGAAGCCGATGAGGAGCCCGATCATCAGCACCCCGCCGCCCTGCAGATATCCGGCGACAACGAGGATCAGCGGGAAGACGGGGACGACCAGGAAGAGGTTCGTCAGAAAGTTGGCGAACGCGTCGGCGTGGCCGCCCGCGAACGAGCCGATGACTCCCACAAGCACCGCGATGGCGGTACTGATGGTCCCGGCGATCAGCCCGACCATGATCGAGCCGCGGGTTCCGACGAGGAGCTGCGCAAGGACGTCCTCTCCGCCGGTGGTCGTGCCCAGCCAGTGTTCGGCGGACGGCGGCTGCTGGGTGGCCTGATAGTCGATGGCGTGCGGGTCCAGACCGAGCAGGGAGTTGAGGCTGGGGCCGAAGATCGCGAGCAGGCCGTACAGGAACAGGATCGCGAGGCCCGTGCGGACCTTCCAGCTGTGCAGGAAGTCCTTCATGGTTCAGCTCACCTCCCGGGTGCGCGGGTCGAGCAGGGTGTACAAGGAGTCCGCGACGAAGTTGGTGAACAGGGTCGCCAGGGTCACGAGCAGGAAGACCGCCTGCATGAGGGGGTAGTCCCGCTTGTCGATGGCGTCGAACAGCAGGAATCCGATACCGGGGTAGGAGAAGACCATCTCGGTGAGCAGGGAGCCGCCGACGACATGACCGAGGGCCAGCGCGAAGCTGGTGAAACTGGGCAGGATCGCGTTGCGGGCGCCGTAGCGGGTCATCACCCGCCAGGGCGACAGGCCCTTGGCACGCCCGAGCTGGACGTAGTCCTCGCTGACGGTGGTGACCGTCATGTTGCGCATGCCCACCAGCCAGCTTCCTGCGGAGGCGAGAATGATCGTCGCCACCGGCAGAGCTCCGTAGTGCAGCACGCTCAGGACGTAGCTGATCGATCCGGGCATCGCGTCGGGTGCGTATCCGCCGGAGAGCGGGAACCAGCGCAGTTTGAAGCCGAGCACCCAAACCGCGAGCAGGGCTATCCAGAAGTAAGGCACGGAGGTGGTGCACATCGCCAGCGGGGCCATCACCGAGTCGGCAACGCGCCCCGGCCGCCACCCGGCGACGACGCCGAGGACGATCCCGATGACGAAGGCGAGCACGGTGGAGACTCCGGCCAGCATCAGGGTCCAGGGAAGGCCCGTTGTGATCAGGTCGGAGACGGGCACGGGGAACCGGCTCACGGAGACGCCGAGGTCCAGATGCGCGAGGTTGCCGAGGTAGTCGACGTATTGCTGGAACAGGTTGGCTTTCGGGTCGCCGAACAGGGCCCGGATGTTGTCGACGGCCCCCGGCGGCAGCTGCTCTCCCCCGGAGGTCTTCTGGAACTGACGGAGAATGACCTCCGCGGGGTCGCCGGGCATCAGGCGCGGAATGAGGAAGTTTGCGGTGACAGCGGCCCAGGCGGCGACCAGGTAGAAGCCGATTCGCCTGCGCAGCGGCCGCCAGCGGCCGGAGGAACGGCGGCGCCCGGGCGCTGCGACCGGGGCGGGCGTGGCCCCGGCCGCTGCGGATGTGGCGGAGGAAGGAGTCTCCTCCGCGGTGCATTCGGTCATGGCGCGGTCCTTGTTCCTATGCGGCCGGCTTGAGATGCTGGAGGGTCAGGGTGAAGTCCGGGCCATTCATGAAGTGCGGGATGTAGCCGTCGGTGCCGGGCTTGGGCCAGCCCTTCCAGCGGCTGGTGTTGATGTCCATGAACCAGACGCTCTGGAACAGTGGGCGCAGTGGCACCTGTTCGGCGACGATCTTCTCGAGCTTCGCCGAGATTTCCTTGATACGTGCCGGGTCGTCCGTCGCACGCAGCTGGTCGAGGAGGCGGTCGGTCTGCGGGTCCTTCCAGCGTTCGGTGTTGTCGAAGTTGGAGTTCTGGCCGATCGCCTTGGCGTACGAGCTGTCGAGCATGGCGGAGTAGGAGTTGTAGACCCCGGTGCCGCTCCCGGCATAGTTGAAGGCCATGCCGTAGTCACCCTCATTGACCTCGGGGTCGAAGCTGGAGGACTGCACCGGCGTCACCTTGACGTTCAGGCCGAGGGCCTTCTTCGCCTGGTCCGCGAAGCCACGCGCGTATGCCTGCCAGTTGGCGTACTCCTGGACGATCTTCAGTTCCAGGGGGTAGGACTTGCCGTCCTTGACGAGCTTGCCGTCCTTGACCGTGTAGCCACCGGCCTTGAGTTCTCTCTTGGCGAGCGCGATGTCCTGCTGGTTGACCTTGCCGCGGTACTCGTCGGCAATGACGTCGCCATAGGCCTGTTCGTCGAGCCCGGTGATGTTCGCGGGGGCCTGGCCGGTGTTGTTGAGCGAGAGCATCTTCTGGGCGTCCACCGCCGCGGAGAGGGAGCGCCGCACATGGACGTCGTCGTACGGGGCGACGGCGTTGTTGAAGTACAGCGCCGTGCTGCCGCCCGTCGCGTACACCGCGTAGACGTTCGTCTTCGGGTTCTTCGCCACGAAGTCCTTGTCGGCGTCGGCCCACGCGGACGTGGCCAGGTCGAGTTCACCGGTGAGCATCTTGGGCTTGGTCGCGTCGCCGAGGAGCGCCGGGACTTTGATGGTCGGTACGGCCACTCGGTCGCCCCAGTAGTCGTTGCGGGCCTTGTAGGTGACCTGCTGGCTGTTGAAGCCGCCGAGGGCGTACGGCCCGGTGCCGACCGGATTGTTGTTGGTCCAGGTCTTGAGGTCCTTGCCGGCCCACTGGTGGCGCGGCACGATGTCCAGGTTGCCGGTCCCGAAGCCACTGAGCTCGGAGTAGGCCGTGTGGTCCCAGGTGACCTTGACGGTCGCGCGGTCCACTTTGGTCACCTTCTGGTAGGTGACGCCGGCGCGGTTGAGCTCGGGGTGCTCCAGCATGAGGCGCAGTGTGTAGACGACGTCGTCGGCTGTGAGCTTCTTACCGTCCGACCAGGCGACATCGGTGCGCAGGTGGAAGGTGAGTTCGGTGCCCTTGCTGTTCCAGTCGAAGGACTTGGCCAGCCAGGGGTCCACCTCGGCACCCCGGGTGTAGTCGACGCGCACCAGCGGTTCGAACAGCAGCCGCGGTGCGGGGCTCTTGTCGCTGGCGGGCGAGTAGATGTTGAAGTTGCGGGCCCAGGTCGTCACGGCCCCAGCGGTCATGGTCAGCGACGCAGCATCTTTGCCGCCCGTGCCCCCGATGGTGTCAGTGGTCCCGCTGGTGCAGGCCCCGAGGCCTGCCACGAGGCAGACAGCCACCGCGATGATACTCAGTCTGCGTCGGCCGTTGTCGATGGACAGCACAATGTCCTCCTTGCGATACGGGAATGACGGGTACCCGGGCCACGGCGTCAGGGAGACGGAGCGGAACGTCAGGGGCGGCAGCTCGTCCGGGCTGCGCCACTGCGCGGGTAAGCAGTGCACGGACTGTACGAGGCCACTTCGGAACTCGGCCAGAAACTTGCCTCAACCGTTCAACATCGATCATTCGGAGGAAGGTCGAAACCGTTGTGCGGAATTGTGAACAAGGTGGGCCCAGGGGCCTGCCGCCTTGCTGCGGCAGGCCCCTGGGCCTGAGTTCGTCAGACTGGGGTTCAGCCGCCTGTGCCCGCCAAAGTGGCGGTCAGATAGTCCACGTTCGGTCCGTCGTCTTTGGCCGATGTGAGGCGTATGGTGTTGGCCCCCGCCTTGAGTGGCAGCTGGAACGTCCGGTCCGACCATGTCGACCATGAGCCCGTGAGAGGCCAGGACTGCGTCCCGACGTCCGTGCCGTTGACGGTGAGCGTCAGCGGCCTGTCCCCGGACAACAGGGCGTAGTGGACGGCCAGGGTGTAGTCGCCCGCCTGCTCGGCGTCCACGGTCCACTCGATGGAATCTCCCTTGCCGGAGGGATAGTTTACGTATCCGTCGCCGCTCTGTCCTCTGTCAAGGGTCTCTATCGTCGTCCCCCGTAGTACGGCGTCTTCCCCCTCGCAGCGCACGCCTGGACGGCAGTTGAACGTCACTTTGCTGTCGGCGAGTGCCGTCATACGCTGTTTCTTGTACGTGGCGCTCGCCTCTCCGCTGACGTGGTACGAGCCCGGTTTCACGTCGGCCGCGGACCTGAGCCTGTAGGTGGCCTTCAGACTGTCGCCGGGCGCGAGGGCTACTGCCGCAGTCGCTGAGGTGGGCTCCAGGGTGAATCCACTGGGCGCGGTCAGCTTCAGATCGATGTCGGTGACGGGTGCGTCAGCGTGGTTGGTGAGGGTCGCCGTGACCGGCACGTCCTGGCCTGCGCTGGCCCGGATGTCGCCCACGGACAGGCTCAGCGCACCCGTGGACGGGCACTCGGCTGTGGAGCCTGCCGGAGCCGGTCCGAGGTCGTCGACCACGAGGTCGTCGACGGTGACAGCGCCGTTGCCGCCGGCTGAGGTCAGCGCCAGATAGGGGTCGCCGCACTGGTCGCCGCCGGTGCTGAAGACTGTGCCGTACTCCTTGCTGGGCGCACTGCCCTGCGGCGGCGCACTGTCGGTCCATCCCTGGGGCCGGGGGTCGTCGGCGGCAGGCCAGCTGTCGAGGGCTCTGTCGGTCGTGGCCGGTAGCGCGTCGTCGACGAGTGTGCGGTCGGGCTCGCCGCTGCCCCCCGAGCGCACCTGGAGCCGATACTGGCCGGCTGCGTCGGACTGGTACTTCAGCCCTACGCGATAGGTGCGCCCTGCCTTGAACGTCAGCGTCCCCGGCACCGTGCGCCACACGTCACCGGGCCCGATGCGGAAGGACTTGAACGAGAAGTCGCCGTCGATCGTGTCCCGCGTGTAGCCATCGTGACGCTCGGCCCGGTGACTGTGCGGGTTGTCGCTGCCGGAGCCCTCACTGTTGACGAACGGTCCCCAGGCGCGATCTGCGGCCTCGAAGTCCTCGTAGAAATAGTGCTTGGCCTTCTCGGTGCTGACATGCGTCGGACTGACGCGTATGTCGGCGAAGTCGGCTGAGCTGCCGTCAGCGCCGGCGGCTCCGGCCAGGCTGACGGTGGCCGTGCTGTGGCCGGGCGGGACGGTGAACGCGGCGTACATCTTTTGGAATGTGGTCCCGTTCCACACATTCACCGGATCCTTCAGTTCGGCCGGTGAGGTAGCCATGGATCTGCTGACCGGATCGCCGCCGTAGCCGCTCACCCCCAGCGTCGCGGTGCGCCCGCCTGAGACCCGTACGTAGGCGGACGCCTCGTAGGTGCCGGGTGCGAGGCCGCTGATCCGCTGCGTGAGGCGCCCTGCCCCGGCCCCGTCGAAGCGGGCGAACTGCCAGCCCTTGTCGCTCGTCTCGATGCCTGCGCTGCCCTCCTTGGACCAGGCGTCGAGCGTGTGACTGTTGAAGGACCCGTCCTTGACGAGTGCACCCTCACCCCACACCGTGTGCTGTCGCGCCGCTTTGCCGCGATAGAGGACATACCCGGTGCGGGCGTCGGCGGTGATGGTGACTTCACCGTCCGTGACCTTCAGGGTCTGCTTGTCCTTGCGGCCTGTGTCGGTGAGCCGGTACAGGGACACGGATTCCAGGCCGCGCCACTTGGGGGGCAGCTTCCAGGTGGTGGTGCCACCGTCGTCGTTCCAGTGGTAGATCTTGCTCTGCTTCTCCGGGTCCCAGGGGAGGAACAGTTTGTTGCCCTGGGCGAGTTTCGTATCACCCTGGAAGAGCTGCCAGGTCCCGGTGGCATTCGTCGAGTACACCCCGTCCGTGAAGTCGACTCGGTGGTCGGTCCACTTGGTGATCGGGAAGTGCTGCATGAACTTGGTCGGCAGGTTGTTGGTGAAGATCTTCTGCTGCCAGGCCTTCAGATCGGTCTGGCCCATCCAGCCCCCGTAGGAGAGGTTCGAGAGGCCTTTGAGCAGCGTGGCGTCCTTGCGGTACCAGATGTCGCGGTCGGTGTTCTCAATGAACCGGATGATCTGCGAGCGCACACCGTTGTCCTCGTACTGACCCGAGCGGTGATACCAGAGCGCGTCACGGTCGAGGAAGTCCTCGAACTCGGTGTGCACCATCCAGCCATGAGCCTGCTCGGCCCTGGCCAGCTCATAGGCGTTATATCCACGGGCGAAGTACACGTCGTTGTAGATGAACGTGAGACCCGGCACATCCTTGGCCAGACCGTCGAGCCTCTTACCGAAGGCGCCCGTCTGGACGTCCTTGTCCCGGTTCATGTGGTACGAGACGTCGCGCCAGATCCAGCCCGGGTCGTCCGCTCCGTTGGTCATGTCCCATCTGAAGCTCTTCGCATCCGGGTACGCCTCGGTGGAGTTGATGTGGACCCCGATGGCGGCGTCGTACTTTTTCGCCTCCTCCACAAGGAAGTTGAGGTCCTTGCGGCCGCCCGCGCCTTCATTGATGTGGCCACCGTAATCCGGGTGCGCGTTGTCGTGACCCTCGGCCTGATAGCCCTTGAGCTGCACCAGCTGGCCAAGACCGTCGGTGAGCAGGCTGCCCTTCTTGATGTCGTCGAGCACACGCGTGAAAGGGTGGCTGGCGAAGCTGTTGGTGTTGTACTCGATGTTGGAGACCACGTAGTCCTTGGTCCGCTCGGCGCCCAGCGGCCGGTACATGATCTCCCGGTACGCCATCGCGCCGTCCTGCCAGTCGACCGCACCGTCGCCATTGCGGTCGCCTGTGAGGACGACCTTGGCGTAGGGCAGTTCGGTGGGCTTCGGGTCCTGCCCGTCGACAGGCTCGGGCCGCCAGGTCCACGTCCCGCTCGAGACGGACGTGGTCGTCTCCTCACCCGTCTGCGCCGTGCGGATCAGCAATCGCGACTGATCCTCGAGCGAGTTGGATTCGACGGCCGCGGCGAGGTGATCGGTGTTGAGCATGGCGTAGGTGCTGCCGCGGGGCGCGCTGTCGACGGGAGCGTCCGCGAGCTTGATGTGCTTGTCGATGTCGCTCTCGTTGTTGTACGCGGTGGTGAACGACAGCCGCGCGTCGGCCAGTTCGGCACCCGACTGGTCGGAGCGAGCGGATATCAGCCCTTGGTCGGGGATGGCCAGCGTACGCAACTTGTGCTCGGGGCTCTCGTCGATGCCGGTGACCTTGAAGGTGAGCACATGGCCGCTGACCGCGAGACGGGCCTTGAGCGTCAGATCCAGATCGTCGACGCGCAGCGTGTAGTCGACCGCCGTGCCGTCGGCCGCGGCCGTGCTGCGGACGCCGGGTGTGTACGTCGTTCCATTGACGACGACTTTGCCGGGGCCGCCCTTGGTGCGGCCGTACATGACCGACCCGTCCGCCCGCCAGTCGTAGCGCCGGACCGCCGGAAAGCCCGGGTCGGCCTGGATGGTCAGCTCGGGGGACGAGATCGGGATCGTGTCCGCGCCCCCGTCGTCACCGCGGGTGCCTGCGGATGCCGTCGTCGGCAGAGCCACGGTGAGTGCGCTGCAGAGCGCGACCGCGGCCAGTCTCCGCGTCACAGGTCCGCGCGGCCACTGCCCGTTCGCGTTGTTCAAGGCCTTCCAGGCCGTCGTACTCATGAGACTCCTTCGTCTGCCCAGGTGGGGACGGACGCTCATGCTTCTGAGCGGCGACGATAGGAATCAACAAGAACTACTCGGCCTCCAAGGGGATTTCCCGCCGCAGGACGCCCGCACCACGATCCGGGGACGTAGCCCCACTTGGTGCACGGGTCCTGTGCCGTCGTCGGCCAGGCGCTGCAGCAGGATCTCGGCGGCGAGCCTGCCCAAGCGATACTTCGGTGGCGACACCGCCGTCAGCGGTACCTCGGCCACGTCGGCAAACTCGTTGTCGTAGCTGATCAGGGCGAGATCCTCCGGAACCCGCAGCCCCGCTCTGCGCGCCGCCCCCAGGATCAGGGAGGCCTCACGGTCGCCGAAGCACAGGGCGGCACTTGCACCGTCGGCCGCCAGGACAGCGATCGCGGCATCCGCGCACCGCGGGTCCCACACTTCCAAGGGCTCACCGACCCGGGCTGCCGCCGGAAGGCCGAGGTCGCCGACGGCACGGTCGAACCCCGCGGAGATCGGCACGGCGTGCGGACCGTCGGTACGCACCAGGAGCGCGATCCTGCGATGCCCGAGATCATGGAGGTGCCGTACCGCGGCATAGGCGCCGCTGGCATGGTCGGTGCACACATGTTCGGTGGCATCGAGGGGCCCCGCGGCGGCCAGCCGGCGCTCCATCAGCACCACAGGCACCGGCGATTCGAGCAGTTCGGCCATCCGCCCCAGGGGATCGGCGAGTTCATGCAGTTGGGGCACCAGCAGCAGCCCATCCACCCCGGAGCCGACAAGTCGGTCGATCGCCTCGCGCTCGACGACCTGGTCGTAGTGGGAGCACGCCAGGACCATGCGTGCCTCCGCGACAGCCAGCGCCTCCTCGATCCCCTGAAGCACTCTCGGGTAGTACGACGATGTCGTGGGTACCAGCACCCCCACTACCGCGGAGGCATGGCGGACGGCGCCCGGCCGCGGCGCCGCGAATGTCCCGGCGCCCTGCCGCCGCTCGACCAGCCTCTGCTCGACGAGGACTTCGTAGGCACGCCGGACCGTGGTCAGTGAAAGGCCGGTCTCCGCAGCGAGTTCCTGCTCTGTCGGCAGCTTGCTGCCCTGTGGCCAAGTGCCGTCAAGGACCCCCCGGCGCAGCTCCGCCGCCAGGCGTTGGAACTTCAACCCCCCTGCGGCGTACGGCTGGGCCACCATCCGGACCTCCCCTTCTGCGGCTGGAACCGCGCTTCGCACCGGCCTCCGCGACGCGCACCGATCGGGCAGCGGAGTGACGTACTCATCCGAGTCCTCCGCCTCCTCTCATTCCTCTCACGCTCAGGCCGTTGGGGTCGTTTGTTCAATCGCAGACGACGACCGGCCGCTCGCCGGGAGTCAGCCGCGCGTACCTCACCGGCCCCTCCAGTACCTGTCCCCCCAGCTCGGGCGAACGCGCGGGCGCCGGCCCCAGGGCGACAAGGACCCGGGTGCCGTCGGGAAATCGCGCGGTGACTGTGGTTCCGTCGGTCCGGCACCGCACGTCCGGTACGTACGCTGTCGCGCCCTGCCCGGTCAGTCCGACGAGCGCCACGTGCAGCGTGCGGTGTTCGGCCCGCGCGGCGATGGCATAAGGGAAGGCAGTCCTCACTCCGAACGCGCTCGCGGTTTCATCGTTCGCGAGCCGTACTGAGCCATGGCCGTTCAGGGAGACGAAGCTACTGGTGAGCCCGGCAGTGGTGACGGCCGAAGACCGGCCTTCGCCGTCCGGTTGCGGGACCAGCGCTTCCCCGGCTACCTGCCACCCACTGTGGTAGAGCGGTAGGCCGGGAGAAGCATCCACGAGATGGACGCGCAATTCGTACGGGCCCCACACCACGCTCGCCGTCTCGATACGGGCGTCCGCCGCACCGGCGGGGCCCTGTCCGTCCGGCGCGGCCGGCCAGACGGGACGGTGCCACGACGCAGCGTGGCGGTCGACGACGCGCAGCCGGTGGATGCGGTGACGCTGGGACAGTCCCAACTCACTGTGCATAAGACCGACGTGGTTGTCTGCGTGCTGCGGTCGCCCGGGTTTCGGATGGGCGGGGCCGGTGGCTGTTGAGTACGCCAGACGCGCATAGTGAGGATCAGCGGCGGCGCCGGGCGCGTGCCGGTTGTCGCTGCCATGGTTGAACAGCCGGACGACGCCGTCGGCGCGCGTGGCCGAGAGGACGAAGCCGGGGGAGGGCAGGGCCCTGACCTGGTCCGCGCGTTCGACGGGGAGTGCTTCCTCCACCGCGGTCCAGCACGGGTGATCCGCCGGCAGCAGCAAACCGAGGAAGCCCTTGGACAGCCAGTACGGCGAACCGGGCCCTGAGTAGCGCTGCACCAGCGGCGGGAACTCCCCGTACCAGCCGAGCGTGGCGATCCCCCGGTCGTTACGGAAGCCCCGGTCGGTGAAGTGACGCAACGCACCGCTCGCCAGCCTTCTGGTCTGGCCCGGGGTGAGCGGGGTGGCGTCGGCCAGTGCCCCGACCCAGGGGGCCGCTGTTGCAGCGAACCGGTAGATCAGGGAGCGTCCTTGGTGCATGGGCGCACCGTTGGAACCGAAGAACAGCGCGAAGTCTTCCAGGAACCGGCTCAGTCGCTCTCGCAGGACAGGCAGCCGCGCCTTCCCGCGCTCCCCGGCCATCAAGGCCCACAGCACGGGATATGTATGCATGGCCCAGCCGCAGTAGTGGTCGAAGCAGTCGGCGCTGCGGGCATCGCCGCCGTCACGGTGCCACCCGTCTCCGACGTAGAACTCCTCGATCCTGGCGAGGTCGGTGTCCATCTCGGCACGGTCGTGCGCCCCGCCGACGCTCGCCAGGAACTCGCCGACGATCACTCGGAACATGTGCCAGTTGTTGTCCGGGATGACCAGCCCCCAAGCACCCTGGAACCACACGACGATCCGCTCCTGCACGGCGGAAGGCAGCTGGTTCCACAGCCACGGCCTGGTCAGATGCAGACCGAGCGCGAGCGAGCACGCCTCCACGAGTGTCTGACGGCACTCCTGGGCCAGCCTCGGCCACGCTTCGGGATGCGCGGGGTCGGTACCTGCAGCGAGACCATCGGCGTACGACTGGATCAACCCGGCGGGCGCTTCTCCTGCGCTGCCCGCCACGCGAAGGGCGAACAGCAGGAAGGTCCGCGCGAAACCTTCCAGGTGATCCGAGTCGGGTCCCGAGGACGAGGGACGGCCCGGCAGGGCGATGCGTGCACCCGAGGGAGTGGTGAACCGGTGAGCGTCTACGAGGAGTTGGTCCGCGAGCTCCACCCAGTGGGCCCGCCCGAACCCGGTGAAGGGGGAGAGTTCCCGGTCCTCGGAGGGCAAGGACTGGTGAGACAGACTCATGCACGGCACCTCGTTCTCTCGTTCTGAGTCGCGACGGTACGGAAATGATCGCCAGCATGACCGTTCGGCCAAGGCGATCACAAGAAGTCGAAGGGAAACGAAGAGAGCAGCGAGAGCGAAAGCAGAGAGTTTCGATCGGTCGGCAAAGCCAGTACGCTCCACGCCGGATGGCCAGGTAGCCCCATGGCCGGGTAAGCGTCAACCAATTCGGGGGACAACACGCGATGATGGCGATCGAGCGCCACGAGGCGATCATGCAGGTGGCTCGGAGTCAGGGCTGTGTGCGTGTGACGGACATGGCCGGGCGTCTCGGCGTATCGACGGTCACTCTGCGGCGGGACATCGGCACGCTCGTCGACCGAGGCCTGCTGGAACGGGTCTACGGCGGCGCGAGCATACCCGGCAAGCGGCCTAAGCCGACGCGCAAGACGGCGCAAGGCAAGCAGACGGGCAGGCGCGACACCCACCGTGCCACCCTCGGCCTGGTGGTCCCGTCCTCCGCGTACTACTACCCAGGCGTGATTCGAGGAGCGGAGTCCGCTGCCGGGGGGCACGCTGTCCGCATCGTTCTGGCCGTCTCCCACTACGACCGCGACCTCGAACGCGATCAGGTCGACCGGATGTTGAACCGCGGCGTGGACGGACTACTGGTCGCGACTGCCCAACCGCCTGACGAGGATCCCGAGACCACGCAGTGGCTGAGCGGCCTCGACGTGCCGACCGTACTGGTCGAGCGATCGCTGTCGGGGACGGCCGCCGCGCACATCGAGTACGTGCGCACCGACCATGCGGCGGGCACCGAACTCGCGGTGGAGCATCTGGTCTCCCTGGGGCACACGCGGGTGGCCGCGGGGGGCGGGCTGCGCAGCCCCACGGCCCGGTGGCTCTTCGACGGCCACGCGGAGGCACTGGCCAGGCTGGGGCTGACCGACGGCGGAGTGGAGTACGCGGTACTTCCGCGCAGCGACCTCGACCCGAAGGGCAACGCAGCAGCCGTCGAATCATTGGTGGACCGCTGTCTGGGCACCGGGACGCGAGCCGCCGTCGTGCACGCGGACGGAAACGCCGCAGCGGTCGTGCGGGCAGTCATGGAGCGCGGGCTGGACGTACCCGGCGACTTCGCGGTCATCTCCTACGACGATGAGGTGGCAGCACTTGCCGAGGTGCCGCTGACAGCTGTGGCCCCACCCAAGTTCGATGTGGGCCGCACCGCCGTGGACACCGTGATGCGACGCATCTCCGCTCCGGCTGATGAGGTGGCGACCCGGCGTATGGCACTGCTGCCCAAGCTCGTGGTCCGTTCCTCCTGCGGCGCCGGATGACGGCCTGCCACCTGCCTGTTCATCATCTCCTCTCCTCGCTTTCGCTTCCTTTCGGTCAGCAGCCTGATCGTTGACGCTGCCGACCGACCGGTCATTGGATTGCCTCGCCACCTGCACATCGAATCCACAGCCGAGGAGACGCGTGACCAGCGCCAGCCGACCCCGACTTGCCCTCGCCATGCACGAAGGCCTGGCAGGGCGCCTGTTCGACGACGAACTGCTGCGGCGTCTGGGCAGGGCCACAGACCTTGATCCAGCCCCGGTGCTCCATGAGTTCACCTCGCCTCAGTCGAAGGCCTCGCTCGCCCGCGTCGACATCCTTGTCACCGGCTGGGGATGCCCGCCCCTCACGGCCGAGGCGCTGGCGCTGGCACCACACCTGCGTGCCATTGTCCATGCCGCCGGGTCGGTCAAGCACCATGTCACGGCGGCCTGTTGGGAGCGGGGAATCACAGTTTCATCGGCCGCTGCCGCCAATGCCGTCCCCGTCGCCGAGTACACGGTCGCCATGATCGTCCTGGCCAACAAGCGTGTCCTGCCGCTGCTCGCACGGCAGGCACCCGGCCACGTACAGGTGGACTCGCCCGACAGGTCCGGTCCGGCGGGCAATTACCGTAAGCAGATAGGGATCGTCGGCGCCTCTGCTATCGGCCGCCGCGTCCTCGCCCTGCTACGGAACTACGACCTCGAACTCGTCATCGCTGACCCCTACCTCACCGAGGCAGAGGCCGGGACGCTGGGCGCACGACTGCTCGGGCTCGACGAGCTCGTATCCACCAGCGACGTGGTCTCCCTGCACGCGCCGTCGCTACCGCAGACGTGGCATCTCATGGACACGCGGCGACTGTCGTCGATGCGCCCCGGTGCCACGTTGATCAACACCGCGCGGGGCGACCTCGTCGACACCGCCGCGCTGACGGCCGCGGTGGGCAGCGGGCAGTTGTACGTGGTACTCGATGTCACGGATCCGGAACCGCTGCCTGCGGACAGTCCTCTGCGGGATCACCCACACGTCGTGCTGACGCCTCATGTCGCGGGCTCCCTGGGAACCGAACTGCTGCGCATGGGAGAGCTGGCCGTCGGCGAGGTGGAGCGCCTCGCCGACGGCCGACCGCTGGACCACCCCGTCTCAGCTCACCTGCTTGAGCGCATGGCATAGGCACGAGTGCCGTCCCCCATGTATACGAGGACGTACCTGATGTCACTTTCGAAGACACCGGAGAGGAGCTGCGGCTGGGCGTGATGGGCTGGGACCATGGCCCGAGTTGGCCAGACATGTCGCCGAGCAGGGTACTTCCAACCCCGTGTGATCGCGGTTCGCACCAGCTCCGACGCAGAGCCCACTCGGTGCGCTCACTGTACGACGGGGGCACCGTCGTATTCCGGCTGGCCGCTGTCCAGTACGCGCACCAAGGACGCGGTGACCACGCGAGTCGAACGGCCGATCCTCAGCACGCGGCATGGGAACTTGCCGCGACGAACCAGTGTGTAGCCCTTCGCCCGCGAGAACCCCAGCGCTTGCGAGGCGTTCGTACCGCTTCCCGTTCCACCCTCCAGGTAGCTTGATGTTTGCGGGTCTGTACTGCGCTTCCGGCAGCCGGTGGTCTCTTTGTGCAAAGGGATTCTCCAGGGTCACGCAGCACGGTCATCTGGACGGCAAAGGAGGCGGCGCCGGAGCGGCCCCAAGCACACCCGCAAACAGCAGCCCGTCCATGGCGAGTTGTCGCCACTCACGGATCCCGCTCTGCGACATTCGGACCATCGTGGGCAGCCCGACTGCGGGCAGAAGCCCCAGTGCTGTCCTGGCCGCCACCCGGCCGGCGACCTGTCCAGTCCACGCCAGCGCCAACGCCAACGCGGTAATGACGACACGCAGCGGATCAGCGCAGTCCGGCGAAGAGATCGCTCTCGGGTATGGCCGCGCCGGTGGCGTCCTTGACACGTACGAAGGTCTCCATGCCCATCAATTCGCCGAACCTCTCCTTGCCCATCTTGAGGAAGAAGATGTTCTCGCCCTGACTGGCGTGCGCGGCCAGCGCGTCGAACTTCTGACCGCTGAATACGGTGGTGTCCACCCACGTGGTGATCTCGTCGTCGGGGAGGCCGATCTCGGCCATCGCCGCGGCCTCGCCAGGATCCGGCTCCGGCATGTCCTCATGGAACTCGCGCATGGTCTCCCCGAACCGCTGCATCACCGAGCGAGGCATCGTCGTCCAGTACACCTTCGGTGTCAGCGCGGTCATCTCCAGGGCCGCCATCGTGATGCGGTGGGCCTGGATGTGGTCGGGGTGGCCGTAGAAGCCGTTCTCGTCATAGGTGACGACCACATCGGGCCGGTAGTGCCGCATGAGTTCCGCAAGTCGGGCAGCACCTTCCTCCACGGGGGTCTGCCAGAAGGATCCGGGGGCGTCATTGCTCGGCCAGCCGATCATCCCGGAGTCGGCATAGTCCAGCAGCTCCAGATCGCTGACCTTCAGTACGTCACAACTCGCGTTGAGTTCCTGGCGGCGCATCAGGGCGACGGCCGCCGGATCGTGCCCGGGATCGCCCGGCTTGACGCCCCCCGGTCCGTCACCGCAACCGCCGTCGGTACACGTCACGAGAACCGTGCGGATGCCTTCCGCCGCGTACCGCGCGAGGACCCCTCCGGTACTGGTGGCCTCGTCGTCGGGGTGGGCGTGTACTGCCATGAGCGTCAAGGGCCGGTCAGTCATGAAACAGTCCTCCTGCAGAAATACATCTTGGTCCGAGAGCGCGGCGGGCGTACCGCGAATCCTGGGGCCCGGATCCTGGCTGGGCGGACACCCTTGCGGTCTCCGTGTCTCCCCGCCCGTACGGCGCCGGTCCCTCGGTCGATGCAACCGTGCCGGCCGGACCACTGTTCCCGGCGCAGCCAATTGGCCTTCCAGGCGTCGGAGTTTCAACACGAACGCGGTACAGGCGCGACCTGCACGTGGCAGCGCCACGTCGGCCGCCCGCCGCATTCCCCCAAGCACGACCCAGTTGTCCAAAGCCCGCCGGCCGAAGGCTGATGTGGACAGGCTCTGCGGGTGCATTGTGAGCCCCTGCGCACGATATGGCCGCAGTCAGCTTCAAGACTTCGCCGGTACCGCCCGCATCCTGGCTGACGCACCCTCGTCTGTCTCCGTCACGCTGCCTCGTCGGTCGGATCCATGATCTCCGTACACGGCGCTGACGTCTCATCGAAACGAACTGCCTCAACAGCCGGGCGAGCAGGAACAAGTGTCGGGTCTCATCAATGTGCGCCGAACCGCCCTCATGACAGGTCTTGTTCACCCAGCATTGGTCCATGGACATGGTCGAATTGGGCGCGGTCGCAGCCCTTCTCTCCGTTCCCACTGCCTTAGTTGCAGCATTGTGGACCAAGCGCAGCGCAGAAAGCGCAACGTCTGCCGCGCTCCTCGCCGGACGTATCCAGGCCGACACGGCCATCTCGGCGGTACAGACCCAAAGCCTCCTCCAGCGGCATCAGCAACGGCGCATTGCACTCGACAACGCGTGCCTGGAGTTCCTGAGCGTCTCCGACACCCTGGTAGGTGTGGTGAAGCGACTCCCGAACCTCAATCCCGATGAACGCCAGGGGCTCGTGGCCAAGCACGCTATCCCAGTGGAAGCCCGATACGCCTCACTGGAACTCCTCGCCCCTCCTGATCTCCTTACAGCCGCAGAGTTCCTTCTCTCACAATGCCGCCTCTTGGAACGCTGCGCACTCGATCGCGCGGTACTGCGCGCGACGATCAGCGCCCTGGAAGCAGGCTGGTGTCCCGGCGACCCAGGAGATCGCACCGGTGATCGTCGTAGCTCGGCCTACGTAGCCTGGGAAATTCTCGTCGAGTGGGCGCGCAAGGATGAGGAGGAAAGAGGGCAGGACCCGGATCTTCTGGACTACCGCCTCCGCGACAGCGCCACTCTCACCGAAATGCAAGTAGCTCAGGCCCTCTCCCTGGTCGACCGTTGCCCGGCCATGTGGGAGCAACTGATCGGTGGATGGGTCCGGGACCCGCTCATCGAATGCCTCGAATCCCATGGTAAGGATTTCGTCACTGCCGCCCGTCGTAGCCCCGGCCGCGCCACGAAGCCCCGCCGGATATCCGTCAGGGCTTCGTCGCACGCACTCTGCCAGAATCCGGCACCCATAAGGACGACGCTCGCGGTCGCAGCCGTGAGAGCGGCGACCGCGTCGATCCGCTTCACTGGTTCCCGCAGCAGCACGGAGGGTGCTGAGGTCGCGAGCTTGGCCCGCAGATGCGCGGCGTGGTCGACGAGCGCCTGCCAGCGCGTCCAGCTCGGCCGACGCCAGTGTCTGACCGAACCCGAAGAGTTCGACGTAGACACCCACGTGCCGGCGGGCGCACCGACCGTACGGATACTGCACCAGCTCCGCAAAGTGAAGCGGTTCGCCGTCGTGGGTCATGACGCTCTCAGGGCCAGTGAGGCCGAGGACGATCCGGCACTCGACCGGGTGCTCGTTATGGCCGGTGCACCAAGCCGGGCAGGTGGGGTGACGGGCCGCGGTCAACGGTCGGCACCATGACGGTGCGCGGCGCGCTCATCTGCCTGCCTACCTCCTTTCCCGCAGCACCCCAGTGGCAGTACCCAGAGGAGGAGTGCTCGGCACGACGGGCCCGCAGCAGCCCGCAGACCAACCAAAGTCGTCGCCCTGCTGGACCCCCTCCAAGACCACCCGACCGTGCACGACACGGTCGGGAGGTAGAAAGACCTCTGCTTGTGGCCAGCGCGGGGGTGGCGAGTGCTTCGAGGACAGCCGCACGGAGGCCCCCCAGCTCGGCGTCAGGCTACGGTCCTGCACGGGTTCGGCTCCCTTGATCAGAAGGGTTTCGACTCAAGGCCCCCGGCAGTGCCGGAATCACCGGCCCGGGTCCGTTTCGTCCCGCCAGGTATCACACACTCTGCGTGAGACGGTGGTCCAGGAGCCTCTGACCAGGACCTTATGGACCGGACGCTCACGAGCCGCTGAAGACGACAGGTAAACTCTGGACACGTGACTGCTGTGTCTGCGAAGCCTCGCATCCCCAATGTCCTGGCCGGCCGCTACGCCTCCACGGAGCTGGCCGTCCTCTGGTCCCCCGAGCAGAAGGTGAAGCTGGAGCGTCAGCTGTGGCTGGCGGTGCTGCGCGCTCAGAAGGACCTCGGGATCGAGGTGCCGGACGCCGCCCTCACCGATTACGAACGTGTCGTCGACCAAGTCGACCTGGCCTCGATCGCCGAGCGCGAGAAGGTCACCCGTCACGACGTCAAGGCCCGGATCGAGGAGTTCAACGCCCTCGCCGGCCACGAGCAGGTCCACAAGGGCATGACCTCCCGGGACCTCACCGAGAACGTCGAACAGCTCCAGATCCGTCTCTCCCTGGAACTGATGCGCGACCGCACCGTGGCGGTGCTGGCCCGGCTCGGCAAGCTGGCGGGCGAGTACCGCGAGCTGGTGATCGCCGGCCGTTCCCACAACGTCGCCGCGCAGGCGACCACGCTCGGCAAGCGCTTCGCGACCGCGGCGGACGAGCTCCTGGTCGCCTACGGGCGGCTCGACGACCTGCTGGGCCGCTACCCGTTGCGCGGCATCAAGGGCCCCGTGGGCACGGCCCAGGACATGCTCGATCTGCTGGGTGGCGACGCCGGAAAGCTCGCCGACCTCGAACAGCGCATCGCCGGACACCTCGGCTTCGCGCAGGCCTTCACGTCGGTCGGTCAGGTCTACCCGCGCTCGCTCGACTACGACGTCGTGACGGCGCTGGTGCAGCTGGCCGCGGCGCCCTCGTCGGTCGCGAAGACGATCCGCCTCATGGCCGGGCACGAGCTGGTGACCGAGGGCTTCAAGCCGGGCCAGGTCGGTTCGTCCGCCATGCCGCACAAGATGAACACCCGCTCCTGCGAGCGCGTCAACGGCCTGATGGTCATCCTGCGCGGCTACGCGTCGATGACCGGCGAGCTTGCGGGCGATCAGTGGAACGAGGGCGACGTGTCCTGCTCCGTGGTCCGCCGGGTGGCGCTCCCGGACGCGTTCTTCGCGTTCGACGGTCTGTTGGAGACCTTCCTGACGGTGCTCGACGAGTTCGGGGCGTTCCCGGCCGTCGTCGCCCGCGAGCTCGACCGCTACCTGCCGTTCCTCGCCACGACCAAGGTCCTGATGGGTGCGGTGCGCGCCGGTGTGGGCCGAGAGGTCGCCCACGAGGCGATCAAGGAGAACGCTGTCGCCTCGGCCCTGGCCATGCGTGAGCAGGGCGCCGAGCGCAATGAGCTGCTCGACAAGCTGGCCGCCGACGACCGCATCCCGCTGGACCGCGCACAGCTGGACGCGCTGATGGCCGACAAGCTCTCCTTCACAGGAGCGGCGGGTGACCAGGTCACCGTACTGATCTCTCGCATCGAGGAGATCACCAAGCAGCACCCTGAGGCCGCCGGGTACACCCCTGGTTCCATCCTCTGACGCCCGGCGCCACAGCCGGATGACCTCCGAAGAGCTCCGGGCCGCCCGCGACCGCACCGTTCCCGATGTGGTCGCGGGCAGCCTGCGTGTGCTGTTCTGCGGGATCAACCCGAGCCTGATGACCGGGGCGACGGGCCACCACTTCGCCCACCCCGGCAACCGCTTCTGGCCCGTACTCCACCGGTCCGGCTTCACCCCACGTCAGTTGAAGCCGGCGGAGCAGACCGAACTGATTCGATACGGCCTGGGCATCACCAACGTGGTCGCCCGCGCCACCGCACGAGCGGACGAACTGTCCACCGACGAGTTCCGCGAGGGCGGACAGATCCTCGCGGCCAAGGTCGAGGAGTTGCGGCCGCGGTGGCTGGCAGTCGTGGGGGTCACTGCGTACCGCACGGCCTTCGGCAGACGAACCGCCCGGATCGGTCCGCAGGACCACACGATCGCCGCCACTCGTGTCTGGGTCCTTCCCAACCCCAGCGGTCTGAATGCTCACTGGACCGTCCAGACGATGGCGGAGGAATACGGACGGCTCCGCTCGTGCGTCGAGCACGACGGCACCGACATCACCGCGGAGACCTGACGCCCCCCGGCGCCCGCACAGCGGCTTGCTCCCGTGCCCTTGTGGGCGGGTGTCCGGCCCGGACAAAGGACCGACGTCCGGACTGGACACGGCAGACGAATTGCGGGGCTGTCGGCGCTCCGCATCCGATCAGCGGCCGGCTCACGTCACGGCGGATCGATCTCCGTCACCACAACGCTCAACTCGCAGCCGGGGCCTCCCTCCTCCAGACAGAGCCCCATGGCGACCCATCGGTCCTCGATCCGCCAGAGCTCAAGGTGCTCGCAGCCCGCCACCGTCTCGGCCCATGCCTCCGGGATCTCCTCGCCAGCCATCATCCGCTCCTGCGCGCTCCACAGGCTGATCGTCTGTGGCTCACCCCAGCGGCTGGTGAGCAACGTCAGCAGCACATCGTGCTCCGCGAGGCACTGGGCCCGGTGTTCCAGCCGCCCCACCTCGTCCTCGTCGTCCCAGTGATCGGCGTCCGCGTGCAGGGATGCTGTGTGATAGCCGGGCCCGCTGACTCCGGAGCCTGACCGGATGCGCTCCGCGGGGAAGTTCCGGGTGCGCATCCCGTCGATGAGGCGGAGGTGATGTGCGGTGGTCATGCCGCCAGTAAACCGCCCGGCACTGACAATCCGCTCCGCTCACGCACTTTGAGTGGCTTTCAGCCACCTCGCTCCGTCGTCGAGGACGAGGCCATGGCACCGGGGCGGTTTGACGCTAGGCGTCCCTGCGCCGAATCGCCCACCAGCCCGCCAGCAGGGCGGCCGCCGCCCACGCCGCGGTCACCGCGAGCCCGCTCCACGGTCCGAGGCCGCCCATGGCGTTCTGGTGGAGCACCAACTGTCCCGCCCTGTCCGGCAGATATTGCGCCACACCGCCTGAGACGTCTCCCACCACGAAGGAGACGATGAGCACGAACGGAATGAGCAGGCTGAGCACTGCTACGGCGCTGCGCATCAGTACCGCCAGTCCGGCCGCGAAGAGGGCCATCAGGGTCAGATAGATACCCCCTCCGAATGCCGCCCTCAGGGCACCCGGCTCCCCGAGGTCGATCGCGTACTCTCCCATGAACATCTGCCCCACCAGGAAGGCACCGAAGCTGGTGACGAGGCCGACCACGAGCGCCGATGTGCCGACGAGCGCCATCTTGGCCGCGTAGAAGACATTGCGGCGCGGCACGGCGGCGAGCGATATGCGCAGGGCGCCATTGAGGTACTCGGACGAGATCGCGGTTGCTCCGAAGCTGATGGCCGCGATCTGTCCGAAGTTCAGTGCGGAGAACGCGTTGAAAATCAGATCGGCGTCCGCCTTCTCCGCCTCGGTCCGGCCGGCGATGGACAACGCGAGCACGGTCATGGCGAGTGTTGCCAGAAGGACCGCTATCAAGGATCCGGTCACCGACCGCACCGATCTGATCTTGATCCATTCGGATCGCAGCACTGCTGTGGTCGACATGGTCACGACTCCTGACGGTTGTGGGATGGGTTCACCACGGACGCGAAATCCATGGCATCGGCGGTGAGGTCGAGATATGCCTGCTCCAACGTGGTCTGTTCGTCGCTGAGTTCAAGGACGGCGATCCCTTCGGCCGCGGCTGTCGCACCGATCTCCCCGGCCTTCGCACCTTCGACGGTCCAACACCCGTCCTCACCCTGCACAGGCTCATATCCTTTGCGGACCAGGACATCGCGCAGCCGAATGGATTCGGTCGTACGCACGCGCACCCGGGGCCTGCTGCGCGCGTCCAGGAATTCCTGCATCGGCAGATCGGCCAGGAGCCTGCCCCTGCCGAGAACCACCAGGTGGTCGGCGAACGACGACGTCTCGTTCATCAGATGGCTGGACACCAGGACCGTGCGACCCTCCCGGGCCAGCCGCTTCAGCAGCTCGCGGATCCAGATGATGCCTTCCGGATCCAGTCCGTTGGACGGTTCGTCGAGCATCACGACCTCGGGGTCCCCGAGGAGGGCGGCCGCTATGCCCAGCCGCTGTCGCATGCCGAGGGAGAACGTCTTGATGCGCGCTCCCGCAACCTGGCCGAGGCCTGCCTCCTCCAGAACTTCCTCGACTCTGCGCACACCCATCCCGTTGCTGACCGCGAGAGCCAGCAAGTGGTTCCGCGCGGTACGCGAGCCGTGGGCAGCCTGTGCGTCGAGCAGGGCGCCCACGCGACGCAGCGGCTCGTCCAGCGTCGCGTAGGGCTTTCCACCGATCGTGGCCGTGCCACCGGTGGGCCGGTCCAGGCCGAGAACGAGTCGCATGGTGGTCGACTTGCCGGCACCGTTGGGGCCGAGAAAGCCGGTGACTCGACCGGGGCGCACACTGAACGTGAGGCTGTCCACGGCGCGGGTCGTGCCGTATTCCTTCGTGAGTTCATGGACGTCGATGCTGGTCATGTCCTCAGCCTCGCGGCCTCGCCGGGTGCCCGGCCTCCCCCGGTGGTGTGGATCATCTCCCCCGCTCGGGGGAGCCGCCGTGCCGGTGCAGGCTGACACGATGGCAGCATGTTCCGCCTTCTCCGCCCACTGACCACCTCTGCCACCTACAGCCGGTGGCTGCATCTCCTCATCCCGGGGGCGGTCTGCAGCGTGTGGCTGTTCATCTCCCCGGCCACACCGTGGGCACCCATGGTCTTCGCTGTGCCAGTGGGATTGTTGCCCGCCATGCGGCTGGCCGAGGGCGTTCAGGCACAGCTCCTGCTCACGCCTGCCGAGCGCGGCAGCCCCCACGCCGCGATCTCCACAAGCGCCGCGGCCACTTGGGCGGATCGCTGGCGAACCGTGTTGTGGCTGGAGATACGACTGCTGCTCTGCGTCGCCGTGGGGTATGCAACGGTGTGGCTGCTGGCGACCGCGGTTGACCTCGTCCTCACCGCAGCGGGCGCAGGCCCGAGCGGCGAATGGCTGGTCCGCGGAGTGGATCCGCGCTGGTGGTACGCCCTGTTGGCGCCTCTGCCCATCCTGGTGCTGCTTGCCGTGGTCGCGGCGAGCGGAGAGCTGATCACTGCGACCGCCCGGCGGCTCCTCGGTCCCTCGCCGGTGCAGCGGCTTACGGCTCTGGAGGAGCGCACCGAGCAGTTGCTGGAGCGCAATCGCATCGCACGGGAACTGCACGACTCGATCGGGCACGCGTTGACGGTCGCGGTCGTGCAGGCAGGTGCGGCCCGGGCGGCCAACGACCCGGATTTCACCGAGCGGGCACTGGCCGCGATCGAGGAGACCGGAAGGGACGCGCTCGACGATCTGGAGCGGGTTCTGCGGGTTCTGCGCGAATCGGGAACACCGGTGGGGCAGCAGCCGACGCTCGCGGAAGCGGACAGGCTCCTGGACTCCGCGCGTGGTTCGGGGGCGGAGATCGACGCGGACGTCTCCGGTCCGCTGGAGCAGGTTCCGGGAGCGGTCTCCCGCGAGGGGTACCGCATCCTTCAGGAATCCCTCACCAATGTGCTCCGTCACTCCGGGGCGGTTCCCGTCCGCGTGAGAATCAGCGTCACGAACGGCCGACTGGAGATGGAGGTGACCAATCCGCTCACTGATTCGACGGGTACGCCGGGCGGTGGGAGCGGGCTGCGGGGCATCCGCGAGCGTGCCGCGCTGCTGGGCGGCAACGCCAAGACAGGTCCGTACGACGGCGAATGGAGGGTGCACGCAAGTCTTCCATTGAACGGCCTAGGTGTTCTGTCTCGGGAGGTTGTGAACGGTGACACAGATCTCGGCTGAGTGGTCTTGAACGGGTGAGGGCCTTCCGGGTTCGGTGTGGATTGCGACATCTGCACCGACCAGAAAGGCCCTCGTGGTCCACCGTAATGCACCCCTGACCGAGACCGGACGGCTGCGTCTGGCCCGCTGCGTCGTGGACGACGGCTGGGCCCTGCGCAGGGCCGCCGAACGCTTCCAGGTCTCCCCGACCACGGCCAAGCGGTGGGCCGACCGCTACCGCGAGCTGGGCGAGGCGGGCATGAATGACCGCTCCAGCCGCCCGCACACGAGCCCCCGGCAGACCCCGACCCGCACCGAACGCAGGATCATCAAGGTCCGCGTCCTGCGCCGCTGGGGACCGGCCCGCATCGCCTACCTCCTGGGCCTGAACCCTGCGACCGTGCACCGTGTCCTGACCCGCTACCACCTGGCCCGCCTGAGCCACCTGGACCGGGCCACCGGCCGCGTCATACGCCGCTACGAACGCGACCGGCCCGGCGAGCTCGTGCACGTCGACATCAAGAAGCTCGGCAACATCCCTGACGGCGGAGGCCACAAGACCCTCGGGCGCCAGGCCGGCCGCAAGACCCGCTCCGGCGCCGGCTACAGCTACCTCCACAACGCCGTCGACGACCACTCCCGCCTCGCCTACAGCGAGATCCTCGCCGACGAGAAGAAGGAAACCGCCGTCGGATTCTGGCAGCGGGCCCACGCGTTCTTCACCCAGACCGGGATCACCGTCGAACGCGTCCTGACCGACAACGGCGCCTGCTACAAGAGCCACCTCTGGCGCAACTCCCTTACAGCACAGGGCATTTCGCACAAGCGGACTCGTCCCTACCGGCCGCAGACCAACGGGAAGGTGGAGCGCTTCAAGTGCGCCACGAGGCGCTCTGTCGTATCCCCGGCATAGCTGGGAGGAAATCGAGAGGAGGTTCCTGGGCCTAATGGCTTACCTGG
>NZ_JBIBYR010000049.1:0-29789 GCF_043083485.1 Streptomyces sp. NPDC014727 | reverse complement strand
TCCACCCCCGCACCCCGCCACCCAGTCGGCAAGAAACAGCGCAAAACGGATATATCTCGACGCGGCGGGGCCGAGTAGCAGCCTTAAAGATCAAGTTGAGGTCAAGCGGGGAAAGCGGTTCGTGACCACCCGCCCGAGTGCGGTATTGTTCTCATGCGCGTTCGGCCAGGAGGGAAACCCCAGGTCAGGCGGGCATCGGGACGTGGCGCAGCTTGGTAGCGCACTTGACTGGGGGTCAAGGGGTCGCAGGTTCAAATCCTGTCGTCCCGACTCGGACGAGTCGTGGTTGGAGGGGCCGTTTCGGAGGAATCCGAAACGGCCCCTCGATCATTTCCGGCGACGGGCGGAGGCCGACGCCCTCGACCGTGTCAGCGGGTGACCTCGATCGGGCTCGGCGAGGAGTACGGGCCGCGTGGCGTCCCGGGAAGGTGGCGCCCGCGCTCGTCGTGGCGGGTCGCGACCGGGTCCACGCCGGTGCAGCGGTTCGCGCGGTCGGTGGCCGATGCCCGGCGGACGTGCGGCCGGGACGGAGGACGGCGTCCCGGCGTCTCAGTCCTTTCGCGAGGGGGCGCCGGGCATGCGGCAGGCGCCGATCCAGATGGTCGTGACGGCGCTGACGTAACGGGCTCCGCAGCGGTCGGACGGGACGACGAGCTGGGGGCCGGCCGTGTCGAGGTCCTCGTCGTCCATGCACGTCGCGAGGAGCATGGGGGCGTTGCCGAAGTCGGCGTCGATCTCCGCCCACGACAGGACGGTGTGGTGGCCGTCGCCACCGCTCACGGCGAGCAGGAAGCGGGAGCGCTCCTTGCGCCGGACCGGGTCGAAGTGCGGCCGCGTCCGGCTCACGACCTCGCGCAGCAGCGGTCCTTCGAAGGTGTGATGCTGCGGCCCGGCGGTCGCGCAGTCGAATACGACGTCGGCACGGTGCTGATCCCAGCCCTGCCGCAGGTCGGCGACGGTCAGTGTCGTCGGAAGCGCCACTTCCCCCCAGAGTGCGAAGGTGCCGTGCCGGGCGGTGGTCGAATGCGGTGGAGTGCTGAGCCGGCTCATCGTCAATCCCCTTCGGGCGGTCGGCGCCGCGACTGCGCCCAGTGATACCCGACCGCCCGGGGCGGGAATCGTGATTGCCACCCAAATCACGCTGTTTCGCGCGTGATTGTGAGCTTGCTACGAGTGAAGCGATCGCATTCTCCAGGTTCATGAACCAAGAGGCCGGTCCTCGGCGGCGTGTGCGTGCCGATTGAGAGTGAGCCAGACGCGATCGCGGGTGAGGGGAAGTTCGGTGAAGCGGATCCCGGTCGCGTCGCGCAGAGCGTTGGCGAAGGCGGGCGCGACGGGATTGAAGGGGCTCTCGCTCATGGACTTGGCGCCGAGCGGGCCGATCGCGTCGGTGGTCTCCGTGAAATGGACCTCGGTCCGGGGGACGTCGGCGTACTGGGGGAGCCGGTAGCGGCGGAACGCGGCCGTGGTGACCTCGCCGCGCTCGTCGAGTCGTACGTTCTCGAAGAGGGTCGCCCCGAGTGCCTGGGCCACCCCGCCCTCGACCTGCCCGATCCATGCCGAGGCGGCGGGCGAGCTCGTCCGTCACGGACTCGACGGCGAAGGTGACCTGACCCAGTCCGTACCCCCGGAATGCGCCCGCGGGGACGGCGTTGGTGCAGACCGAGTAGGCGTCCACCTTCTTGTACGGGGCGCGGTAGACGGCGAAGGACTCACCCACGCTGTGGAACATGACGGCCGGGCCGTGGTTGCCGTACGCGCCCGTGTTGGAGACCACCCGCATCTGCACGGCGGTCAGGGTGTCGTCCGCGCGGGCCCCGACCTTGATGCCGATGACGAAGGGATGCCGGGTGGTCGCTCCGTGGAACTGCTCGGCGCGGGTGTACTCCAACTTCACCGGCCGACGCAGCTTCAGCGCGGCAAGCGCCACGATGTCCTCGGTGAGCATCTCCTGCTTGCCGCCGAACCCGCCGCCGACGCGGCCCGCGACCACACGGACCTCGTCCTCCGGCAGGCCGTACAGCGCGCACAGGGCGCGCCGGGTCAGGAACGGCGTCTGGGTGGAGGAGCGCACGGTCAGGCGCTCGCCCGTCCCGTCCTCCTTCGGCTCGAAGTACGCCACGCAGCCGTGGGTTTCGAGACGGCGAGGTCCCCGGCGAGCTGGTCGACACCTGCCGCAGGCATCGGATCGCACTGCTGGCCGTTCCGGCGCACACGAGCTTCCGGGCGATCACCGAAGCGGTCTACCTCCGCCAGTGGGGAGAGCTCAGCCGTCGCCCCACGGACCACTACGCGCTCCCCGAGAACGTACGCGGGGAACTGGGCCGCGCACTGGAGCGAGGGGCGCCACCGCGCGTTCTGCAGGAGATGGCCGAGCTTCTGGGGCGGCATCGGCGCCGCGGCGACCGGCGAGGGACCGCGGGCCGAGAAGCCGGCGGGCGGCTGACGGGACTCGTCGGCGCGGCGTACCCCGACGTGATCGGAATGCGATGTCCGGGCAGGGCTGGGGGAGGTGTGGCCACTGCTGCCCGCCTGCCGCCCCGATGCCGTTCTGCACGCAGGGGTCAGCCGGCCCGTCGCCGCCCCTGAGGAGCTGGGCACGGCCCTCGCGCAGGCCCGCCACGCGCTCGCCGCGGCCCGCACGACGGCCCCGCACATCGCGCGGGTGGCAGCCGTCGACGACCTCTCCAGCTTGGAGACCCTGGTGGCGGGCGTGCCCCACGACGTGCGGGCCGTCTTCCGCGACACGGTGCTCGGCCCGCTCCTGCGCGCCGATCGAGCCTCGAACGCCACGCTGCTCGCGACGCTCGAAGTCTTCCTGGCGCACAACTGCTCCTGGGCCAGGACCGCCGAGGCCCTGCACCTCCACGTGAACACGGTCCACTACCGCATCCAGCGCGTCGAAAGCCTCACGGGCCGGGACATCTCCCGCCTCGACCACAAGCTGGATCTGCGCGCGGCACTGTTGTGCCGCTGACGACCGCGGGGGTCAGGGCAGGTCGATGTGGACGTTCGTCGACTTCACCCGCGCGGTGACGGTGACCCCGACGGCCAGCCCGAGTTCCTCGACGGCCTCGCGCGTCACGAGCGACACCAGCCGGTGCGGCCCCGACTGGACCTCCACCTGTGCCGCCACGTCGTCGACCCGTAGAGCGGTCACGATCCCCGCGAAGGAATTGCGCACGGATGTGGGCAGTTCGTCCGGCACGGCGTGCAGGCCGGACCCACGCTCCTTGGCGAAGACCGCCAGACTCGCTCCGTCGATCACCCGGTTGCCCGAGCCGTCCCGGCCCATGCGCAGCCTGCCGCCGTCCGCCCACCGGCGGACGGTCTCCGAGCTGACTCCGAGCAGCCGCGCTGCCTGCCCAATGCTGTACGACGGCATAACCGCACTCCAGTGCTGTGGCCACAAGCCCTGGGCCCCTGCGCGCCGAACACCGCGAACGGCGCGCAGGGGCTTCCCGCGGACCCCGCCGACCCGGGGCGTGAGAGCCGTACGGTCCCGGTCGGTGGGCCTCCCACGCAGTGAATCAGCGAGCGGTGTCCCGGGTCCACCGGTCGCGTACACGAACACGGGTGCCGAGCACCGCGCCGGGCCCGGTGAATCGACCAGGGCGGCTCGGTCACGCGGCCGGCATGGCCGCCGTGCATGCGGCGGCCGTGCCGGCCCCGCCCGCGAACGGGCAGGGCCGGCACGGTCACTACCGGGCCGATGTCCCGGCGGATGACACCGCGCTCGGCACCGGGGCGTAGCCGGTGGCCCGGGTGGTGAACGTTCCCCGGCCACGGGTGCGGCTGCGCAGCCGGGTGGCGTAGCCGAACAGCTCCGCCAGCGGCACGGCAGCGGTGATCACCGAGGTGCCCGCCCGTGCCGTCGAGCCCGAGACCCGGCCACGCCGTGCCGCCAGGTCGCCGAGCACCCCGCCCACGGCGTCGTCGGGCACGGTGACCGTGACCTCGGCCACCGGTTCCAGCAGCACCATCGCGCTGCTGCGCAGCGCTTCCCGCAGCCCGAGGCGTCCGGCCGTCCGGAACGCCATCTCCGAGGAGTCCTTGGAGTGGGTCGCCCCGTCGGTCAGCGTGACCCGGAGCCCGGTCACCGGGTGCCCGCCCAGGGGGCCTTCGGCCAGGGCGTCCCGGCAGCCGGCCTCCACCGCACGGACGAACTCCGGCGGCACCCGGCCACCCACGACGGTGGACCGGAACACGAAGTCCGTCGTCCCGCCACCACCGTCGTCACTCGTGGCCTCCCACGGCTCCACATCGAGGACGACATGAGCGAACTGGCCCGCGCCTCCGTCCTGCTTGACATGCCGATACACCAGCCCGGACACGCCCCGGACCACCGTCTCCCGGTGCGCCACCTGCGGACGGCCGACGCCGACATCCAGCCCGTGAGCTCGCCGGATCTTCTCCACCGCGACCTCCAGATGAAGTTCTCCCATACCCGACAGCACCGTCTGACCGGTCTCGGGATCGGTCCGGACCGCCAGCGACGGATCCTCCTCCACCAGCCGTGCCAGCGCCGACACCACACGTTCGGTGTCGATGTTCCGGCAGGCCTCGACCGCCACGGAGACGACCGGATCGGCCACGGAGGGCGGTTCGAGGACCAGGGGTGTCGCCGGCGCGGACAGGGTCGCCCCGGCGCGGGCCGCTTTCAGCCCGATCACCGCGACGATGTCCCCGGCGACCGCCCGGTCCACGTCCGAGTGTTGCCCGGCCTGGACCCGCAGGATCCGGCCGATCCGCTCGGTGCGCCGCGCGCCCACGTCCAGCACGGTGTCCGCCTTCCGGAGCGTTCCCGAATAGACCCGCAGGTAGGTCAGCCGCCCGGTGGCGGTCGAGTTCACCTTGAACACCAGCGCGGCGAACGGCGCCGCCGGGTCGGCGGGCCGCTCCTGCACCGCGCCGTCCAGCATGCCGCGTACCGCGGGCACATCCAGGGGCGAGGGCAGGTAGGCCACGACGGCCTCCAGCAGCGGCTCGATGCCTCGGTTGCGGTAGGCCGACCCGCACAACACGACGACGGCCTCACCGGTACGGGTCAGATCGCGCAGTGCGGCGGTCAGGGTCGGTGCCGAGACCGTCGACTGAGCGCAGAACTCCTCCAGCGCCGCCGGGTGCAGTTCCGCCACGGTCTCCTCGAGCAGCCCGCGCCGGTGGTGCGCCTCCTCGCGAAGGTCGTCGGGCACCCGCCCCTCCTCGAACGCGGTGCCGTCTTCGGACCAGACCAGCGACCGCATGTGCAGCAGGTCCACCACTCCGGTGAATCCGTCCTCCTTCCCGATCGGCATCTGCACGGCCAGCGGAACCGTGTGCAGCCGCTCGCGTATCGAAGCGACCGCCGTGTCGAGGTCGGCCCCGGCGCGGTCCAGTTTGTTGACGAAGGCGATCCGCGGCACCCCGTGCCGGTCGGCCTGCCGCCACACCGTCTCGCTCTGCGGCTCGACCCCCGCGACGGCGTCGAACACCGCGACGGCGCCGTCGAGCACCCGCAGCGAGCGCTCCACCTCGTCGGAGAAGTCGACGTGGCCAGGGGTGTCGATCAGATTGATCCGGTGGCCGTCCCAGGTACAGCTCACCGCGGCGGCGAAGATGGTGATACCGCGATCGCGCTCCTGGGAGTCGAAGTCGGTGACGGTCGTCCCGTCGTGGACCTCGCCCCGCTTGTGAGTGGTGCCGGTGAGGTAGAGGATCCGTTCGGTGACGGTGGTCTTGCCGGCGTCGACGTGGGCGAGGATGCCCAGATTACGAACGCCGTTCAGCGGACTGATGGGGTGACGGTGCAGGTCGGTACGCACGGCCGATTGCCTTTCGGGGTGATCCGGATGAAGCGGCGCGATCGCCGGACGAACCGGCCCGCCCACAGGCCGCGCGGATGTCCCCCGATGCGGCACACCGCACCGGTGACGAGCCGTCGAATCGGCCCGAAACACCTCGGGAGGACGTCAGTTGTTCGTCACGGACATCCGGTGCCGGCCGCGCAGCGGGCACCGGGCGGACGAAGACACCAGGATCACCTCGTACCGGGACCGGGGGACGACCACGGCGGTGCGATGACGCATGGCCGGCCTCCCCTCGTTCGTCACGGTGCGCGCCGCGATGCGACGTGCGATTCGTGGCGAGTGTAGTGAGACCGGCGCGGGTCGGGCACCGGATTTTTCTCTCCGGGCCGCCGGACGGCAACGGGGGCCGCTGGACCGCTCGCCGTGCTGCTGCCGGATTCGCCATCTTCCGTGCCAGGGTGGCGCGTTGAACGGCTTCTCGAAGGATGGAACGATCCCCGGAGCCGTCCCGGACAACGGAAGGAATCACATCGATGGACAACGAACACGGCCTCGCCGCCGCCAGGGTGTTCGACGCTCTGGGGGCGGAGTACGAGCGGGCGTTCGCCGGATCCGCCACCCACCATGCCTCACTGCGTCGGCTGTTGGAGCATCTCGCACCGCACAGCCGGGTCCTGGACGTGGGCAGCGGAACGGGCCGGCCGACCGCACAGGCCCTGGCCGAGGCCGGTCATGACGTGCTGGGCGTCGATGTCTCGCCCGTCATGGTGGAACTGGCGGCGCGGCAGGTGCCCGGTGCGTCCTTCGAGTGCGCTGACATTCGTGAACTCTCCCTGGAAGAAGGAAGTTTCGACGCGGTCTGCGTGTACTTCTCGTTGCTGCAGATGTCCCGCGACGACCAGTCCCGACTGCTGCGGAAGCTGGCGCGGCTGCTGGTCCCCGGCGGGCACCTGGTCGTCGCGACGGTACCGGTGGACGCCGAGGACGTCAGCGTGGTCTTCATGGGCCATGAGGTGCGGGCGACCAGCTTCGGCGCCGAGGAGTTCACCGAGTTGGTCGCCGGGGCCGGATTCGCGGTCCTGTGGGAGCAGGCCGGCCTGTTCACCCCGGCCCATGAAGCGGCGGTGGCCGAGCCCCAGTTGTTCCTGCACTGCCGACGGGCCTGATGCGTCGGCCCCGCCCGGGTGCGCCGGGCGTGGTTGTCTCAGCGCTCGCGCGGCGGCGCCCCGGGGCACCGCCGCACGAGCGCGCGCGGGCGCTTGTACGCGATCAGCGGGCGCTTCCATCCGCGCAGCGCGTGCCTGCCGCATCGGCCCAATTGCGTGGGCGACACGGGTACGGGCTGCCCGCCCCTGGTGACCATCGCGTTGACCGGTGTCATGGGGTCCGTCGCCATGGACTTGGCGAGCAGTACACCGATCACCAGCGGGGCCAGGGTCACGGCCAGGGCCGTACCTGCCGTGGCGACGTGCTGCAGGCGGGGGCGGTGCGGTGCGTCAGGAGCCATGGCCGCCATTCGACCAGCCACGGCCCGCCGGTGAATCGGGCGACGTACTCAGCCGGTTGATCTCTTGTACTCACACCCGTCGGCCGCAGCCGCCCGCTCGACGTGATCGCGCTCCGCGCTCCTATGCGGTGGTACCGGGGCCCGAGCCCGTACCCGAGGCGGCCTTGATGCCCTTGGTGATGTCGTCCATGACGGACAGCGCCGGTGCCTTGGCGTTGATGTCGAAGCCGGAGCGGACGACGATCAGCATCTCCTTGGAGCGGGGGGACGGAAAGGCCAGCGACTGCACGTACCCGTCGTCGCCGTTCTTCGTCACCACCTTCCACCGCACCAGATAGCCCTGCCGGCCGGCCACGGTGACCGGCTCGGACTTGAGTTCCTGATGCGAGGTGATGCCCCCGTAGATCTTCTCGCCGTAGGACTCCGCGGCGTTGGCGGAGATGTCCTTCGTCGCCGTGGCCTTCGCCGTGGTGGTGTCGAGCTTCAGGGCCGTCGCCGGCATGGAGAAGACGCCGCCGCGCACACACTGCTGGGACGAGTCGCCGGGGCAGGCGTACTCACCGGTGGTCACGCCCGCCCCCGCGATTCCCGACGTGCCCTTCCAGCCGTCGGGCACGGGGAGGCTGATGCCCCCGGCCAGATCGGTGGCGTAGCCGTCCTCGGTCTGCGGCAACTGCCGCTCGGGTGCCCGGCTCTCGCCGCCGCCCCTGCCTCCGCCGCCGCCGGGAGCGCCGGAGGGCGCGGTGGACGGAGCCGTGGCCGCGTTCTCCTTGGGGCCGCCGGAAGGATCCGACAGAAGAAGGACGCCTGTCCCGATCGCGGCGAGCGCCACCACACCCGCGGTGACGCCGATGCGTATCCGCCGACGCCTGATCGTGGCGGGCGGTAGGCGGAGATGGTCGGTCCACTGGTTGCCGTCCCACCAGCGTTCGTGAACGGGGCCTGTTCCTGTATACCCGGGGTCTGGATGCCAGCCGGGCGGGCTCGTCTGGGTCACACGGCCCACGGTAGAACGGTTGCGTGAGAATCAGATGAATCCGGCCGCACCCCGACGGAGGGCGGTCACCACCTCGGTCACCCTGCGCATGGGGTGAGGCCACGCGCGTGCGCACGGTGGCCGGAACAGGCTGCGAAGAACGTGCGCTTCGTGGCCACCATCCCGTACTCCCCGGTCGGGAAGATCCTCCGCCGGGACCCGCGTGACCCCTGTGGAGGGCGACGATGAGCGAGACACCTGCGGTACGGATCGAACGCGACGGCCCCGTCCTCACGGTGGTTCTCAGCCGGCCCGAGGTCCGCAACGCCGTGGACGGCCCGACGGCAAACCGACTGGCCGCCGCCTTCCGCGAGTTCGACGCCGACCCGGATGCGGCCGTCGCCGTGCTGTGGGGCGAGGGAGGTACGTTCTGCGCCGGTGCCGACCTGAAGGGCATCGGTACGGAGCGCGGCAACGCGGTCCGGGCCGAGGGCGACGGGCCGATGGGCCCGACCCGTATGAGCCTGAGCAAGCCCGTCATCGCGGCGGTCTCGGGGCATGCCGTGGCAGGGGGACTTGAGCTGGCCCTCTGGTGCGATCTGCGCGTCGCGGAGGACGACGCGGTGTTCGGAGTGTTCTGCCGCCGCTGGGGAGTGCCCCTGGTGGACGGCGGAACCGTACGGCTGCCGCGCCTCATCGGCGAGAGCCGCGCCATGGACATGATTCTCACCGGGCGCCCCGTTCCGGCGTCCGAGGCCTGTGCCATGGGGCTCGTCAACCGGATCGTGCCGCGCGGCGAGGCCCGGCGTGCGGCGGAGCGGCTCGCCCGGGAGATCGCCGCGTTCCCCCAGCTGTGCCTGCGTCACGACCGGCTCTCGGTCAGGGAGCAGCACGGTCTGAGCGAGCCGGAGGCCCTTGCGGGGGAGTACCGGCACGGCCTGGTGCCCCTCACGGCCGGGGAGACGCAGGCCGGTGCGGAGCGGTTCGGCGGCGGCGCCGGTCGGCACGGTTCCTTCGACGACTGAACGGCGGGCCGCCTCACGCGACAGCGGGGAACCGCACGGGCGGCGAGCCGCGCACGGGGCACGGTCCGGCGCGCGGCCCGACACCGTGGTGACGATGGTCGTCGTCGGCGGATCACGCCCGAGCGCGACTGCCGGGCAGGTACGTGCCTGCGCTTTTTGGTCCGACCATACGTGATGTGTGACATAGTTGAACGTCGGCGGCAGACGAGACGACATCGGACGATTCCGGCCGAGGCAGGGGGTGACGGGATGCCCGTCGAGTGGCAACCCGTACGGCAGTCCCGTACGCATGAACTCGTGCTCCGGAGCATCGAGGAGCGGGTGTTCGCCGGGGAGCTCAGGGCCGGCGACCGGCTGCCGCCCGAGCGGGAGCTTGCTCCGGTGCTCGGGGTGAGCCGGTCCGCACTGCGCGAGGCGCTGCGCGTGCTGGAGACCATCGGTGTGCTGGTCGCCCAGCCCGGCCGGGGGCCGGATGCCGGGGCGCGGATCGTGCGGAACCCCGACGATGCCCTCGGGCGGCTGCTCCGTCTGCACTTCGCCTTGGGGAGCTACAGCCTCCAGGACGTCCTGGAGGCGCGTGTCGTGCTGGAGAGGTCCAGCTTCGAGGCGGCCGCACGGCACGCCTCGGAGGAAGACCTCGACGAGGCGGAGACCCTGGTCGTGCGGATGGGGGAGCCGGATGTCGCGGTGCCCGAGTTCAACGATCTGGACACCCGCTTCCACGTTCAAATCGCGCGCGGTTCCGGCAACGCGCTGACCTCCACGCTCACCTCCGCCGTACGCGAGTCGGTGCGCCCCCTGATCCTGCGCGCCCTGGAGCAGGCCGAGGACTGGCCGGCCACGGCCGCCGCGCTCAACGCGGAACACGCCGAACTCCTGCGGCTGGTGCGCGCGGGCAAGGGCGAGAAGGCCGCCGACCTGGTCGAGCGGCACATCCGCAGCCTCCACGGCACGCTGGTCGACGAGAACGCAGAGCGTCTTTGAGAGTGCGGCGTCGGCATCAGCACGCGACGCCGCGCTCGACTTGTCATGTATATGACTTACAGGACGCTCCGAGTGCCGCATGCTTCACGTTTCGGACCGAGGCTAGTATGGTCGGACCATATAAGGGAGAAAAGATCGGAGAGACCCATGCGCATCGGACTCTTCGCCACCTGTCTGGGAGACACGCTCTTCCCCGAGGCGGTGAAATCGACCGCGGTCCTGCTCGCCCGACTGGGCCATGACGTGGTGTTCCCGCCGGGGCAGACCTGCTGCGGCCAGATGCACGTCAACACCGGATACCAGCGCGAACCCGTCCCCCTGGTACGGAATTTCGCCGAGCAGTTCGGTGACGCGACGATCGACGCCGTCGTCATGCCGTCCGGATCGTGCGCGGGCTCGGTCCGGCACCAGCACGAGATCGTCGCTGCGCGGTACGGGGACGCGGCGCTGCGCGCGGGCGTCGCCACCGTCAAGGCCAAGACGTACGAGTTGTCGGAGCTGCTCGTCGACGTCCTGGACGTCACCGACGTCGGTGCCTACTTCCCGCACCGGGTGACCTACCACCCCACCTGCCACTCCCTGCGCATGCTCCGCGTCGGCGACAAGCCGCTGAAGCTGCTCCGCGCCGTCGACTCCATCGACCTCGTCGAGCTCCCCGAAGCCGACTCCTGCTGCGGATTCGGCGGCACCTTCGCCGTCAAGAACGCCGAGACGTCGACGGCCATGCTCCAGGACAAGATGCGCAACATCGCCACCACCGGGGCCGATGTCTGCACCGCGGGGGACTCCTCCTGTCTGATGCACATCGGCGGCGGTCTCTCCCGTATCGCCTCGGGCACCCGCACCCTGCACCTCGCGCAGATCCTCTCCGCCACCCGCACCTCGCCGTACGTCCCGACGGAGGCCGTCCGATGAGCAGCACCTTCCTCGGCATGCCCGCGACCCCGCCCCGTTCCCCGTACGGAACGGGCAATCTGCGCGGCGACCGGAAGTTCCCCGCCGCCGCCCACGACGAACTGCGCAACGAACAACTGCGCCGCAACCTCGGCCGGGCCACCCGTACGATCCGCACCAAACGCCTGAACGTCACCGGCGAACTGCCCGACTGGGAAGAACTGCGCGACGCCGGGTCGGCCATCAAGACCGACACCATGAACCGGCTCCCCGAACTCCTGGAACAACTGGAGCGCAAGGTCACCGAGCGTGGCGGCACCGTCCACTGGGCACGGGACGGCGTCGAGGCCAACGAGATCGTCGCCCGGCTGGTCAAGGCGACGGGCAGCCGCGACGTCATCAAGGTCAAGTCGATGGCCACCCAGGAGATCGGCCTCAACGAGCACCTCGAATCGGTCGGCATCACCCCGTACGAGACGGACCTTGCCGAACTGATCGTCCAGCTCGCGCACGACAAGCCGTCGCACATCCTGGTCCCCGCCATCCACCGCAACCGCGATGAGATCCGGCAGATCTTCCTCAAGGAGATCCCGGGCGTCGATCCGGGCCTCGACAACGTACCCGCGCATCTCGCCGCCGCGGCCCGCGCCTATCTGCGCGAGAAGTTCATGACGACCAAGGTGGCCGTCTCCGGCGCCAACTTCGGTATCGCCGAGACCGGAACCCTCTCCGTCGTGGAGTCCGAGGGCAACGGCCGTATGTGTCTGACCCTGCCCGACACCCTGATCACCGTCATGGGCATCGAGAAGGTGCTGCCGCGCTACCAGGACCTCGAAGTGTTCCTGCAGTTGCTGCCGCGCTCCTCCACCGGGGAGCGCATGAACCCGTACACCTCGATGTGGACCGGGGTGACGCCGGGCGACGGACCGCAGGACTTCCATCTGGTCCTGCTCGACAACGGACGCACCGCGGCGCTCGCCGACCGGATCGGGCGCGAGGCGCTCAACTGCATCCGCTGTTCGGCCTGTCTCAACGTCTGCCCGGTGTACGAACGGGCCGGCGGCCATGCGTACGGATCGACGTACCCCGGACCGATCGGCGCGGTCCTCACCCCGCAGCTCGCCGGGATGCACGCGGCCAAGGACGACCCCAACAGCTCGCTGCCGTACGCCTCCAGTCTCTGCGGTGCCTGTTTCGACGCCTGCCCGGTCAAGATCGACATCCCGTCGCTCCTGGTCGAACTGCGCCACCAGAACACCGAACAGTCCGGCACGACGGCGGAGAAGCTCGCCATGAAGGCCGCGGCCACCGTCATGAAGCACCCGAAGCTCTTCACCGCCGCGCAGAAGGGGGCGGGGATCGGCCGCGTCGTCGCCGGGCGGGACGGCAGGATCTCGCATCTGCCGCCGCCGTTCAACGGCTGGAGCGAGAGCCGGGACACCGCGGCGCCGCCGAAGCAGACCTTCCGCTCCTGGCTGGCATCGGCGGAGGGCGCCGCGACGATGCGGGCCGCCGCGGGCGAGTACGAGAAGAAGCGGGAGGAGGAGAAGTGACGACCGCTCGTGAAACGGTGCTGGGCAGGATCAAGGACGCGCTCGCCCTCGCCCCCACCCCGGACACCACCGTCCCGCGCGCCTACCGCACCGGCCGCACCCTCCCAGACGACGAGCGCCTGGCCCTCTTCACCGACCGGCTCGTCGACTACAAGGCACATGTACGCACCTGTACCGCCGACCGCACGGCCCAGGTCGTCGCCGAGGTGCTGCGGGAGCACGGGGCGCGGCGGATCGGTGTGCCGGCCGGACTCGATCCGCGGTGGCTCGACGCGTACGACGGCGAGGTCCAGCAGGACTCCGGCGACATCCCTGCACCCCGGCTCGACGCCCTGGACGGGGTCGTCACCGCCTCGGCCGTCGGCTGCGCCGAGACGGGCACGATCTTCCTGGACGGCTCGCCCGACCAGGGGCGGCGGGCGTTGTCCCTCGTCCCCGACCTGCATGTGTGCGTCGTTGATCTGTCGACCGTCGAGGTCGGCGTGCCGGAGGCGGTGGCCCGGTTGGTGCCGGAACGGCCGACGACGCTGATCAGCGGCCCCTCGGCCACGTCCGACATCGAGCTGGAGCGGGTGGAGGGCGTGCACGGTCCGCGCACCCTGGCCGTGGTGATCAGGACGGACCGATAGGTCCCTGCCGGTGGGCGGGGTGCGCGGCGCGACGGCCGCGCACCCCGGCGCTCAGCCGTGCGTGACCGTCATCGGCTCGAAGCGGATACGGGTCGTAGCCGCATCCGCCGCCCAGCGGACCTCCACCGTGTCCCCGTCCACGGTCACCCCGCTCACCACCGTGTCGAGCGGCGCCGCTTCGGACTCCGCGGTCAGCGAGGCGACCGCGACCAGCACCACCGTGCCCTCGGCGGGCGCGGCCAGCCGGGGCACCACCGCCCAGGGGGTGTACGCGGTGCCCTGCGGAGCCCGTACCTCGTCGCGGGACTCCCAGCCGTACAGACCGTGCAGGGCGGAGGTCAGGGCGTCGTCGCGGCCGGTCGCCCAGCCCGTCTGCTCCACCCGGGCCCCGTCCGGCGCGCCGAGCACCCGATGCACCCTCAGCTCGTAGCGGGCGCGTGCCACGGTGACGCTCTCCACCCGCATCCCCGGCACCATCGGGGAGCCCGACGTGAACACCGGGCGGTGCCAGGAGGCGGCCCAGCCCCAGCCGTCACCTCCGCCGGCGCCCAGCGCACGGATGACCCGGCGACCACTGCGCACCCCGGCGACCACCACGGCCAGATGGTTGTCCGCCGCGTTCCCCCCGGCCGTGGGGCCGGTCACCGTGGAGTACGACTGACGGCTGTACAGCGGATCGTCCTCCACACCCGACTCGCCCTCGTGCGGGCGCACATGGTCGCTGCCGTGGTTGTGCAGCCGTACGATCCCGTCCGCGCGGGTGGACTGGACGAGCAGCCCCGGTGCGGCCAGCGCGACCACCCGGTCGGGGCCCTCGCTCGGTGCGGGCTCCTCGGTCGCGGTCCACAGTGGATGGCCCTCCGGGGCGAGCAGCGAGACGAAGGCCTTGGATGCCCAGTAAGGCGACGCGGGCGCCGAGTAGTTCTGCAGCGACGCCTCGTGCGGACCGTGCCAGCCCAGGTTCAGCAGCCCGTCCGTACCGGTCGCGCCCCGGTCCAGGAAGTAGCGCAACGACCCGCTGATCACCCGCCGCGAGGCGCCGGGCGTGAGCGGGGTGTGCCCGCTGATGGCGCCGAGCGCGACCGAGGAGGCGGCCGCGAAGCGGTAGGTCAGCGAGCGGCCGAAGTGGATCGGCGCACCATCGCCGCCGAACAGCAGCGAGAAGCCCTCCAGGTGCTCGCGCAGCCGGGCGCCGTAGTGCGCGGACAGCTCCGCGTCGCCCGACAGATGCGCGTCCAGCATCGGGTAGAGGTGCAGCGCCCAGCCGTTGTAGTGGTCGAAGGCGCGGCCGTCGCCGTCCGCGTACCAGCCGTCGCCCCGGTACCAGCCCTCCAGCAGTTCGAGGGCCCGCTGCTTGGCCCGGGCCGTCTCAGCGTCGCCACGGCCCACGGACTCCAGGAACCCGGCCACGGAGTAGGGGAAGAGATACCAGTTGTTGGGGGAGGGGACGTGCCGCAACGCGTCGCGCAGCCACTGTTCGGTCCGGTCCCGCACCCCGTCGTCCAGCCGGTCCCAGAGCCATGGCCGGGTCAGCCGCAGACCGATGGCGACCGAGGCCGACTCGACCATGGGCTGGCCGAAGACGGTGTGGTCACGGATCAACGGCCAGGACTCGGCGTCGTCGCGGCCGGGGGTGAGGGTTCCGGCCGCGAGTCCGTCGGCGTACCGGTCGAGCCAGCCGTGCGGGTCCTTGCCCTCCGCGCCCGCCACCCGGAACGCGGCGGCGAGGAACGTACGCGCGTATCCCTCCAGCCCGTCGGAGCGCACCCCGGAGGCGGACGGCCGGCCCGGCAGGTCCAGCAGCGCGCCGCTCGGTGTGGCCCACTGCCAGGCCGCCTTGAGCAGTCCGTCCGCCGCGGCCTCCCAGTGCGCGCGGGTGTAGCCGGTGTGCGGGCTCGACGCCCGGTCTTCGGCGGGAAGTTCGAGGGGGGAATCCGGATGGGGTGCGGTCATGCGAGGAATGCCAGCCTTTCGCGTCGTACGGGATGGGCGAATCCGTCGCCCGCGGCCCAGCGGCCGGCCTCACCGACCGCCAGATCGACCAGTCGCCGCCACTCGTTGCCCTGTGAGCCTGCGAGGTGCGGGGTGATGGTGACGTTGTCGCACTCCCAGAGGGGGTGTGCGGGGGGCAGCGAGTCGGGCACGGTGACGTCGAGGATCGCCCGGATCCGGTCCTGCCGGAGCATGTCGACGAGTGCGTCCTGGTCGATCACGGCGCCCCGTGCGGTGTTGATGAGCACGGCGTCCGTACGCATCGAGGTGAGCAGCTCACGGCTCACGAGCCCGTGGGTGGCAGGCAGCAGGGGGGTGTGCACGCTCACCACGTCGCTGTGTGTGAACAGTTCACCGAGACCGACGGACCGGACGCCGAGCGCGGCGGCCTCCGCCTCAAAGACGTACGGGTCGTGGAGCAGGACCGGCAGGTCGTACGGTCGCAGCAGTTCGATGACGCGTCGGCCGATCATCGAGGCGGACAGGATGCCGACGGTACGGCCGTAGTTGCCGAGCTCGGTCGCGGTGGCGAGCCAGTTGTCGCGCCGGCGTGCCGTCCGGTAGTCACGGGCCCGTTCCAGGGTCCGCTTGCCGGAGAGGAGGATCATCGCCACGGTGTACTCCGCCACCGGCAGCGCGTTGGCGGCGGCTGCCGACGACACCTCGATGCCGCGGTCCCAGCAGGCCTCGGTGATGTGTCCGCGGACACTGCCCGCGGTGTGGACGACGGCGCGCAGCTGCGGTGCCGCCGCCAGGGCCGCCTCGTCGAGCGGTGGACAGCCCCAGCCAGTGACCAGGATCTCCACATCCGCCAGTGTGGCGCGGGCGCGGTCGGTGGTGAAGTCGTCGAGGACGGGTGGCGGAGCGAGAGCGCACACCTCGCCGAGCGCGGCCAGGGACCGGGCGTCGAGGAGGGCGGTCGCGGCGTCCGGTTTCATGGCGACGGCGGCGCGCGGTCGGTCCCGGCCGGTGGGTGGGGTGGCGTAGGGGCTGTGCATCTCTCTCCTGGTCGGGGATGAGGGCGGTGGCGCGGCTGCTTGACCGCGCCGGCGGTGAGCCCCGCCTTCCAGAACCGCTGGAGCAGGGCGAAGGCGAGGATCAGCGGCAGGACCGCGAGCAGCGAGCCCGTGATCACGACGGGGTAGTACTCGGGGGAGACCGTGTCGGAGCTGTTCCAGGTGCAGAGCCCGAGACCGACCGGGTACAGGTGCTGGTCGGAAAGCATCACCACGGGCAGGAAGAAGTTGTTCGGCTCTGTCGACCGGGCATGTGCGCCTCCCGCGGCTCCTGATTCGGGTCACGGGGAATCCTGATCGGCTGATCGGTACTGGTCAAGAGATCACTCAGAAGAAAATCAAAGCGGTCAAACGCTCATCTTGCGGAAGGGATCCTCTCCTGCGCCGATCCGCGCACCTTGAGCGTGGGCAGCAACTCCGTCCGGCGTACGGGTCCACTCGCGTCGACAGCCCCGGACAGCCTGTGGAGCAGCAGCTCCGCGGCCACGCGTCCGATCGCCGTCTTCGGCGGCGCCACCGCGGTCAGGGGCGTGCTGCCGAGGGCCGCGACCACATCGTCGTACGCCACCACGGAGCAGTCGCGGGGCACCTCGATCCCGCTCTCCGCCAGCCGCTGCACCAGCATCAACGCATCGACGTCGCCGTGCAGCACGGCCGCCGTGGCCCCTCGCTCCCGCAGCAGCGCCGCGAGGTCGAGGCCGGAGGGGCCATCGGCTCCGGGGCCCGGTGGCGCGACGGCTCCCGCGGCGGCGGAGTCGGGACCGGGGCCGGGCACCGCCGTCGGGGAACTCAGCACCACCGACCAGTCCTCCACCTCCGCACGAGCCGCTGCGATCTCGGCGAACGCCGCACGGATGCTGCGCGCCGTCGGGCTGTCGTCGCGGGCGGCCAGCACGATGCGGCGATGCCCCAGCGACACCAGGTGCTCGACGGCGAGGTGCGTCCCGTACCAGTGGTCGGAACAGACGGAGTCGAGGGCGTGCAGCGTGCTGCCCGGCCGGGGCCGCCGCTCCATGAGTACGGTCGGCACGCCCACGTCCGCGAGCCATCCGTAGTCCAGCTCCTCCGAGCGCGCGTTGCGCCAGCGCGGCGCGATCAGCAGCCCGCGCGCACCGTCCGCCAGTGCCCGCTCCACCAGTGGCCGTTCGGCTCCGGCCGCCTGGGGTGCGATGTGCAGGGCGATGCGCATGCCGGACTCCTCCAGAACGCTCCGGGCGCCGTGCAGGGTCTCGTACAGGTACGAATGCCGTTCCGGTACGACCAGGGCCACCGCCCCGCCCTCCCCGGCAGGTTCCTCGCCCCGCGACGCGGGCGCCGCGGCGGGCGGCTGCGCCTCCCCGACCGGCCGGGCCACCCCGTGCCCGCGCCGCAGCCGTCCGGCTTGGGCGAGCTCCTCGACGTCCCGCCTGATCGTGACCACCGAGACATCCAGCTCGGCCGCGAGCACGCTGACCTTGACGGCGCCGCGCGACTCCACCACCGACAGGATTCGTTGTCGCCTGAGTTCGACCGGCTCCCGCATGCTGGTGGCCCCCTCGCCGTACTGCCGCGTGCTGTTCGTTTGAGCGCTTCATGTGAGCGTTCGCGTCGCAGCATAGCGATCGCCTCAGCCCTGTCCATGCGCGTGGATCGTCCCGTGGGCCTCACCTGTCTCAGGGCGCTCTTGCGGGCGCCTGGTTCAACGCTCGCGGGCGGGGCGGCGGTGGCGCTGTCAGCCGCCGCCTGGCTCTGGCTGCCGTGGACGGGGTCATCGGCGCGACCGTCCTCGGCGGACTCCAGTTGCTCCTGCGCTGAACGCACACGACGTTCCGAACCCGCCGCACACACGCCTCAGCCCTCCCCGACAGCTGCTCGCTGCGACCGGGGAGGGCTGAGAAAAAGGCGTGGGCGGGGCCGGATCAGACGATGCCTTCCTCGATCTCCGCCTGCTCACGTGCGTTCCCGTACGCGGACGGCGTGCTGTACGAACGGCGCGCGACGAACCACCAGATGGTGGCCAGAACCAGCACGGCGACCAGCGCGATCGACGCGTAGTTCATCGAGTCGACCGTCACCGGGGACGACTGGGGGAGCAGGAACAGCACGGTCACGATGGCGACCCACACCACGGCGATCCAGCCGATCGGCTTGCTCCAGCGCCCCAGATGCCACGGCCCGCGCTCGAACCGGCCACCGGAGCGCAGCTTCAGGAAGATCGGGATCGCGTAGGCGGGCGTGATGCCGATGACGTTGATCGCGGTCACCGCACCGTACGCCGTGGCGGAGTACAGCGACGGCAGCGCCAGCACACCGGCGACGACGACCGACAGCCACACCGCGTTGACGGGCGTCTGGGTGCTCGCGCTCACCTTGCGCCACAGCGCCGAGCCCGGCAGGGCGTTGTCCCGGCTGAACGCGAACACCATCCGGCTGGCGGCGGCGACCTCGGCGTTGCCGCAGAACAGCTGGGCCGCGATCACGATCAGCAGCAGGGCCGTGGCCCCGGAGGTGCCCAGCGCGTCGATCAGGATCTGGGCCGGAGGCACCCCGGTCGCGCTGTTCTGGGTGCCCGCGTAGTCCTGGATCGCGAACGTCAGCCCGGCGAGCAGCACGAAACCGGCGACCCAGGAGACCCAGATCGCGCGGACGATGCCCTTGGCGGCCGTCACCGAGGCGTTCGAGGTCTCCTCCGACAGATGGGCGGACGCGTCGTAGCCGCAGAAGGTGTACTGGGCGAGGAGCAGACCGATCGCCGCCACGTACAACGGATTGTGCCAGCCCGTGTCGTTGACGAACTCGGTGAAGACGAACGAGGGCGACTGGTGGTGCGACGGCACGACCGCCAGTACGACGACGATCACCGCGACACCGGCGAGGTGCCACCACACGCTGATGGAGTTGAGCACACTGACGAGGCGGACACCGAAGAGGTTCAGCACGGCGTGCAGCAGCAGGATGCAGAGGAAGATGATCATCGTCTTGCCCGGTGTGGGGGTGAATCCCCACTGCAGATTCATCAGCGCACCGGTGAACAGCGCGGCACCGTAGTCGATACCGGCGATCGCACCGAGCAGACCGAGCAGATTCAGCCAGCCCGTGTACCAGCCCCACTTGCGGCCACCGAGCCGGTCGGCCATGTAGTAGAGCGCTCCCGAGGTCGGGTAGGCGCTGGTGACCTCGGCGAGCGCCATGCCGACACAGAGCACGAAGAGCCCGACACCGGCCCAGCCCCAGAGCATCACCGCCGGGCCGCCGGTGGACATGCCGAAGCCGTACAGGGTCATGCAGCCGGACAGGATGGAGATGACGGAGAAGCTGATGGCGAAGTTGCCGAAGCCGCCCATGCGTCGGGCGAGCACGGGCTGATAGCCGAGTTCACGCAGCCGCTCCTCCTCGTCCTTCGGCGGGGTGGCCTCCGCACCCGACTGGGTCGGGGTGGATATGGACATGGGAAAACCTCCATGAGGAGTGATGGGGACGGGAAGGAAAGCGGTCGGTCCGGAACGGGGATGCGGCTCGGCGCGCGGCGCCTTGGCTCAGCCGTGCGGCCCCCGTCCGGGGTCGCGGGACACCGCGAGACAGCGGCTGCGGGCACGCAGGAAGACTTCCTCGGCGCCACCGGGGGCCTTGGGGTCCCGTGTGCGATACACCCAGGGAACGGAGGTGAAATAGGGCCCGAGTTCCCGGAACACCGGTGCGGCGTCGGCGAATTGGAGGGCACCCCACAGGGCGTGGGCCAGATGGTTCAGGTCGAGCAGGGAGTGGGAGATCGGAGGCGTGCGACGGAACCAGAGCTCCAGCGCCCGAGCCGCGTCCCGCTCGGCGTCCTCGGTGACCCAGTGGAGATCCAGGGCCTTCTCGTGCCCGTGCTCGCGCCGGTAGCGCTCGACCCGCACATACAGGGGCAGCGCGTGCAGCGCGGATCCGTCGGGAGCGGAAGAGGCCGCCCACTGAACGAAGTTGACCGCCTCCGAGAGCGATCCGCCGGCCTTCCGCGCGTACACGAACTGGAGCATCCGGTGGTAGGCCTCGCGGTTGTACGGATCCCGTTTGTCGGCCTCCGCCAGCAGCCCCCACGGGCCGGGGAAGAGCATCGGCCCCGGCGGGTGCAGCCGGTGCTCCTCCAGTCGCTGGTGCTCGTCCAGCTGCGACAGGGCCAGCAGACACACCCAGGGCACCGGGTCGGCGGGTGAGGTGTGTGCGGCCGTCCGGCAGGCTCCCCAGGCTTCCTGCCACAGTTCCTGCGCACGGTGATGGCCCTCGCGATGGGCCCGCACGGCCCGCTCCACGACGACCCGTGCCTGCATCACGCAGGCGGCGACACTTCGCGGCTCCTCGGCCAGCCAGGCCTGCACCGCGTCCGAACCGGCGGCGATGGCTCCGAGCACCTGGGTGCGTTGCGTCCACAGGGTCCAGTCCGGCGTACGCTCCAGCAGATCGCGCATGGAAAGCCAGCGCCCGGTGCGCAGATCCTGTAATGCCACACGCAATTCGTTGTCATGGCCGGCCGGGTGATAGACCGGCCGGAATTCACTGTTGGCCATGGACACGCCCTGCCCATGTGCGGCCGGACGGGGTGCGATGGATGGGAGATCTCCTCAGCACGTCACGCAGCCCGGCGGTGGCATGGAACCCGTGCGGAAGCGGCCCGGGATTCGAGGTCTCGGAGCTCGGGAGGGAATGTCGGTGTCATCAATCCTCAAGGGCGTGGGGGGTGTAGCAGCTGTTGAACAATGAACTGCTCGAAAGCGTCCGGTTGTTGCTCGGCGGTGAGTGTAAGGCCAGTTGCCCCGAACTCCGGACCGATTCGCGGATCTTACTCAAGTCGACTGACCGGTACGGACGTTGATCAACATCCGGCCGTTCCGGACGTGCGCCCGGACGGCCCTTGACGTACGCGGTGGTCTGCACCACTCTGGGCGGCGGAGACCAATGATCACGATTCCGTTCAAGCCGTAGAGCTTTCGCACGACTGGAGTGTCGATGACAGGCCCGGTACTCGCGGTGGACCAGGGCACGTCGGGAACGAAGGCGCTGGTGGTCTGCCCGGAGCGTGGCGTGATCGGTTCCGGTTCGGCTCCCGTGCGGCCGCGTCACGGCGCCGGAGGGGCGGTCGAGGTCGACCCGGCCGAACTGCTCGGCTCGGTCGTCGAGGCCGGGCGTCGGGCGCTGCGCGAAGCGGGCGAACCGGTGGCCGCCGTCGGCCTCGCCAACCAGGGCGAGACGGTGCTCGCCTGGGATCCGGGCACCGGGCGTCCGCTCACCGAAGCGATCGTCTGGCAGGACCGGCGCTCCGCACCCGTCTGCGCGGAACTTGCGGCGCACGAGGAGGAGTTGACTCGCCTCACCGGGCTGCCGCTCGATCCGTACTTCGCCGCCCCCAAGATGGCCTGGATCCGGCGCGAGCTGACCCGCGAGGGCGTGGTCACCACCAGCGACTCCTGGCTCGTCCATCAGCTGACCGGTGCGTTCGTCACGGACGCGGCGACCGCGGGACGCACTCAGCTGCTCGACCTCGACCGGGTCCGGTGGTCACCCGAGGCCCTGGACGTCTTCGGCCTCGGCGACGAGCGCCTCCCGGCCGTCGTCGACTCCGACGGCGTCGTCGGTACCACGACCGCCTTCGGCGGCGAACTCCCGCTGACCGGACTCCTCGTCGACCAGCAGGCCGCCCTGCTCGCCCAGAACGCCCTCGACCCCGGCAACGCCAAGTGCACCTACGGAACCGGCGCCTTCCTGCTCGCCCAGACCGGTCCTGCGCCCCGCCGCGGGTCCACCGGACTGGTCAGCTGCGTCGCCTGGCGGCTCGGCGGCCGCACCAGCTACTGCCTCGACGGACAGGTCTACACCGCCGCGTCCGCCGTCGACTGGCTCACCGGCCTGGGGGTGATCGCGGGTGCGGCGGACCTCGACGTGGTCGGCGCCGGCGTCCCCGGCTCCGGCGGTGTCACGTTCGTACCGGCGCTCGCCGGTCTCGCCGCCCCCTGGTGGCGCGGCGACCTGCGCGGATCGGTGACCGGCCTCGGCCTCGACACCACCGCGGGCCATCTGGTGCGTGCGCTGTGCGAAGGCATTGCCGCACAGGTCGTCGAACTCACCGAGGCGGTCGCGACCGACCTGGGCTCCCCGCTGACCTCGCTCCGGGTCGATGGAGGCCTGACCCGCTCGGCACTGCTCATGCAGACCCAGGCCGACCTGCTGCAACGCCCCGTCGAGGTGTCCGCGCTGCCCGATGTCACCGCACTCGGCGTCGGAGCCGTCGCCCGCCTCGGCCTCGACCCCCGGCTCCCGCTCCGGCAGGCCGTACCCGAATGGAAGCCCGCCGCCGTGTACGAACCCCGGATCGGCGCCGACGAGGCGGCCGAACGCCTCGCCGGATTCCGCGCCGCCGTGCAGACCATGCTGGATCACGCCTGATACCTACGAGAGTCATGCGATGAACCGCAGGATCACCACCGCCGGAGCACTGCCCGCCGACCTGGTCGCGCTACCGGCTGCGCATCGCCCTCGTCGAAGCCTCGGACGACATCGGCAACGGCACATCGAAGGCCGACACGGCCATCCTGCACACCGGTTTCGAAGCGGTACCCGGCTCGCTGGAAGCCCCGTACACGAGGGGCAGCGCAGGCTCCTCGCGTACGCCGCCGAGACCGGCATCCCCGTCGATCGCGTCGGCGCGCTCCTCTCCATCTGCGCGCCGACCGGCTCGACCGGGTCGATCCGCACGGCGCGACCATGCGGATCGCACTGTCCTGACCATGCGTCAGGGAATGAGCAGCCAGTCCGAACCGATCGCCGCCAGCAGCCCGACGGCCAGTAGCCAACTGCCGAGCCGAGTACGACCGTTCCTGCTCAGCTCGATCACGATCCCGCACAGGATCAGCGCGAGCCCGTAGACCCCGACCACCAGCACGGACGACCGACTGGCGATCCGCAGTGCGAGAACGACCGCCATCGCCGCCATGCCGATCGACGAGAGGACGATGCGCAGCCGTCTCGCCTGACGTGGTGTCAACCGGCGTTCGCCCGTCTCGGCAGCGGTCTCCGGATCGGCCGCAGGAGCCGCCTCGGGGGCGGTCTCCGCGACGGCCTCCGCCGAGGCCCCTGGAACCGGGTGCGCCGGCGTCCGCGAAGCAGATTCCGGAACGGTCTCGGGAGCTTGCGTGGGAACGGCCTCCGGAACAGCTGCGGGAGCCGTCTTCGACGCGGCCTCCGGATCGGCTATCGGGCTGTCCACGGCATGGTCCTGGTCAGAAGTGCTCATGACGCCGGATCGTAGTGGCTGCGGGCAGCCCTGTTCGCCGCTCCGGGCGGCGGACGGCCATAGTGACGTAGGTTCGGTGCATGCCCGGCCACATCCTCATCCTCGGCGGTACGACCGAAGCCCGGCAGCTCGCCGCCGAGCTGGCCGGGCCCGGCGGCGAGACGACCACGCGCGTCACCACCTCGCTGGCCGGCCGGGTCGCCCGGCCCCGGATGCCCGCGGGGGACGTCCGCATCGGCGGCTTCGGCGGCCCCCGGGGCCTCGCCGACTGGTTGCGAACCCACAGCGTGGACACCGTCGTCGATGCCACCCATCCGTTCGCCGACACCATCAGTGCTAACGCCGCCGAAGCCGCGAAGGCCACCGGCACCGCACTGTTCGCACTGCGCCGCCCCGGCTGGACGGCGGGCCCCGACGACCAATGGCATCAGGCCGACGACCTCGCCGACGCCGCTGCCCGACTGCCCGGCCTGGGTCGCCGGATCCTCCTCACCACCGGCCGTCTCGGCCTGGCCGCCTTCGCCACCGCCCCCGGCGCGGACCGGCTCCACTTCGTCGTACGGTCCGTGGATCCGCCCGAGCCGCCGCTGCCCCGCCACACCGCGGTGCTCCTCGACCGCGGTCCGTACACCGTCGAGGGCGAGACGGCGCTGCTGCGCGACCACACCATCGACGTCCTGGTCACCAAGGACAGCGGCGGTCCTGCCACCGCGGCGAAGCTCACCGCTGCCAGGAACCTCGGGCTGCCCGTGGTCGTGGTCCGCCGACCGCCGCCGCCCGACGGCGTGCGCGTCGTGCACGATGTCGCCGCGGCGCTCCGACTGCTGTGCCAGGAAGGCGGATTCAGTCGCGACGCAGCAGATAGGTATCCATGATCCAGCCCTTGCGGGTCCGCGCCTCGGCCCGCAGTTCCTCGATCCGGTCCGACACCTCGGCGAGGCGTCCGGAGACCAGGATCTCGTCGGCGGTCCCCACGTACGCCCCCCAGTAGATGTGCAGATCCTGGTCCAGGTGGCGAGTGAACGCCTGCCGCGCGTCGAGCATCACCACGACGTCGTCCACCCCCTCGGGCCAGCCCTCGGCCAGCCGTCGGCCCGTCGTGATCTGCACCGGACGCGCCACCCGGTTCAGTCCCGTCCGATGCCTGGCGAGCAGTGCGGAGACGCTGCTGATCCCGGGGACCACTTCGTGGTCGAAGGTGACCGCACCCCGGTCGAGGATCTCTTCGAGGATGCCGAGTGTGGAGTCGTACAGCGCGGGATCGCCCCACACCAGGAACGCCCCGCACTCGTCCTCGCCGAGTTCCTCCGCGATGAACCGCTCGTACAGATCCGCACGGCGGCTGCGCCAGTCGTCCACCGCGGGTGAGTAGTCCGATGTCCTGCGATCCCGCTCCGGATCCCGTGCCTCGATCAGCCGGTACGCGTCCTTCACATGTACGTCGAGGATGTCTCGTCGCAGCCCGGTCAGATCGGACTTCTCCTCGCCCTTGTCGAGGATGAAGAACGCATCCGCCCTGTTCAGCGCCTTGATGGCCTGCAGGGTCAGATGGTCGGGGTCGCCCGCGCCGATACCGATGACATAGATCTTTCTCACCGCACCGAGTCTGCCCCATGCCCCACCGCCCGCGCCGTCCGGGCCACCGCCCGTGCGCCACCGCCCCCGGTCGTCCGGGCTACGGCTCCAGGGGCCGCAGACGGGGCGCCTCGACGGCAGCGTCCACGGGTTCGGCGCTCGCCCCCCGCACGTCGGCCGCGTTGCCGCCCGGCTCCACCCGCCCCGCCAGCTCCCCGGCCCAGCGGATCAGTCCCTCGACCCCGATTCCGTGAGGCCGGGTGGCCCTGTACTCCGCGAGGGCCGCCGCGCCGCGCCGCAACAGCCTGGCCCCGCCGGTCGTGTTGCCCCGCGCCGCGTGTGTCAGCCCCACGGCCAGCTGCGCGAGCCCGCGCCACAACTCCCGCTCCGCCACCGGCCGCGACTTCCACGCGTCCTCGAACACCTCGTGCGCATGGAACGGCATCCCCGAGTCCAGCAGCCGCTGTGCCTCACACAGGGTTTCCTCGGGCGTACGTACGACCCCCTCCGGCTGCCGCTCCACTCCCGGAGTCCCGTACGGCAGCGGGCGTCCCAGCCCGTCACGGGGGCGCGCATTGCGCGCCCGGCCCTCGGCATCGCGGTCGCGGTGAGTCTCGTCCACCCCTCGATTGTGCCCCGCACCTGCGGCGAACTGCTCGAACCACTGTCCGTGGACCCCCGCGCACGACTAGTGTCGACAGTCATCCGCACCACTTTGGGGAGGGTAGGGATGAAGCAGTCCCGGCCGCTGTACGAGCGCGAACCGGAACTCGCCGCTGCCGCACAAGCCGTGGATGCCCTGTGCGGCGCCCAGGCGGCCGGCGGGCTGCTGATCTTCAGCGGTGAGGCCGGCATCGGCAAGACAGCACTGCTCGCCGAGATCCAGGCGATGGCCGCCGACCGCTGCACGGTCTGGTCCGCACGCGGCGGCGAAACCGTCACGTCCGTGCCGTTCCACGTCGTACGCCAACTGCTGCAGCCCGCCCTCGACCAGTTCCCGCCCGACGAGGTGCGGACCCTGTTCGGGGCCTGGTACGAGATCACCGCGCCCGCACTCGGGCTCGCTCAGCCGACCGGCCCGCAGGCGGATCCGCAAGGGGTGCGGGACGGCCTCGACTTCGTCGTCTCCCGCCTCGCGTCCCGGCTCAGCCACCGTCCGCTGCTGCTCGTCATCGACGACGCGCACTGGGCGGACGGCGAATCCCTCGCCTGGCTGGCCTCGTTCACCGCCCGCCTCGGTGAACTGCCCGTCCTGGTCGTCCAGGCCCACCGGCCGGAGGAACTGGCGGCGCGGCAGAAGGAGAGCGGAGTGGGCAGCTCGCATCCTTCCCAGGTCCGGGTGGCGCTGCGCGCCCTCACCCCGGACGCCACCGCGGAACTGGCCCGTGCGGCCCTCGGGGAACACGCCGACGATCCCTTCTGCCGCGAGGTGTGGGCCGTCACCGGCGGCAACCCCTACGAGGCGGTCGAACTCGTCGCCAAGGTCCAGGACCGCGAGCTGGCGCCGCTGGAGGAATCGGCCGGGCTGCTGCGCGAACTCGGCGCGTCGGCCCGTGGCAGCGGCCTCGTCGCGCGGCTCGAACGGCTCGGCACGAATGCCAACCGGTTCGCCTGGGCCGCCGCGGTCCTCGGTACGGACATCTCGCAGGATCTCGCCGCCACCCTCGCCGGAATGAGTCCCGCCGAGGCGGCCGACTGCACGGCGCGGCTGCGCGAGGCCCGTATCGTCACCGGCTTCGACCCGCTGGAGTTCGTCCACCCGCTGATCGCCACCGCGGTGTACCGCTCGATCCCGCCGGCCACCCGTACCGCCATGCACGGCCGGGCGGCCTGGGCGATCACCCGGGCCGGCCTCGGTGCCGCGGCGGCTTCCCGGCACCTGCTCGAAGTGCACCCGGACGACGACCAGGAACTGGTCGAACAGCTCCGCGACGCGGCCAAACAGCATCTCGCGGTCGGTGCTCCGCAGGCGGCCCGTCGCTGCCTCGAACGCGCCCTGGAGGAACCGCCGCGCCAACGCGTGAAGGCAACCCTGCTGTACGAACTGGGCTGCGCCACGCTGCTCAGCTCCCCGGCCACCACCGTCCGGCATCTGCGGGCCGCCCTCGACATGCCCGGACTCGACGACGACCAGCGGGTCGACGCCACCTACCGGCTGGCGGCCGCGCATTCCCACAACAACCAGCTGAAGGAGGCGGCCACCGCCCTCGCCGCCGAGGCCGCGCGCACCGCGCCCGGCCCCGGCCTGATGCGGCTTCAGGCCGCCCACTTCCTCTGGGAGGGCATGCAGTCCACCGAGGACGACGGACCCGCCCGCTCCAGCAGGCTCGCCCGGAACGCCGACCATCTCTCCGGCCGCGACAACGCCGAGCGCGCCCTGCTCACGCTCCGCGCCTTCGACGCCATGATGCGCGGCGAGAACTCCCAGCTCATCGTCGACCTCTGCGAACGTGCCCTGGTCGACGGCCACCCCGCCCGCGGGCTCGGCTGGACCGACACGGAATGGGGCTTCGAGCTTCCGACCCTCGTCGGCATCACCTACGCCTTCACCGACCAGCTCGACCGTGCCGAGGAACTCTTCGGCGAGGCCGTCAGGGCCTTCGAGATCTCCGGCTGGAGCGGTGCCCACCTCGCATTCGCGCACACCCTGCTCGGTCTGGTCCACCGCCGCCGCGGACGACTCGCAGAGGCGGAGGGCTTCCTGCGTGAAGGGCTGCGCCTCGCCGACCGTGTCGGCAGCGGACTCCCCGTCCACTGGGACGCGGCCTGCCTCCTGATCGATACGCTGATCGCCCGCGGCCGGGTCGCGGAGGCCCGCGAGATCGCCGACCGTTACGACTTCGGTCCGCCCTATCCCAGCGCGATGGTGCTGCCCGACGCCCCGTGCCTGCGCGGTCGGCTGCTGCTGGCCGAAGGCCGTACGGAGGAGGCGGTCACCGAACTGGAAACGGCCGGCCGTGCCCTCGAAGCACGAGGCAGATTCAACGGCGTATGGGCTCCCTGGGCCGGCGATCTCGCCCGCGCCCTGGCCGAGGAGGACCCGGGCCGCGCCGCCCAGATCGCCGGCTCTGCCCGGGTGCACGCCGAGCGCTTCGGTACGGACACCGCGATCGGTGAGGCCCTGCGCTGTGTCGCGCTCTTCGCACGTCCGGAGGACGCCGTCCATCTGCTGGCCGAGTCGGTCCGTCATCTGGAGGCCTCCCCGTCCGCGTACGAACATGCCCTGGCTCTCGTCGACTACGGCATCGCGATCCGCTCCCCGCGCGAACTCGCCAGGGCCCACAAACTGGCCACGGCGTGCGGCGCCGAATCCCTGGCCGACCGCGCCCACCAGGCACGGGCGTCGATCCGGTCCTCGGAGTGAGGTAATGTTTGTCCTGCGCAGCCGCCCGGGAAGACCGGGGGAATCGCATCGGGACGTGGCGCAGCTTGGTAGCGCACTTGACTGGGGGTCAAGGGGTCGCAGGTTCAAATCCTGTCGTCCCGACTGGAGACAGTCGCAGGTCAGGGCCGGTTTCGGAGGTGTCCGAAACCGGCCCTCGATCATTCTTGGGGACCAGTTGGGGACCGGCGCCCTTGACCGGGGTCAGCGGGTCACGACGATCGGGCTCGGCAGTGGGCGTGGTGCGCGGAGCACGCTGAGGTGTGCGGAGAGCGCCGCCCCGGCGGCCGTGATCTTGTGTACGTCGGGGTGCAGGTAGCGCTGGGTGGTGGTCAGGGAGCCGTGGCCGGCGATCCTGCGGAGGACGTGTACCTGGACTCCGGCGTCGGCGAACCAGGTCAGTCCGGTGTGCCGGAGGTCGTGGCGGCGCAGGTGTTCGTAGCCGAGCTTGGTGACCACGTCGTCCCAGTGTGTCGCGTCGCGCAGGACGGCGGTGGAGATGCGTCCGCCGCGCGGGCCGGTGAACAGGCGGGCATCGGGATTCGGGCCGGCGGACAGGACGCGCTGAGCGACGAGGGGACGGATCTCCTCGACGATGGGAACGAGCGCGTCGGCCAGCGCGACGAGGGTCTCCCAGTCGGGCAGGGCCAGCGCCCGTGGGTCGTGGAGTTCGTCCTCGGCCTGCTTGTAGAGCTTCTGCCAGCCGGTCACCCGGGCGGGGTTGACCTTGATGATGCGGTCGCGGACTGCCTGCTCCATGACGCGGACCAGGACGGCGATCGTGTTCTTCACCGTGGAGCGGCTGTGCTCGTCGGCGATCCAGTTCTGCACGGTGCGGTCGACGACACCATTGGTGATCATCCGCACCGCGAGGTGGCCCAGGGCGGGGACAACGCGCATCCGCCACCCCGACAGGTAGGGGTCCAGCGTTTTCAACTCCAGGCCACGCAGGGCGAGGTCCATGTTCGCCTCGCCGTATTCGGCGAGCTTCATGGTGGCCAGCGACGGGCTCAGGCCGGCCTCCGCGGCCTCGATGATGGCCTGGAGCCATTCCTGGGCCTCTTCTTCGCTGTCCTTTCCCTCGGACAGTGACTGGCGGCGCTTGCTGGTCGGATCGGTCCACCGGACAGGGTCTGTCAAACGAGCGGTGTAACTCGGGTTGTTGAGGGTTACTGACGGGCGGCGGAGAGGCGGCCGTCGAAGGTGATGTCGAAGGCGTTCAGT